>NZ_CP037421.1:5709264-6024279 GCF_007748155.1 Gimesia panareensis
GCCAGCGCCGGGAATCCCACCTTCGTTATTAAAGATCTCGAACTGCACCGCGAGGGTCCGAGTTACACCGTCGAAACCCTCCGCCAGTTGAAAGAGTCCCACCCCGACAACGACTTTTTCCTGATCATCGGAGCCGACTCGGTCCGCGATTTCCATACCTGGCGCGAGCCGGCAGCCATCCTCGAGCAGGCCCACCTGATCGGCGTCAATCGACCGAACATAAGTTTACCAGACCTTAGCGAGCTCAAAGAAAAACTCGGCGAGGCGGTTGTGGAAAAAATCACCTGGGTCACCATGCCCGGCATCGATCTCTCTTCGACAGACATCCGCCAGCGGGTTCAAGAAAACAAAAGTGTCCGTTACATGACGCCGCGGGCGGTGGAAGTTTATATCCACAATAACAGGCTGTATTTAGACTGAGTTTTCCCTAAACTGCGATTTAAACATCGCTTAAGACCGGCGAACCGCCTATAAATCAGTGCTGACTACTGGAAATTCCCGACGATTTTGATCAGAATTAGAACAGTAGACACACACTGTGTTGAATTGGATCGATGCCAGTGAGCGCTCTACGGTGTTTATAACGGAAGGGAATGGATGACCAACGTTGGAAGTTGCGCGCCCCAACAGAGACCTGCCTGATTAATCTCACCAGACAAAACAGACGATTTCGCACACCTGTCCCCGCACAGGGAAACGGATTCAACATGGAACACCCGCCAGCGTGAATCATCATTCAGCCTGATCAACTGATCGACAGAGTAAGGAAAACTTCGGCGTCATGGATTCGAAATCTTCAACCAGACTGAAAACGGATCAGGGAGAAGGTGCCTCGCTTTCTGCCTTCGACTATCAGCCCCGCACCAGAATCGTCTTTGGTGGCGGAACCCTGAGCCGTCTCGGTGAGCTCGCCGTGGAACAGGGCGCCAAGCATGTGCTGCTGGTCACAGACAAAGGTCTCGCAGAAGCCGGACACGAAGCCCGGGGCGTCGCCTCGCTCGAACAGGCAGGCCTGGAGATCACCACCTTCGACGATGTCCACGCCAACCCCACCACCGAAGATGTCGAACGCGGTCTTGCCGTCGCCCGCCAGCAGCCCATCGACCTCATCGTCGGACTCGGGGGCGGCAGCAGTATGGATTGTGCCAAGGGCATCAACTTCCTGCTCACCAATGGCGGAAAGATGGAAGACTACTGGGGCGTCGGCAAAGCGACCAAGCCCATGCTGCCCCTCATCGCCGTCCCCACCACCGCCGGCACCGGGAGTGAAGCCCAGTCGTTCGCCGTCATCGCGCATCCCGAAACTCATATGAAGATGGCCTGCGGCGATAAAAAAGCCGCTTGCCGCGTTGCGATCCTCGACCCCGAACTCACACTGACCATGCCCCGCTCGGTCACCCATGTCACCGGCATCGATGCCTTGAGCCATGCACTCGAAACCTTCGTCACCAAACCCCGCAATGAAATCTCGAAACTCTTCAGCCGCCGCGCCTGGTCGCTGCTCGCCAGCAGCTTCCCCGAGGTCCTGAATTCTCCCGATGACCTGACCGCCCGCGGAAACATGCAGCTCGGAGCCCACTTCGCCGGAGCCGCCATTGAAAACTCGATGCTCGGTGCCACACATGCTCTCGCGAATCCCCTGTCGGCTCATTTTGGTCTGACCCACGGCGTCGCCATCGGCATCATGCTCCCCCATGTCATTCGTTTCAATGCGGAACTGGTAGGCGATCATTACTCCCTGCTCGCTTCTGATCTGGGACTCTGTGCCCCGCAAGATCCCGAGGGCCCCGGCTTACTTGCCGAACACATCCAGTCCCTCGTCTCCCTGGCCGGCGCCCCGACCACGCTCTCCGAATGCGAAGTCGATACCGGTCTGTTCGATCAACTGGCTGAAGAAGCCTCTCGGCAATGGACGGGCAATTTCAATCCCCGCCCTGTCGATCAGTCCTCTTTACGGGAATTGTATGAATGCGCGTTCTAAAGCTTGATCAATCGAATCTACTCCCTTTTCGGACCATGGCGGCCCTGCTCTGTCTGTGCGTTGTCGGTCTGTCTGTTTCTGCTGCGGAAAAACCAGCAGATAAAAAAGCAGACACTTCAGCCGACACTGCTCCCCGGGCAGATTCACAGGACTGGCCTTCCTTCCGCAACGGGAATCTGCAACAGGGCGTCGCCCGCACCACCCTCCCGGAAAAACTGGATCTGCTCTGGAAATACCCCTCTTCCGACGGCATCGCCTCCACTGCCGCGATCGTCGGCGACAAAGTCTATATGGCCGGCCTCAACGGCTACGTCGAGTGCCTCGAACTCAAAACCGGAAAACCCGTCTGGGAATATCGCTCGATCGAAAATCCCGACCCGAAAAAATTTGCCCCGGGTTTCAAATCTTCGCCCCTGGTCACCGCCAATGGTGTCTATCTCGGCGATGAAGACGGCGTCTTCCATGCCATCGACCGCACCACCGGCAAAAAACTCTGGATGTTCAAAGCCGACGCCGAAATCATCAGCAGCGCCAACATCACCGGCGATAAAATCCTGTTCGGCAGTTACGATAATTTCCTCTACTGCCTCAACGTCAAGGATGGGTCGCTCGTCTGGAAATTCGAAACCGACGGCTACGTAAACTGCTCCCCCGCGATTGTCGATCACTTTACCTTCGTCACTGGTTGTGACGAGCAACTCCGCGTAATCGACATCGACACCGGCAAACAGCACAGCCAGATGCCCCTGATGACGTACCTGATTGCCTCGCCCGCGATCTGGGAAGATGATCTCTACGTCGGCACCTACGCCAGCGAGATCATCTCGGTCGACTGGAAAGAATCGAAGGTCGTCTGGAGTTATAAAGATCCGAAGAAAGAATACCCCTACCATTCCTCGGCCGCCATCACCGAGACCCACGTCGTCGCGGGAGGCCGCGATAAACAGGTCCACTGCGTCGAACGCAAAACCGGTAAACCGATCTGGAAAATCGGCACCCGGGGCCGTGTCGACAGCTCTCCTGTCATTCTCGGGAACCGCGTCTTCGTCGGTTCCTCGGACGGGAATCTGTATGAATTCGATCTCAAAAATGGTAAAACTCTCTGGAAAAAGAACTTAGGCGACGACATCACCGCCTCCCCGGCGATCGGCCAGGGACATCTGATCATTGGCACAGAATCCCGAAATGGCGCCTTGTATTGTTTCGGAAAGAAGTGACAATAAGAAAGACCCGTCAATCATCATCAAAACCGGTGACTGCACTGGTTTGCTGAAAGACAATAGAAAAACGTTGAGAGCATTATGGATCTGGAAACGACAGGCACTACCGAAATCGGCAGTTACTTTATCTCCAACTATCCCCCTTTTTCGCAGTGGAAGCAGGAATACGTCACCCGTATTCAGGAAGTCCTGCACCAGCCCCCCGATACCAGCATCCCCATGGGGCTCTATATCCATATTCCCTTCTGTCGGAAACGCTGCAAGTTCTGCTACTTCCGCGTCTACGAAAAACAGAACGCCAAAACCATCGAACGCTACGTCCAGGCCCTGCAGAATGAGTTCGAAATGCTCAGCCAGGTCGAAGCCATCAAAGGGCGTACGCTCGATTTCACTTACTTCGGAGGTGGGACTCCTTCGTATCTGAGCTCCAAACAGCTCCTCTCCGTTCGCGATCGACTCTCCAGCCTGCTCAACTGGGAAACCGCGCAGGAAGTCACCTTCGAATGCGAGCCGGGAACCCTCAACCTGGAAAAGGTCAAGACTCTCAAAGAGATCGGCATCACCCGCATCTCGCTCGGCGTTGAAAGTTTCAACGACAAACTGCTCGAAGCCAACGGCCGGGCTCACCTGACTCCCGAAGTCTTCCGCGCCTACGACTGGATTCAGGAAGTCGGCTTCCCCCAGGTCAACATCGACCTCATCGCCGGCATGATGGGTGAAACCGACGACAACTGGTCGCAGGCCGTCGAAAAAGCAGCCGAGCTCAACCCCGATAACATCACCATCTATCAGATGGAACTCCCCCACAACACCATCATTTCCAAGGAAATGAAAGAGATGGGCATCGACTCGCCCATCGCCGACTGGACCACCAAACGTCGCTGGATGAACGAAGCCATCGATACGCTCCAGGCCAAAGGCTATCACCTCGCCAGCGGAAACGAACTCGTCAAAAACCCCGAGACAGACCGCTTCATCTATCGCGACAATCTGTTCCGCGGCAATGACATCATCGCTACCGGCGTCTCTTCGTTCGGTCACATGCAGGGCGTACATTATCAGAACCTCGATCGACTGGAAGACTATCTCGAAACGGTAGAGAGCGGTAAGCTCCCCGTAAACCGGGCCCTGGAACCCACCGAGCACCAGCGGCTGATTCGCGAATTCATCCTGCAACTCAAAGAAGGACGCGTCCGCACGCAGCCCTTCCAGGAAAAATTCGGCGTCGATCTCACCGAAGAATTCGCCGAGGCACTCTCCAACCAGCAGAAAGCAGGCTACCTGACCTATGATGACTCCCAGGTCGAACTGACTCGCAAAGGGATGCTGCAGGTCGACAGCCTGTTGACGGAGTATTTCGAACCGGAACATCGCATGGTAAGATACACTTAAGCAGCGGATCTCCGGATTCCTGTTCTCTCACTGACCCCCTCCTGATTAAAAGAAGTTATGACCAAGTGAACCCACAAGACGAACTCGATGCACTTGTTAAACTGTTCCCGAACGAACAACGACTGTTCGAACGGGCCGAACACGTTTCTTCCTCAACCACTCCCGAACCTTATAAATCCCTGCTCGCCCACAATCACCACATGACCATCTCCATGGAGGAATATCATAATTCGCCCGTCGATGTGGTCGTGCTGGACCAGAGACTCGATGAAAATGTTTACAGTCGGAAAATCCTGCTGGTCAAAAGCGGCACCGACGATGTCGTTCAGTTCGGCATCGTGAAGTTCAATTTTGATTATGTGACCCAGGCCGTCAAGGACGAAATCCTCGCCGGCGAGATTCCGCTGGGCCGCGTACTGATCAATCATAATGTCTTACGACACGTTGATCTCGGAGCCGTCCTGAGAATCACAGCAGGCCCCGGACTGGCTAAAGTCATGCACATCGAGCCCGGCCAGGTGACCTATGGACGCCTGGCAACCATTTTTTGTAACCAGCAACCCGCAATTGACCTCTTGGAAGTTTCCGCTCCGCTGCTATAACCGCATAGTGTCCCCCCAGACCAACTTCCATTTGTAGATGTAAAGGCTTTCCATGATTGACACACAGACAACAGAACAGCCTGACCTCGATACCGAATACGATGTAATTATCATCGGCGCCGGCCCGGCCGGTACCGCGACCGGAGCGCTGCTCGCCGAACAGGGCCGCAAAACCCTGATCGTCGACCGCGCCCATTTCCCCCGCTTCCACGTCGGCGAATCACTGATCCCCGAAACCTACTGGCCCCTCAAACGATTGGGCCTGATCGATCAGTTGAAAGAAACCGCCTTCCCCAAAAAGTTCAGCGTGCAGTTCGTCACCGACGAAGGCGTCGAGACGATGCCCTTCTACTTCAACGAATACAAACAGCACGAAAGCTCGCAGACCTGGCAGGTCCTCCGCGCTGAATTCGACCAGATGCTCGTCGACAATGCTGAGAAACAGGGTGCCACCATCCGTACCGGCACCCAGGTCCTCGATCTGCTCACTGAAGGAGAACAGGTTACCGGCGTCCGCGTGAAACTCCCCTCGCAGGAAACCCGCGAGATCAAATCCAGACTCGTCGTCGACACCAGCGGGCAGTCCGCCTTCATCGTCAACCGCCTCAAACTCAAGCAGGCTGATCCGGTCCTCCGGAAAGGCACCGTCTGGGCCCATTTCAAAAACGCCCACCGGGATGAGGGCATCGACGAAGGGGCCACCATCATCCTGCAGACCGAGGGCAAACACTCCTGGTTCTGGTACATTCCGCTCCCCGACAACGTCGTCAGCGTCGGCTGTACCGGCGATATGAACTACATGTTCGCCAAGGATCGGGGCAGCAGCGAACAGATCTTCTGGCAGGAAGTCGAACGCTGCTCCGCCATCAAACGCCGCCTGGAAAACGCCCAGCCCGACACCGAGTTCATGACCACCAAGGACTTCTCCTACCATTCCTCCCAGCCGGTAGGACCGGGCTGGATGCTGGCCGGCGACGCGCTCGGCTTCATCGACCCCGTCTACTCCAGCGGCGTCTTCCTGGCTCTCAAATCCGGAGAACTCGTTGCCGATACCATCAACGACGCCTTTGAGGCCAACGACTTCTCCGTCGAACGCCTCAGCCAGTGGTACCCCGGCTATCGCGCCGGAGTCGAGAACTTCCGCAAACTGGTCTACGCCTTCTACGCCCCTGGGTTCAGCTTCGGCAGCTTCCTCAGACAATACCCCCAGTTCAAAACCAACCTCGTCGACATCCTCATCGGCGACGTCTTCAAACCCGAAGTCGCCGAGATGTTTACCGTCATGCAGGACGAAATCCCCGAACTCGCCATGACCGACGACTCCGAAGTCGCCATGAAAAAATAATTCCGACACCGGTCTGCCACTGATCAACACAGACCGGTGTTTTTTATGCGCCGCTGTCATGCATCCCCCTTCCCTGAGACACTGATCATCGCGCCTCCCTGCGCTCACTTGACCTGAATAAATTGCCCTTGATCCGCTCGTCCCGAATCGTATGTTGCTCTAAATCTGGCTCGCGCGCGAGGCGGGTCGGCGTGCACTGGAACACTCAGAACCAGTGACGAAACGGCACCTGAATCACCGTCGATTTTCACTCTCCGTCCACCGAAACCTTTCACACTAGTCCGCAATGTTCCCTCTCCAATGTTCAAGACAAACCAGGACAAACCCCGGCCAGATAAGGACAAAATCCGGGACACACCTGGACAAAATCTGGCCACATTGGGACAAAATTTTGTCTCGACTCCCTCGTGCCCTTCAACAACATCAAAACCACGAATGAGCGGAACAGCACCAGCCACTTGTTTGATATATCGATCGCCATGTTCCAGATTTGCGTGTGCCACAGTCGGCTTGCCCGACTGTGGCCAAATCAAACAGCAACAAAAGAGAATCAAATCATCCATGCAGAATCCCCGTTTACTGAATAAAACCAATCGCAGGGTGCAGCCCTGTGTGGCTGCCCGCCAGACGATTTCCAACTCGATTCACACTTCAAAGGCAACAGCTAAATAAAGGGTGCCCCCGGATGCAATCCGGGGTGAGCACAGCGAACAAGAGGTCACAGTTCACACGAGCAGTTTAGAACCGACCATCCATGAGAAACAAACCATGTCAGGCACAAAGCATCTCCAGCAGGCCATCACACAACGACCTCCTGTTGTCTCCGACAACCCCGAATTTGATTCGGGGTCACCCGCTGAATTTACGATGACACTCCCAACCCGTTCGTGCATTTCATGGTAAATATAAAACGGCCGCGTGCCACTGTCGGCTTGCCCCAATACTGTTCGGCTCACGGTTTGCAGTTGATTGTGGATTGCAGCTTAACTCTTATGAACTGCATTTTTTAGAAGTTTTGTTTGAAGATCTCATTCAGTCATGGCTCATACACGGCTATGAAATCTTTCGAACAGCGCAGCATGAATCATCTCGTCACCAACAGTCAGCAGTCGGGCGAGGAGTCCTGTGCTATCTGGTTTCGTGGGATTGCAGACGGTTGATGTGGTTGATCAGATCATCCTCATCCGCCAGGCCACTGAAATAGAAACACAGCATTTCATATGTTCGGAGCGTCGGCTTTTTCCCTGTAATCAGACTGATTAACAGACAGGCGATCATCGCGCAATAAGTCTGTATCTGAATTCCCTGCGGGTTCTGACTCAGCAGGTGACGACAGCCAAGTACATGCTTTAAAAAACGAAAGAACAATTCAATTTGCCAGCGGTGCTGATAGATCAGCGCAATGATCTCAGCAGGCACGTCCAGCAGACTGGTTGCCACAACCAGATCCTGGCTTGCCCCCTCCCGTCTCCGTCCTCCCCGTTTAGGATGCGGAGTGACTTTGACAGTAATCCGACGCACCGGATGATCAGGGTGTTCTATTCTCCGTGACTTGGGAGACCCCAGCTGCCCTACCCGATCTTCCAGCACTCCCGCTGCCCTGGCCTCTGCGGTCAATTCACGGGATTCCTGTTCCACAAAAATGTGATCACCGCGAATTCGACACACGTAGCTGCTGCCGGCATTCACAATTGCATTAAACAGGGCATATTTTTCATAAGCACGGTCCAGGATGTAGCAACGATCTTTTTCCAGCACGTTAGTCAGCATGGATTTTTCATTACCTTCTTTGCGACCGGTGGCATCCGTCAGATCCATGCGTACCGGGATTCCCCGCAGTATTTCAAAATGAGTGTGCAGCTGCCAGCCTTTGTCCTGGCGGGTTGAAAAACAGGCCTGAGTGATCTGCGGCAGTGTTTTGAGGAACGTGCCATCCACGGCAGTCAGCGTCTGAGCCAGATCCTGGAGACGCCGATCCTGCGGCTTCTGGGCAGGCAGTTTTTCAATCAGTTCGCCTACAATTTCCCGCAGCAGTTCAGGGTCAAAGACCCGAACCGCTTCGGAAAGGGATCCCAGAGAAGACCGCGGGCAGCCCAGTTTTCGCTGGACTTTTTTGAGCTCACTGGCCTGCTGTAATCCGCGCAAAGAAGTCACGATCGGATTGAACAGGTACAGTAACTGCAGTGCGCAATACTGATCGTAAAACAGTTGCCGGTTACCGGCTTTGTCACGTTCAGTTCCCTCGGGACGCAGTCGCTTAAACAGCGGGAGAACCCGATCCAGATACTTAAGACCGGTGATGTCACAAGCTTCGATGCTATTAGTCTGTTGATTGGCCATGCTGATTCCTGTCGTTATGGCAGTATTCTATACTACCAGACGACAGTGCGCAAATATCGTGCCGAACAGTATTGGGCTTGCCCGACAGTGCTGTTATCAACACTCGAATAGTAATAAAAAAGGGTGCCCCCGGATGCAATCCGGGGTGAGCGCAGCGAACAAGAGGTCGCAGTTCTCACGACCAAGTTAGCACCAACTCTCCCATGAGAAACAAACCACATCAGGCACAACTCAGCACCAGCAGACGATCACACAACGACCTCCAGCAACCGCAAATCCTACCAGACCGCCACTCACACACGCAGATGAAAAGCCCGCACTACCAGCGCACAAAAAAGCCCTGCTCCGGTCATCACCACAGCAGGGCTGAATTCACAAACAGTGAACTTAGTCTTTCTTATACTTGGGTGCCTTGCCCAGCGGATACAGGTCCCATTTGCGAACCCACATTTCCGCCATTTCGGTCTGCACCAGCAGCTTGCCATGATCGGGCTTCGCGTCGTAGCCGCCATTCACGACCACACCGTTAACCAGGTACTTGATCTTGCCGCCCTTGCAGATCACATCCATCCGCGTCCACTCGCCGAACTCGCTTTCGACGTCGTCCTTACCGCGGAAGCCGACTTTGTCGGCCCAGTCAGGATCGCGGCCCCACCAGTTAATCCGGCCGGAACTCAGCGTGATCTCATCGCCATCTTTCTTCCAGACCTTTTCGCCGTCCCGATCTTTGGTGATGCGGGTCGTCAGCGAAGTTGGAATCGGGTCGCCGGTCTTGGGATCCTTTCCGGTCAGCACCAGGATATCGCCCACGCCCCCTTCGATGATCTGTGCTTCGATGGAAGCCATCCAGGTGTTGCCATAACCGCCGTCCGGACCATGACAATGAATCAGCACGCCGGAATCGCGGGCCCGGTCTTCCCGTTGTCCCCAGGTCTTGCCGCCCCACTTGAATTCAATCACCATGTGGTAATCGCGATAATCTTTCTTGGTGATCAGACCGCCATAACCGTCGCCGGAAATGTGCAGCATGCCGTCTTTGACGGTGAAGATCTTCTTCGGATCCTCATATTCAGTCCCCCGGTTCCAGACATACAGTCCGTCCAGGTTCTTGCCGTTAAACAGGTGAATCACACCATCTTTCGGTGCGACAGCTTTGTCCCCTGCCTCTGCTCCCACGGTACAGACAGCAGCCAGACAGACACAGGTGATTGAGAGGAGTCGTTTCAAAACCATGTTTGCTTTCCTGAGTTGGAGCGCGTTCCCAGAGCCTCGCGCCCTGTCACGCACTGATCGCAGCCCGAGTTCGGGCCAAACCAGACTAATTTCTTTAATAAAATTAAATTATTGCATCGAGCGACTCTTAGCAAGAAGGAACATCAAAAAAGTCGGTACTCTCGCGAAAATAGAAAAGCCACTACTGACCGAGTGAATCGGTGGTAGCAGAAAAAAAGCCCGCTGAAGAGCGGGCCGGTTGATGAGTCGAATTGCCAGTCTGTTTCAGGACCGCGAACTGCTGGCCACGGCAGACGCGTCGTGCGGGTGCAGGCTCTCCAGGTGATTGATCTCCACGCGGAAGTCTTTCACGCCTTCGTATGATTCCAGGGCCGCTTTCAGCTTGCGGGCCGCGTCTTCGCAGAACATCAGATTCGCGCCGTTCAACCGGGCGAATTCCTGCTCATCCTCGCGTTTGACTGCCGTCTGGACCGGAGTCGCAATCACCCGTTCCAGGTAATCGATCAGCGTTTCAATCGGGAACTCTTCCAGGTCATCACTCAGTTCCACGGTCACGTCGGCATGGCTCCGCTGACTGTGCGGCACCGCCAGGATCGCATCCGGAGTTCCCAGCCACTCGAAGATCTCATCGTGCGACAATTCACTCCGATCGCCGAAAGACCGCTCGAACGCCTGCTGGATCAACTGACGTGACAGCGCCGCCGAACAGGGGCAGGCACTGGAGTACGTTAACTGCACCGTCAGCTGATGCCGGTATTTGCCCTGCTGGTAAGCACTCTGAATCGTCACCGGATAGGCCCGCCAGCCGGCGTGATCGGAGAGCAGCGCGGGTCGCTTCATCGAATGTTCGTACTGCAGCGTCAGGTAGCTGTTGGCGCTCATGTCTGCGTGCGTCTTCACGAAGTCCTGCAGGATCTCATTCACGACAGGCATCGACAACTCCGCGTCTGCCAGTCGATTGTTCAGACTCAGAAACAGGCGGGACATGTGAATGCCCTTGACCCGCTCATCATCCAGGCTGACCGCGGCATCTGCGCGTGCCGGAGTCCGGAAGATCTCACCGGACGCATCACGCAGACGCAATACGAGTTCCACACCCGACATCCCGACCCGGTCCAGAGTCCCTCCGATATGAGGGGTGGAGTCATTGGCAACATCGGGTAAAACGCGGGACAGCGAACTGGCACCAGTGCCGGCTGAGGAAAGTGGTTGCCTGCCTTGCTCCACAGAATCCATCTGCTTGAGGTTCAGTACATCGGAAACAAATTCAAACATGCAAACGTCTTTCATCATCCAGTCTCAGGTGAAACGCAGCGTTCACTAAAGATTCTTGTATTCTTTACGGAAATCAAATCCTGCCGGTTACTATAGCAAAACCTCGCCATTATATCATTTAGTCCACTCATTTCTTTTTTCAAGTATCAAAATTCGATAAAGGACCCCGTTTTTTTGCTTTAGATCCCGTAATCACCTGATTTTACAGCGAAAATACCTCACTGGCTGCGAGTCGGATTTTCTTCGCGTTATCAACAGACAACAGGCCGACAGTTGACGGTTCCCACTGAACATAATCGCCCTGAATTCTCACCCCGCCCGTATTCGGGTGCCGGACACAGCTTACTGCAGCGGCAGGATTGCACCCGATTCAGGCTGCTTGACCACGTGTTCCCAGCCCTGGGGAGGCGTCAAAGCTTCGACAGGAATCGGCTGGGGAGCCTGGCGAATGAAGCCCGGCTGCTTCAAAGGGGTGTAGAGAGAGGCCTGTTGAATGTGCGCTGCAGAGGAATGGGTCTGCTGCGTCAGAAAATGTGACAGACGATTCGTTTCTGTATGCATGGGATTCAAGGTCAACGCCTGCGTCACCGCCGGGTACACTTTCTCCATCTGCTTCGCCTGCAGACAGGCATAGGCCACTCGATACCAGTCATCCGCGCTCGCATCCTTGCGGTTCTTCATCGATTGTTCCAGCGAGGCCACGGAATCGCTCCAGCGATGATCGGCCCCATAGGCCACACCCAGCAGCCACTGTGCCTCTGACCGCTGATCGAAGGTGGCACTCGTATTATGACAGATCGGACGCAGAATCGGCGTCGCCCGATTGTGTTCTCCCATCTTGATCTCCAGCGCCGCCAGCTTCAGTCGAGAGTCAATATTGTAAGGGTCGACCTGTAAAACACGATGATACGTTTCAATCGCTGCACTATTGAGCGAGGCCAGCTCTTCCAGTTCTCCCTTCAGAATCAGGGCCCGGATGTTCGTCGGATCCAGGTTGAGACCGAGCTCCAGGTTCTTGAGCGCATCGGTGTACTGCTTCTTTTCATACAGCAGATAGGAAAGATCGATATAAGGCCGGGGATCATCGGGCGCCAGCACCGTCGTGCGCTGCAACTGCTGAATCGCCTCTTCCGAGTAGCCGTTCGCAATCAGAAACTCAGACAACTGCTGCCTGACCGCCGCATTATTCGGGTTATTCGCCACCGCCCGCTTCAGCAACTCTGCCGCCTGTTCCTGTCGTCCACTCTCCGTCGCCACCCGTACCTGTTCCACCAGGTCCTGTGATTCCGAATCTCGTATCGCCATATTCTGCTTCCAGGACGAACATCCCGTACAGAACAGCAGCAGACTGCAGCAGAGTCCTACAACGCACGCTCCCCGTCTCAGTGACTCCAACGGAGATCTGACCAGGGAGAACAGGTTTTCGGGAAAGCCACTCATGAAATCCGTTTCACTCGTTGACCGGCAGTCCGGCACACTCAATCCATACAGCAGACAGGAATCAGCCCATAACCCCTGCCTCGACCGGCTGCGGACTGCGTAAGTTATCATTTTCCCGCGTTTGCGGGTAGAGGAACTCGCCTCGAACCGGGACCTCGACACTCTGAATCCCGCAAGCGCCTCCATCAGGTTCCCGGCTGCCGGAGACACATTCGATAAGTTTTTTTCTCACATCAACTTATCCCAATTTGTTGATCTCAATTGTGATTCCCACCTGCTCCGCTGCCCCCAGTGATGGCAGAACGCCTTTGATCAAGCAACCTTACAGTTTAGACAAAATAGTGACATTCGCGAATCCTTATAAATCATCGCGCAAAAACTTAGTCGATCCGACCTGCACAGTGATCACAATCATTGACATCGGCACGATTGTCAGGGTACAACAGGGTAACTAACGGATTAGCTACTCGCGACTTCCGATTCGGAAGGTGAGAGAAACCGGCGTGATGGACTACGTCTTCTTTCGGCATGGCTTTCTGCCCCTGGTCGTGCAACAGTGTGGCTCGATTTTAAAAAGGTCGAATGGATGATGAGTCTTTCCAAAAACGTGAATCTGAAAAAAGTGTGTCTGACAGCCGGTTGTCTGCTGGCCGTCAGCCTGGTTTCTCTTCCTGAGTCTTCTGCCGGGATTATCCCGTGGACCTACAACGCCATTTTTGGCCCCAGCCGAAATGGACCGATGTACTACGGTGCCGGATATGCTCCCGCTCCCTACACCACCAACTACGGCGGTTATGGAATGTCAAGTTCCTGTAACAGCTGTGGCACCGGCGGCTATACCACCTTTTATGGTGGCAGTCGTGCTGCGTCACGTCGCAGCTCCCGCGCCGCTTACCGCTGGTACCTGATCAACAATCCTCAGGCCGTCGGCGTCAGCTACCGCAGCTTCAATGGCGGCAATATGTATGCCTCGAACTACGCAGGCTATGCTCCCTCAGGCTGCTGTTCTCCCTGTGGTATGGGCGGTTGCTCCACCGGAGCCTGTGGCATGGGTGGCTGCAGCACTGGTTCTTGTGGCGTCTCCTACAGTCCCTCCAGCGCCAGCACTCCTACTCCCGACCCCAACAGCAAAACGACCAGTGGAGGTCAGGTTCCGGAACCTCGCGAAATTGAAAGCACTCCACCCAAAACCTATGCCGAAGAACCCATGAATCCGGAAAACAAAGTCGAAGATTCCGGCTTCGGTGAACGTCGCTACGATCGCAAAACCCCCATGGACACTCCCATGCCGGGCAGTGATGCCAAGGATCTCTTTGAACAGCCGCTGAAACGGGATGCCTCCGAAACGCCCATGCCAGGCAGCAGCACACCAGCTCCCGATTTTGGTACGCCCCCCTCTAAGCCTGACTTCGGCTCGGAACCCTCACAGCCCGATTTCGGCACCGAGAAAAAATCCGATGAAGACCTGTTCGGCACCGACAGCAACAAGGCCTTCAAGCCCACTCCGGAGGGCAAACTTCCCAACAAAACCACCATCCCCCAGAAAAAAGCAGCTCCGACCACTCAGCCGGAGAAGAAAGCACCGAAAGCAGAACAGGAAACCAACCACCTGCCACCGATGCGAGTGCGACCGCTGAACCTGGATCAGAAAATCACCTGGAAATCAGCTCCACGGGCAGAACGCCTGACGATCCGTGCCCACTTCTCGGCACCACGGATTGCCAAGCAGGACGTGCCCACGAACTCAGGCTGGTATGCCATTGATGACACAGCCAGAGTTGCCAGCAACTAACGGCTGACGACTTCAGACTTTCACAAAGTGCAAGTGCTTCACCGCCTTGCACTTTTTTTATGCGCCCGTCACGTTATGTTAAAAGGAGAGAGACCCGCACTTCATTTACTGTCACTATCCGGATTCGGAACATGCAAAACGCTGAAATCGCCCGCCAGTTTGAGGAACTCGCTGACCTGCTCGAAATCCAGGGCGCCAACCCCTTTCGCCTCCGCGCTTACCGCAATGCCGCCCGCACCATCTCCGGGCTGCCGGAATCGGTTCAGGAAATCGTCCACAACGATCCCAAAGAACTGCAGGAACTGCCGGGCATCGGCAAAGATCTGGCAGAAAAAATTCAGACCATCGTGGAAGATTCGACGCTGCCGCAACTCGAAGAACTCAAAGAGCAGATCCCTCCGGACGTCGTCCGCATGCTGGACATCCCCGGCATCGGCCCCAAGAAAGTCGCCTTCCTCTTTTCTGAACTCAACATCCATACGCTCGATGATCTCAAAGCTGCTGCGGAAAACGGCGTCATCGCCGAGCAGAAAGGGTTCGGCAAGAAAACCGAACAGATCATTCTCGAAGGTCTCGAACAGCTCAACCAGATTGGTGATCGCGTCCGGCTCGCCGAAGCCAAGGCCCAGTCCGATGCCATCATCGCCGATCTGGGCCAACTCGATTCCGTGCAGCAGATCTCCGAAGCAGGCAGCTGCCGTCGCCGCAAGGAAACGGTGGGCGATCTCGATATCCTCGTCACTTCCAGCGAACCCAATGAGGTGATGGATGCCCTCGCCGATCATGAACTGGTCAGCAAAGTCCTCGCCCGCGGCGATACCAAACAGCGCGTGCGGCTCAATTCCGGACTCGAACTCGACCTCCGCGTCGTCCCCGCAGAATCCTACGGTGCCGCCCTGATGTACTTCACCGGCTCCAAGGAACACAACATCGTCCTCCGTCGCCGTTCCCAGGACCGCGGGCTCAAGCTCAACGAATACGGGCTTTTCAAGAAAGACAAACTCGTGTCCGGCAAAACCGAAGAGGAAGTCTACAAAGCACTCGACCTCCCCTGGATCCCGCCTGAGATCCGCGAGAATCGCATGGAATTCGCCGCGGCGGAAAAGAACGAACTCCCCGACCTGATCGAACTCAAACAGATTCGCGGCGACCTGCACATGCACACCACCGCTACCGACGGTAAAGCCTCGATTCAGGAAATGGCCGAGGGAGCGCTCGCCAAGGGCTATCAGTACATCGCCATCACCGATCACTCCAAGCGCGTCACCATGGCCAACGGTCTCGACGCCAAACGGCTCCGCGCCCACTGGAAGGAAATCGAAAAGGTCCAGAAAAAAGTCCCCGACATTCAGATCCTCAAAGGCATCGAATGCGATATCCTCGAAGATGGCAGCATGGACCTCCCCGATGATGTCCTCAGCGAAGCCGACTGGGTCATCGCCGTCCTGCACTACGGACTCAAACAACCGCAGGACCAGATCAACAAACGCCTGCTCAACGCGATCCGGAATCCCCACGTCTCCATCCTGGGGCACCTCTCCGGTCGCCTGATCGGCAAACGCCCGGGGGCCGACCTCAACTACGGTGAGATTCTCAAAGCAGCCGCCGACCATGGCACGATGCTCGAAATCAACGCGCATCCCATGCGACTCGATATCGACGACATTCACGCCGCCCGCGCCAAAGAACTGGGCATCCCGATTGTCATCAACACCGACGCCCACAGCGTAGGAGGCCTGGATGTCATGCAGTACGGCGTCTACCAGGCCCGCCGCGCTGGACTGACCAAAAAAGATGTCGCCAACACCAAAACCTGGAAACAGTTTCAGAAACTTCTGAAAAAGTGACATTAAACATTAATCCGCCGCCATCGAAATTCCGTTACCACGACCAGATCCGCAGTCTGCACAGGAACGTCATGACATGTCAAATTCGCTGGAACTTTTAATCCGCTCCGGAAATCCGTTCATCGCCATCGAAACCCTGGATGAACAACGTGCCCGGGAAGTGGTACAGAAAGTCGCCCGCAATCTGAAGATGACGCTCTACGAATGGTCTGCCACCAGCGGGCTCTGCAAATCCGAACACGGGAAACTTAAACCGGCCCTCGTTCCCGGCGGCAAACCGGAACAGACGCTGAGTTTCATCCAGCAGAATACCAATGCCGACATCGTCCTGTTCAAGGACCTCGGCGCGTATTGTCGCGACAGTGTCGTCAATCGCATGCTCCGCGATTTGATGCAGACCTGTCACGACAAAAAATCGACCTTCATTCTGGTCGATGCCTTCCCGATCCCCGATGAAATCAAACGCTTCACCGTGCGCTTTGAAATCGGCTGGCCCAACGCCGAAGAACTCTCCGCGGTCATCAAACAGACCTACAACCGCATCAAGCGGGAGAGCGATTCCGAGATCACGGCCCGCCTGACCCGCCGCGAGATGGAACAGCTGGTCCTGACCATGCGCGGCCTGAGCTGCAGCGAAGTCGAACGGGTCATCAGCTCCGCCATCCTGCAGGACAACGACCTCAATGCCAACGACCTGCCACACGTCATCGAAGCCAAACGCACCCTGCTCGGCTCAACCGGCTGCCTGGAGTCGATCGCCGTCGATGTCAAACCGGATGAAGTCGGCGGTCTCCATAAACTCAAAGACTGGCTCAAGCTCCGCCGCGGCGGCTTCACACGCAAAGCACAGGAGTTCGGTCTCGAACCGCCCCGCGGGGTCCTGATGCTCGGCGTTCCCGGTTCCGGCAAGAGCCTCTGTGCCAAGATGGTCGCCTCCGACTGGAACATGCCCCTGCTCCGCCTCGATCCCGGCATGCTCTATCAGAAATTCATCGGCGAGAGTGAAAGCCAGTTGAGACAGGCCCTCTCACAGGCCGAGTCGATGGCCCCCGTCATTCTCTGGATCGATGAAATCGAAAAAGCGTTCGCCTCGGCATCTGCTTCGTCCTCGGATGGAGGTCTTTCGAAACGCATGTTCGGCACCCTGCTCGCCTGGATGCAGGATCACCGCCACCCGATCTTCATCATCGCGACCGCCAACGACATCTCCGCCCTGCCGCCGGAACTGATGCGTAAAGGCCGCTTCGATGAAGTCTTCTTCGTCGATCTCCCCAACCCAGCCGCCCGGGAACAGATCCTCAAAATCCACATTGAACGCCGCAAGCGGGATTCCGATCAGTACGACCTCCGCTCCCTGGCAGCTATGGCAGACGACTTCACCGGCTCCGAACTGGAACAGGCCGTCATGTCCGGCCTCTTCGCCGCCTTCGCCGAAAATGCAGAACTCGAAGATCGGCACATCGCTTCAGAGATTCAGAAAACCCGCCCCCTGGCTGTCGTCATGCAGGAACGCATCGCCGAACTCCGCCACTGGGCCAACAACCGCTGCGTCCCCGCCGACTGAGCACTTATCAAAACAACAAAATACATTGATCATGGGTGGGCCCGAATAGAATTCGGGCCGAGCGCAGCGAGCAGGAAGTCACAGCTCACTCCTTCAATTCAGAAACAATTTCCAATTTCAAAACCAGACCCCAGTGTGCCACTGTCGGCTCGCCCGACAGTGCTGTTCATCACACTCTCAAAGTTAAAAACGGGGAGCCCCGAATGCAATCCGGGGTGAGCGCAGCGAACAGGAAGTCACAGTTCCCACGATCAATACAAAACCAGCACCCAACCTTCTGCTCCCCCAATGTTCCCACAACCAATCATCCACGTTGATTTTTGGCAACATCGTGTCACAACATCGTTCCGGATGCCAAAAAAACAGGGTCCACCACCATTTCTTGCGATGCCGAGTTGAAAATCAGCCGGAAATGCGGGACAATTAGCCATAGTCGTAAGCTCAATCTCCTTAATTCAATCTGAGGAATTTTATGATTTCACCCACCACCTACCGCAGAGTACTGTATTCCATCCTGGGAATTTGTCTCGCGATCTATGCCTGCACAGCCGATGCAGCTGAAGATGCCGCGAAAACCAACGATGTCAAAATCAAAGACATCACACTCAAAGTGCCCGCCGACTGGAAAAGTGCTCCTCCTTCCAACAGACTCCGTCTCGCCCAGTTCGAAATCCCCGCCGTCAAAGGGGACAAAGAACCTGCCGAGCTGGTGATCTCTTCTTTCGGTGGTACCGGCGGTGGTGTCGCAGCCAACGTTTCCCGCTGGATTGGCCAGTTCAACAGCGAAGGTCGTAAAGCAAAAGTCAGCCAGGGCGAAGCCAAAGACGGCAAGTACGTCATCGTCGATATCTCAGGCACCTACAACAAATCAATCGGCCCGCCAATTCTGCGGAAAACCGAAGCGGTCCCCAACTCACGCATGATTGGTGTCATTCTGGCCGTAGAAGGCAAAGCCTACTACTTCCTTAAACTGACCGGTCCCGACAAAACCGTCTCTGGAGCAGCAGACGCACTCCGTACGTCATTCGGTGCCAGCGCCAAAGACGAAAAGCCATTCGAACAATAACGAATGGCTGATTTTTTATTTGACCCGCGACTTATTTCGGGTTCTTAACAAACCCTTTGCAGCATTGATCCACTGAAACATGAAGCTCAGCCAGTGTCTCCCTTCATCCTGGTTCAGGGGCATTCTACCCCTGTTGGCATTTCTGTCTCTCCTCTTTTTCTGCACGCTCAGTCAGAGCCGTCTGGCTGCAGCAGAAATCGATCCTGAAGAAGACGATTACCCGCCCGGGCTGCTGGGGACCTACAAAGCGGGCGGCAAACAGATTCAGCGGATCGATCCGGATATCGCCTTCGACTGGGGCCAGCAGGCACCGCTGCCGCAACTCCCCTCAGGAAAATTCACTGCTGACTGGAACAGCCTGATCCTGGTCAAACAGCCCGGCCGGTATCAGCTCTCCGCTTATCTTGTCGGGGAAGTCAAAGTTGAAATCGATGGCAAGACCGTTCTGGAAGGCAAACGCGATACCCCCGGCTGGATCGTCGGTCCCCAATACGAGCAGAACTTCGGTGAATTCGAACTGCAGGTCTCCTATCAAAAAACGGCCTCCCAGGCCCGGCTGCAGCTGTTCTGGTCCTCAAGCCAGTTCGGCCTCGAACCGATTCAGTCAAATATTCTCTATCGGGAAGAAGGCAATCTCGCTGTCGCTCAGATCTGGCGGGGTCGTACCCACTTCGACGCCCATCGCTGTAACCGCTGTCACCAGCGGGCAGGTCAGGTCACCAGTCCGGCTGCTCCCGACCTGACGCACGTCACCACCGCTCTCAATCCGGAATGGCTCGTCCGTAAAATTCAGAATGACGATGCCATCGCTGCCCATCCCAAAATGCCTGTCTTCGGCTTTAACCAGCAGGAAGCCGAATCCATCGCCGCCTATCTCTATGCCCATGCAAAACAGGCATCGCTGAAGAAAATCCCCGCCGCGAAGAAAGACAAAAAAACAAAGAAAACGCCCACCCGCGATGAAGAACAGCGGGCCGGCGAAATTCTCATGCATTCGGTCGGCTGTCTCGCCTGTCACACCATTGACGGCAAAGGCAACCAGCAGCCCTTCAGTGGCGGCGACCTGAGCAGCATCGGCGATAAACGCAATGAAACCTGGCTCTTCAACTGGCTCTCGAATCCCGAAAAGTTGAACAATGACCATCGCATGCCGGTCATCAAACTCAGCACAGACGAACGCCGACAGCTCGCCTACGCTCTCTCGGCCCTCAAACAGGCGAAACTCCGCACAGGCAAAAAACCAGCCAGCGACAAACAGCTCCTCGCCGCCGGCAAAAAACTGATCACCCAGGCCCATTGTGCCGCCTGTCATACGATCCCCGGCATCGACAAACCAACACAACAGATCGCCGATCTCTCGCAACCGGTCACCAACTGGGACAACAGCTGTCTGGCTGAAACCCCAAATCGCCAGCAGGGACGCCCCGCCTATCGCAGCATCGATCGCGAGGCCGTCAAAGCCTATCTCACCGCCAGCTTCGGTGCCCCTTCGCCGGAGAATGAATTCGATCGAGGGCGTTACGTCCTCGAACAGCGCAACTGCATCTACTGCCACGAACGGGACCGGCACGAAGGCGTCACCCCCATCGCCGGTGAGATGGCCAAATTCGATCCTGCCCTCGCCGGTCAGAGCGAAGCCATGATTCCCCCCGCCCTGACCGCAGTCGGCGATAAACTCAAACATGCAGCCCTGGCGGAAGCGGTCAGCGGACAACAGAAAACTATCCGCATGCCTTGGCTCCGCGTCCGCATGCCCCGTTTTGAACACACCGAGGCCGACAAACAGGCCCTGCTCGGCTACCTCGTCTCCCACGACCGTATTCCCGACGATGGCCCGCGCCAGCCCGGCTTCATGGTCGATTCCTCAGACGAAGACCGCGCCCAGCTGCTGATCGCCGGCCAGACCATCACCGGCGCCAAAGGCTTCAGCTGCATCTCCTGCCACGAACTGGGCGACTACAAGCCGCGCAACGTGGCCCTCGGCACCCGCGGTTCCAACCTGCTCATGCTGGGTCAACGCATGCGGAAAGAATACTTCCTCCGCTGGGTTCACAACCCGCTACGAATCGTGCCCGGCATGGAAATGCCCGCCCTCAAAAAGAGCGTCCCCAAAGTTCTGGGCGGCGACATCAACCGCCAGTTGGATGCGATCTGGCTCGGGCTGAATGACCCCGAATTCAAAGTCCCCACCAACCCCTCGGTCGTGGAACAGTTCTTTACCATCGCGGCCGGCGACCCCGCGCGGATCGTCCGGGATGTCTTCACCAATCCCAAAGAGACCGGCGGTGGATATGTGCCCCGCGCCTTCGCGGTCGGCTTTGACAACGGCAACAACCTGCTCTTCGACCTCGACCAGTTCTCCCTCGTCCAGTGGACCCTCGGCGATCTGGCCCGCCAGCGCACCGAAGGGAAAAGCTGGTACTGGGACATGGCGGGGACCCAGATTATCTCCGGTTACGATCGCGGTTTCGAACTCGTCCTCGCTTCCGCTGGCAAAGAACCGCTTAAGGTCGTCTATCCACACCTCGAAAACGGCAGTGCCGGCACATTCCGCAGTTACGAATCCCACGGCAACCGGATCACGCTCCACTACGAACTCAACTTCAAAATTGGTAACAAAGTCCACACAGTCGCCGTCAGCGAAACCTTCGAGCCCCTGCGCGGACAGGCCAGAGGCTCCGGCTGGCAGCGAGGCATCAAAGCCACCAACCTGCCGGCTGGCTATGATCTTTATGTCGGACGTCCCCGCTTCTCGAAAAGCATCGGCAGCCCGACGATCAGCGATCTTACCCGCCCCGACGAGAAGTGGCTGCACATTTCCGATAATAATTCGCACGAATTCATCAAAGCCACCGGCGATCGGGCAGACCGTGCCGCGCTGACGCTCAATTACCTCTGCGAACTCAAAGTCGATGGGCTCGACGTCAAAATCAAACCCGAACCCGATCCGACTCTGGAAAAAGTCACCAGTGCCCCCGGCTTCGACGGCGTCCGGCTTCCCCTCGATCGGGGCATCATGCCGACAGCGATGGCCTGGCGCAATGACGGTACGCTCATCTTTACCTCGCTCAAAGGGGACGTTTACCTCGCGAAAGACACCAACGGTGACGGATACGAAGATGAACTGACGCTCTTCGAAGAAGGACTCTCCGCCCCGTTCGGCATCATCGCGGACGGCAGCGACATCATTGTCTCGCACAAACCCGAAGTCCTGCGGCTCTCCGACACCGATGGAGACGGCCGGGCCGACAAACGCACGATCATTGCTTCCGGCTGGGGCTTCAACGACAACTACCATGACTGGGCCGCCGGCTGTATTCGCGACAGCCAGGGCAATCTCTACATCGGCCTGGGCAGCGATTACGCCCAGATGAAACGCCCCGACGATCAGATTCACTGGCGGGGCAAGATCCTCAAGATCACCTATAACGGCAACATCGAAGTCCTGGGCCACGCCTTCCGCTATCCCACCGGACTGGCCATCAACTCCAAAGATGAAATATATATCTCCGACCAGCAGGGGGTGCAGAATACCTTTAACGAGATCAACTTCCTGATCCCCGGCAAAGCGTACGGCGTCCCCAGCCAGTCTGACCTGCGAAACAAAGAAAATCTGGAAGAGACCCGCGCTGCGATTCAGGTCCCGCACCCCTGGACCCGCAGTGTCAACGGCCTGACCTGTATTCCGAAACAGTTCCCTTACGCCAGCCTGTTCGATCAGGGCCTGGGCTGTGAATACAACCAGCGGTTCCTGATCCGCTTCACCACACAGAAGGTTGGCGATACCGTACAGGGGGCGACTTACTACTTCACCCGCGCTGATGTGCCCCCCGATGAGTACAACTTCACTGGCCCGATGTCGGTCGCCGTCAGCCCGAAGGGCGACATCTACGTCGGCTCCATTCACGACAGCGGCTGGCTCGGCGGCCAGAATACCGGCTCGATCACGAAGCTCACTCCCAACGGCAAACTGCCCAACGGGATCAAGGAACTTCGCGCCACCCACGATGGTTTCGAACTCGAATTCTTCGAGCCCGTCGATGCGAAGAAAGCCACCGACAAAGAGGCCTACACCATCGCCGGCTATACTCGCGTCTGGAGTGGCAGCTACGCCAGCCCCGACAGCGGCCGGTACAAAGTCGAGGTCGAAGGGGTCACACTCTCCGACGATCGCAAAACGGTCCGCCTCAAGGTCAACGAGCTCAAGGAAAAATTCGTCTACGAAGTCAACTGCCAGCAGATCGGCACCGGAGACGAAAAACTCTTCCCGGTCACCGGACACTACTCAATGAACCGGATTCCCGAGTAACCGGGAACAGGTCGGGAATGTTGATTTCCCAGACATTGGGCTCCTGGTCTGTCGCGTCATAGGTTTTGTCATAGGAGTTCGCAAAGAATCCATGCACCTTTTTCAGTTCGGCTGGCGTCTTGTCTACCACCAGAGCAGGATCAATCTCAAGTTTTCTGAAGGGAGAGACAAATAATCCATTGCTTGGAAAAGCAAAGGCTCTCAGATTAAATCCCCGTATATCAAATGCGATGGTTTCCGTTGCGATCATCGGGTTTAATGTTGTTAACTGTTCCAGATCACTCTTCTCCAACAGATAGACAGTGGGTGCCTTATATTCTCCCTGGAGGATCTCTACAGTCGGATGCCAGGCCAGTTGCTGAGGATCCAGATTTTTATAATTTCCGTCGGCAGCTAAAGGACAACGGGTCGCTCGATCATTGCTCACATCAATCAGGTACACGGAGTATTCAGACTCCTCTTTCGTATCGTGCTGAAAGATCCATTTTCGATCTTGTATTTCCTGAAATGACTTCAGCTCAAAGTACTTCCCTTGTTTTAACTTAGTTAAATCAAGAGAGCGAAAATCGCATAACAGATAAACTTCATCCTCAGGTCGATCTTTCCAGTTGACCTGTAACTCGACTTCCACCTGCTGCGGGGCGTGCGCCGGACAGACGATTGTCTGTTCATATTTGCGTCCGGGAACCGTGGTAATCTGCACTGGAGAAGGAGCTTCCCCCCAGGGAGCTTTGAGATTCAAAGCATACTCCCCCCAGGGCAGCTTACCAAAATCCAGCAGTCCCTTTTCATCACTGACAGCTTCAACGGTGAAAATCGCGTTGTTACCTTCATATTTAGCCAATGCCCCTGCAAAACCCACGGCCGGCTGATCCTGACTGCCATCCCGTACCAGTTGAAACTGGATCAGATGTAGATCCCCCGACGTCTCCCCTGCTGATCGTTCCTGTGCCTGCTTGAACTGCTCCAGCATCTGCAGATTGAACGCCCGGCTTTCCTGCATCATCGACCAGGCAATCCCCACCACCGCAATACAGCACGCTGCCATCACTACAGACATTCCCGTCAGAATTCGTTGTGACATCATCTTCTCCTTCATCGCGTCCAGCCATAGCTGGCGGGCGATTTTGATCGGATCACCAAACTGTTCCAGCACGCGCCGTTTCGCCACCTGCTCGTCCGGATTCTTGTGCAACTCCCGATTCAGGGCACATACAAAATGGTCGCTGAGTTCATCGATAATATCCTGCCTCAATGAAGACGGTTCATCGTCCCGACGCGGCGGAAAATCGTCAACACTGATCTCAGGCCAGCTCACATTCACTCCTCAATCTTCACTACATCAGTTCGCTTCAAAACCGTTAGAAAAAACCCTGCCCTCCGCCGGGTGTCCCTTCGGGAATGATGAATTCATTCAAATCAGGTAAATTGATTTTCCAGAGGTTCTGTTCGCCTTTAATTGCCTTGAATTCCAATCGCTTTCTTAATTCCAACCCACTGGCATACAACGTATGCCCCCCCTCCGGTCGCGATTTCACTTTCGTCCAGAGTGGCGGATGGTTCAGTAAGGGAATGAGCAGAAACGTATTGCCTTCAATACTGCCGAATCTTGTGGAGTCTCCCACCAGGGCCCGATACTGCAGATTGTAGCTGCCTGCTGCTGTCCGGGACTTGTTTAAAGTCTGAAAGGAGGGGATGCGATTCACTTCCGCGAGCTTGGGCAAGTCTTGCTTTTGAATCAGCATCAGATCGGGCAAAGCATGTTTTCCCTGAATCATTCGCGTCGATGAATCAAAAGCCAGCTCTTCTAAATGAATGTCTTCGTACTCCCCGTCCTCGTTGAGCGGGCAGACCCCGATCATATTTTTGTTGTTGATGAGATACACGCCGCTGGCATCTCTGGTGCTGCTGCGTCTATAAATCCAGCTTTCCCCCTGGATCAACCTGCTGCTCTCGATCTGCCGGTTTCCGTCAGAAGAATTACGACAGTCGCAGATCAGGTACCAGTCTTCAGTGTCAACTCCCTCGGGCCAGTTCAATCGAAACCGAACCGAGACGACCTCCGGTTTATCGGTCGGACAGACAATCTCCTCGGTCATATCTCGACCGGGAATCACATACACATTCTGGTGTAGAGTTTCTCCCCAGGGAGCTTTCAAAGTCAGCCGATATTTTCCCCAGGGTAGTTTTCCGAAATCAAGCATCCCCCGGCCATTACTGACGGCTTCCAGGGTGAACTCTTCGGAACGGTCACCACTTTTGGTGAGTGAGCCGACAAAATTGTGGGGCAGCCTCTCATCCTGATCCTCCGTAACCAGTTGAAAAGCAAGCTGATTCATACCAGTGGCAACAGTATCCGGCTCAACCTTCCGTTGCTGATTCAACTGCTCCAGTTGTTTCAGAATCTGCTGATTCACTTCGTCCGTCGTCTCCGGCTCGGAACGCTTCGCCATCTCAGCCATCTGCGCCATCATCCGGTTATTGAACGCCTGGCTCTCTTTTATCATCGACCAGACCAGTCCCACCACGATGAAGCCACACACGGCCATCACCACAGAAACACCGGTCAGAATGCGTTGTGACATGATTCTCTCCTTCATCGCGTCCAGCCAGAGTTGACGCGCGATTTTGATCG
Organism: Gimesia panareensis; assembly: GCF_007748155.1. Taxonomy (GTDB): domain Bacteria; phylum Planctomycetota; class Planctomycetia; order Planctomycetales; family Planctomycetaceae; genus Gimesia; species Gimesia panareensis. Next base: position 5,735,306 of record NZ_CP037421.1, read on the forward strand.
GATCGCCAAACTGTTCCAGTACACGTTTCCGCGCGATCAGTTCATCCGGATTCTTGTGCAGCTCCCGATTCAGGGCACACGCAAAATGATCACTTAGTTCATCGATAATATCCTGCCTGAGTGACGACGGTTCATCGTCCCGACGCGGCGGAAAATCGTCGATACTGAGCTCAGGCCAGGTCATTGTGTGCTCTAGGTATAACTGCTAAATCAAGGACTTTTCTATTTCCATTTCAGACAGACGGAATCTTTCCCGAGGGAATTACTTTTCAATTTCAAATGTCTGTTCGAGTTCTGACAAATTGATTTCCCAGATGTTCTTCTCGTCTGGCTTCGCGGAATAATTCAACGTCTGCTTCAATTCGAGCCCGTATATCTGTTCGGTGTGAGAGATATAATCTATCCATGAAACGGATGTTTTTGGTTCAAAAGTTTCCGCCTTGTCATTAAATGGGATCAATACCACAGAGGTGCGAAATTGAGCCATACCACCTCCAGCGAAATACTCAGACCCCGCGCGCTGCGATGATCTTGCAGGATTGAATAAAACAGAGCCAGGTTTTCTTTTCGTCACGACCAGATATTGTCTGGCTGAACTCACCTCGCTCAGACGCGACAGGTCCTGTTTTCTGATCAGGTACATCACCGGCAGGCAATAATCCCCTTGTGGGAAGTTAACAGCTGGCTTGAATGCAATGGAATCCAGTAGGATGCTTTCAAACTCCCCTTGCGATGTCAGAGGACACGCACTCACCTGATTTTTGGAATCAACCAGATAGACTCCTGAAGGGCTCATGGGTTGATATTGAGCCATGGTCCAGCTGCAATCGTCGACCATGCGTGTAATGTTGAAGTAGTAATTATTGTCTTCCATACCCCCTCCCATGTATCTTGCCTGTCGAAAATCACAGATCAGAACCCTGTCTTCAGGAAGCATTTTTTCTGACAGGTTCACATCAAAGTGAATGGCAACTTCCCGGGGAGGAGCGGCCGGACAGTCAATCGTCTCTGAGTAATCACGCCCCGGGATAATGGTCACTTGTGGTTTGGTGTAATATTCATTCCAGGGAGCAACCAAATTTAAAAAATATGTTCCCCAAGGCAACTTCCCAAAATCAAGATTGCCTTTTTCATCGCTGACCGCTTCAATGGAAAAGGGGTCTGTCTTGCCTCCCGATTTCGTTAAGGTCCCCTTAAAGCCAACCGCCGGTTTTTGACCGTTCTGATCCTCAATCAGTTGAAACGAGACCTGATTCATCCCAATGCCGGAAGTATTCTCGAGGGAGCCCTGTTTCTGATTCAACTCTTCCAGCTGTTCCAGAATCTGCTGATCCACTTCGTTCGTCGCCACCGGTTGCGGTCGATCTGCGATCAACGCCATCTGCTCCAGCAACTGATGATTCACCAACTGACTCTCTTTCATCATCAACCAGGCAATCACCACTACCAGGATACAACACACCGCCATCACAGCGGACATTCCCGTCAGAATTCGTTGAGACATGATTCTCTCCTTCATCGCGTCCAGCCAGAGTTGACGCGCGATTTTGATCGGATCACCAAACTGTTCCAGTACGCGTCTCCGCGCTACCTGTTCGTCCGGATTCTTGTGCAGTTCCCGATTCAGGGCACACGCAAAATGGTCGCTGAGTTCATCGATAATATCCTGCCGCAGTGACGACGGTTCGTCGTCCCGACGCGGCGGAAAATCTTCGATACTGAGCTCAGGCCAGGCCACTTTCTGCTCCCAGAATCCGGTCCACGGCGGATGAGAACTGCTTCCACTCCTGACGCTTCTCATTCAGGACCTTCTGCCCCTGCGTCGTCAGCTCGTAATACTTCCGCCGACGACCATCGACTTCACGCCAGAACGATTTCAGCAGCTTTTTCCGCTGCAGCTTGTGCAACGCCGGATACAGGCTCCCCTCTTTCAGCTCGAATTCACGGGCCGAACGATTCGTCACCTGTTGCGTAATTTCGTAACCATACGTGGGCCCCTCGGAAACCAGTTCCAGAATGAGCATCTCCAGCGTGCCTGCAAATAACTGAGGATTCATCATTATTACTCCCATACATAGGATGACTACATATCCAATATATAGCCGCTCTAGGTATTAGCTGTCAAGAAGTTTTTTGAAAAGAAATCATCAGCGGGTGGGCCCAAATAAAATTCGGGCCGAGCGCAGCGAGCAGGAGGTTCCAGCTTACGAGATCAATTCACTACAGAGAAACCCATTCGTTCTAACAAGTGGGCTTGAGGCACACGCAATCTCTACACCGTCTGCTCCGCGACCTCCTGTTGCCTCCGGCAATACCGAATTCCATTCGGTACCACCCGGTCTTTTTGCAGATGCCATCGAGTGCACAAGTTGGTGGAACATCGCCAGGCGGGCGGACACATGGGTCCGCACCCTACGCCAGTTGAAGTGTGCCACTGTCGGCTTGCCCGACAGTGCTTGAGAAGCACCACCGCAAGAGGTTTTAAACACCTCGTCCCGCCTGGGCACAGAACTGGTAATACACCTCTTCTGATTTCACCAGTTGATCGATCTCAACCCACTCATCCACCGTATGGGCTTGGGCGATCGAACCGGGTCCGAACACCATCGACGGCACTCCGCTCTGATTCACGCGGGCCGCGTGCGTTCCATAAGGCACACCCACTTTTTTGTGCCCCGGCTCCATGGTGTCGATCACTTTGAGCAGCTGATCACTCCATGCTCCGTTATTGTGATCCGACAGCGAAACGCCGGTAATCCACGGCGGCAGCATCTCGAACTCGAACGGCAGCTTTTCTTTCAGAAACGCTTCCACCTGGTTCATCACGTCGATACCGTCTTCGCCGGGAATCACCCGCCGGTCGATTTCAATCGTGCACCAGTCCGGCACAATGTTGACGCTGTCGCCCCCTTCGATCACGCCGACACTCAATGTCGGCGGACCACACAACGGATGCGCTTCCCGCTGCGTCAGTTCATCCGCATACACCTGCAGCGCCTTGATGACGTCCGCCATCCGGTAAATGGCGTTGACGCCATCGTTGGGCTGCGAACTGTGACACGCCTTCCCCGTCGTCTTGATCTTCCAGCGAGTCGCCCCACGGTGCGCGACCACGATATCCAGCATCGTCGGTTCGGCGACCAGCCCCAGATCGGGGGGCTCGGTCAGAATCTGGCTCAGTCCGCTCGGATTTTCCCAGAGCTGGACCAGGTGGTTGATCCCCTGCACAGTCGCTTCCTCATCGCAGGTGCAGGAAAGAATCACGTTCGCGGCATCCGGGGGATTGTCTTTAACCAGCCGCGTGAAGGCCATCAGCATCGCCGCCATGCTCCCTTTGACGTCGCAGGCACCGCGACCATAGATCCGGCCGTCCTTCTCGGTCCCCTCAAACGGAGGCACGATCATCCCTTCCGCGGGGACCGTATCCTGGTGGACGTCCATCAGAATCGTTGGCACTCCCGGCTTGACCGGCGTGCGGGCGATCACATTATTCCGCCCGGGCACCACTTCGATCGACTCATATTCGACGCCCAGGTCCTGAAAATAATCACACAGAAACTGAGTCAGTCTGCCTTCGAAGTAAATATCACCGGAAACAGCGCGCCCCATGGGATTCACGCTGGGAATGGCAATCAGTTGTTTTAACAGCTGGACGACATCCATCAAAAATTAACCTCTTCTCAAGCCCGCTTTTGAATACTCTCGCGCTGAAATAATCGGAAATTCCTAAGCCAGTGTCCCTCATGTGCAGACTGATTTCTACTGATAACGCATTCCGTTTCTTAAGATGGTTGAATTTTACAGGGGAGACTGACTCTAATAGTAGAAACACGCGTTCTTCCCCATTTACGCTGACCGCAAACTCCAAGGAGCCTTTCATGAAAAACATACTGAACTGGTCCGCCGCCCTGCTCGCCCTGATCGTCGTTTCAGCCCCCCTGCAGGCCGCCGACCAGATCCCCGGCATCGGTCCGGTAAGCAAACCCGTCAAAGTCTTCACTGACTTCAAATTCACGGAAGGTCCTGCCTTCGACCTTAAAGGGAACCTCTATTTCACCGATATTCCCGACAACAAGATCTATAAGGTCGACACCAAAGGGAAACTTTCCGTCTTCCTGGAACCTTCCAACCACTGCAACGGCCTGATGCTCGACGGCTCCGGCAAACTGCTCGCCTGCGAGATGGACGGACGTCTGGTCAGCATCAACCTGAAAAACAAAAAAGTCAAACCGCTGGCAGCCGAATACAAGGGCAAACGCTTTAACGCCCCCAACGACCTCGTGGTGGACCGTACAGGTGGTATCTACTTCACCGACCCCCACTTCCGGGCCCCCGAGCCCCTGCCCCAGGGCAAAGTCGCCGTCTACTACCGCTCCGCAGATGGAAAAGTGACCCGGCTGATTGACGACCTCAAAGCCCCCAACGGCGTGATCCTCTCCCCGGATGAAAAGACACTCTACGTCATCCCCAGCATGCAGAAGGAAATGTGGGCCTATCCCGTCACCGCGCCCGGAAAAATCGGCAAAGGCCGCGTATTCTGCACCTTAAAACAGGCAGAAGGTTACAAAGAACCGGGCAGTGGAGGCGATGGCCTGACGATCGATACCAACGGCAACCTCTACATCACTACCGGACTGGGACTGCAGGTCTATTCGCCCGAAGGGAAACTGCTGGGCATCATCGAAGTCCCGGAAAAGCCTGCGAATGTCACCTTCGGCGGCAAGGATAATTCAAGCCTGTTCATTACCGCACGCACCTCGCTGTACCGGATCGATACCAAAGCGAAAGGACACCGGTTCCCGGGAAAATCGTCCTGAGACCGACCTGACAACTGATAAGCATTGTCACATCTGTTTCGATAATGCCTGAATTGGAATTATCCACACGCTGGTCTGGCCAAAACGCCGATAAAAAGACCAGCGTTTTTTCATGTCGTCCGAGCATCCTGCAGCATTTTCCTGTTGACCCGCCAGAATGCAAAAAATTTATTCCGATTATCATCTTCCCGGTGCGCGGGAATTGTGCTGGCATTCTCAACAAGTCATAATCAAAATTGGTGCTCGCAAATGACCAGAATAACGGAATTTACTCTGAAAAACACATATTTTTCCCCTCGTGACTCGGTTGGAGATTAGTGTCCGATGTCTGTTGAAATCAAGGTTCCCTCAGTCGGGGAATCCATCACCGAAGTCCAGATTGGCGCCTGGCACGCGGAACAAGGTAAATGGGTCGCTCAAGACAGTGAAATCGTTGAGCTCGAAACCGACAAAGCCACCTTTGATGTGCCGGCTCCCCTCGACGGGATTATCGTCGAAATCCTGAAGAAAACAGGCGAGATGGCAGCGGTCGGCGAAGTCATCGGTTACCTCGAAGAAGCCGAACGCCCCGCAGACCAGGCAGCACCCGCTCCCGAAAAGAGCCCCGAAAAAGCGGCTGTCGCTGCTCCCCAGGCAGCTGCTCCCGCTCCTGCCCCGACCGGCGGCGGCTCTGATGATCGAGTCATGCCGGCCGCAGCCCGGGTCATGGCCGAAAAAGGACTTACCCCGGCAGACATCACCGGCACCGGACCGGGTGGCCGGATCCTCAAAGAAGATGTGCTCGCTTACCAGGCGCCCGCCTCCTCAGGCAACGGTGCCTTCCGCGAGGAAGAGATTGTGCCCATGAGCCCCATCCGCAAGAAAATCGCGGAACGGCTTGTCGAAGCACAGACCAACGCAGCCCTGCTGACCACGTTCAACGAAGTCGACATGTCAGCCGTCATGGAACTGCGGGCTCAATACAAGGACCTGTTCCTCAAGAAATACGACGTCAAGCTCGGCTTCATGTCCTTCTTCGTCAAAGCTGTCGTCGACGGCTTGAGCCAGTTCCCGCAGATCAACGCCGAGATTCGCGGCACCGATCTGGTCTTCCGCAACTACTACGACATCGGCATCGCCGTCGGCGGCGGAAAAGGTCTGGTCGTCCCCGTCATGCGGAATGCCGAACGCCTCAGCTTTGCGGAAATCGAACTCAAGATCAACGACTTCGGCCAGCGTGCCCGGGCCAACAAGATCGGCCTCGACGAACTTCAGGGAGGCACCTTCACCATCACCAACGGTGGTGTGTATGGTTCGCTGCTCTCCACGCCAATCGTCAATCCGCCGCAGAGCGGTGTGCTTGGTATGCATGGCATCCAGGAGCGCCCCATTGCCGTGAATGGTCAGGTCGTGATTCGTCCCATGATGTATATCGCGCTCACCTACGATCATCGAGTGGTGGATGGCCGGGAAGCCGTTGTCTTCCTCAAACGGGTCAAAGAAGCACTCGAAGAACCAGCTCGCATGCTGATGGAAATCTGATTACATTTAAAACGCGCATCTAAGAGGTTTGGAAAGGTTTCCTGTCGCTGCAGGAAAAAGAGAAAATGAACCACGATCTGGTTATTATCGGTGCTGGTCCCGGTGGGTATATCGCAGCCATTCGTGCTGCACAGCTCGGTTTGAATGTCGCCTGCATCGAAAAGGAACGCATGCTGGGCGGCACCTGTCTGCGAGTCGGTTGTATCCCCAGTAAAGCCCTGCTCGAATCCAGCGAACTCTATCACGAAGCAGTGCACACCTTCAAGGATCGCGGCATCAACGTCGGCTCGCTCCAGCTCGACCTGGAAAAGATGCTCAGCCAGAAAGACCGCACCGTCAAAACCATGGGTGGCGGCATCGACTCCCTGTTCAAAAAGAACAAGATCACCCGCTACAGCGGTCACGCGACCATCACCGCACCAGGCAAGGTCATCGTCGATGACGGCAAGGAACAGACTGAACTCGAAGCCAAACACATTCTGATTGCCACCGGCAGCGAACCTGCGACTCTGCCCGGCATCGAACTTGATGGCGATAAGGTCGGCACCAGCACCGAAGCCCTCTCTTACGAACAGGTCCCCAAACACCTGGTCGTGATCGGCGGTGGCGTGATTGGCCTCGAACTGGGAGCCGTCTGGAACCGCCTCGGTGCCAAAGTCACCGTCCTGGAATACCTCGACCGGATTCTCCCCACCACCGACACGGAAATCGCCAAAGAAGCTCAGAAGATCTTCGAAAAACAGGGCATCGAATTCCAGCTGGGCTGCCGCGTCACAGGCGTCAAAGCCAACAAAAAAACCTGCGATGTGGAAATCGCCGACAGCAAGTCCATCCGCTGCGATCGCGTTCTGGTCGCGGTCGGCAGACGTCCCAACACGGATAATCTCGGGCTGGAAAACGTCGGGATCGAAGTCGACAAGCGCGGTTTCATTCCCGTGAATGCCCACTTCGAAACGTCCGTCAAAGGCATCTACGCCATCGGCGATGTCATCGGCGGGGCAATGCTGGCCCACAAGGCAGAAGACGAAGGAGTCACTTTCGCCGAGTACCTCGTGACCGGCTACGGACACATCAATTACGACACCATCCCCAGCGTGGCGTATACCAATCCGGAAATCGCTGCCGTCGGGAAGACCGAAGATCAGCTCAAGGAAGCGGGCATCGAATACCGCAAAGGTTCCTTCCCCTTCCTGGCCAACGGCCGGGCCCGCGCCATGGGACAGACAGAAGGCCGCGTTAAAATGCTGGCCGATGCCCAGACCGACCGCGTCCTGGGGGTACACATCCTGGGACCGCGTGCCGGGGACCTGATCGCCGAATGTGCCGTGGCGATGGAGTTCGGTGCCAGCAGCGAAGATATTGCCCGCTGCTGTCACGCACATCCAACCCTGGCGGAAGCCATCAAGGAAGCTGCGCTGGCCGTCGACAAACGTGCCCTCAACTTCTGAAATGCAATCACAGACCTGCCACCTGTCAGAAACCGTATTCCCCACGCCGGAAGAAAATCTGGCGCTGGAGGAAGGCCTGCTCTACCAAATTAATGAACAGAATTCCGCAGGCTGCCTCAGAATCTGGGAGGTCGACCAGTATACCGTCATCATGGGCAGCTCCAACCAGACGGCCTGTAACGTTGACCTGACAGCCTGTCGGCGGGATCAGATACCGGTCCTGCGTCGCTGTACGGGCGGAGGCACGGTGCTGCTGGGCCCCGGTTGTTTCATCTTTTCCCTGTTCCTGCGAATCTCCCCGGAGCAGCACCTGGCAGGTATCGAAGCCACCACCCGCGACATCCTCGACCGCATCCGCGAGACTCTCAACACGCGATTTCCGGAGCATTACATCGACCTGCAGGGCATCAGCGACCTGACGATCCAGGGACGGAAGTTCTCCGGCAATTCCCAGCGCTGGCTGACACGCACCCTGTTACATCACGGCACCATTCTTTACGACTTCGACCTGGACCGGATTCCCCGCTACCTGACCAGTCCGGAGCGGGAACCCGAATATCGATCGCATCGCAACCACCTCGAATTCGTCACGAACTATCCGGTAAAAGCTACCGATCTCAGGCAGGCACTGATCGAAACCTGGCAGGCGGACCAGGAAGAATTACCATTGCCCGTCGATCGGGTGCGCCAGCTCGTGGAAGAAAAATACGCGACGGAGAAATGGAATCTCCGCCGCTGAAGCGAAGTGACCTCAGGTCAATGCACCTTCCACCGGTTGCTCACTGTCTTCCGCTGTCGGCTCCGGGAAATGATCTTCGATCACCCGCATCTGCTTCCAGTGCCCTGCCAGGAACCGGATCAGATAACCGATGCCCAGTACCCCGAGATAAGAGGTACAGGCCACCCAGCTGCCAAACAGCTTTTCACCGACATCAGCATACCGCCAGACCAGAAACGTCGGAATCACCATAATGGCCCAGCCCGTAAGCAGGGTATAAATCATGCAGAAACGAGTATCCCCGGCTCCCCGAATCGCTGACCCAAAGACGACCACCATCGCATCGAAAAACGAAAACAGTGCGGCGAAACGCAGCAGCACGATCGCTGCCTGTTTGACTTTCAGAAAGTCTTCGGTCATCACTTCCGGTGCGTACGGACGGAGCAACAGTTCGGGAAAGCCGACATAGATCACTGCAAACAGCAGCATATAGGTCGCCGAAACGGCAAACGCTTTCCACGTTGTCGTCACCGCCAGTTGGGGCCGCCCTTCACCAATCCGCTTTCCAACCAGGGTCATCACCGCGGTCCCGACCCCCATCATGGGCACAAATGCCAGCGAATTCAGGTTGAAGGCAATCGTGGTTGCCGCCAGTTCGATTTTTCCAATCCGCCCTACCAGCACAATGAACAGGGTAAACCCGATGATGTCAATGAAGTACAACAGCCCGTTGGGAAACCCGTACCGGATCAGTCGCATAAACAGTTCCCGATTGAACCGCCAGTGGTTGAAAAGTCCATACCTGCGGGCCTCATGCCGGGCCAGCATGATAAACAAATACAGTAACAGCGTCGAAACATTGGCGGTGACCGTCGCTATGGCGGCTCCACGAATTCCAAGTGCGGGAAACGGACCCGCTCCGAAAATCAGACAGTAATCGAGCAGCATATTCACCAGCACACTCGTCAGGTTGACCCACATCACCACCATCGTCTGGCCGCGCCCCGTGTAGAAACAGGAAAGCACAGCCGACAACAGCGCGGGACCTGATCCCAGGCAGAGGATCGAAAAGTATTCCGCTTCCAGCGCCTGAACCTCGGCTGTATGCCCGATCCAGTGAAAGAAAATCCCCGCGAAAGGCGCGCATAACAGCAGCAGACCGCCCCAGATCAGCGCCAGGTACACGCCCTGCCAGACTGCTTCGGAAACCCGCTGCCGCTGATTCGCCCCCTCGTACTGAGCAACGAACGTATTCACATACATTGCTTTACCCATCGCGATCGACATGATCGTCCATTGGATCAGTCCCGCGGGCAATGCCGCCGCGACGGCATCGGTAGACCACCAGGTCAGAAAGATCCGGTCGACCACGTGCATGATGGACAGCGATCCGCAACTCAGCACCAGTGGCACTGCCACATTGGCCAGTTCGCGCAGGCTCCCCGGCGAGACAGTTGAGGTCTGCTGGTTGAGGGAAGGATCTTCCATCCTGCACAATCCGATCACGGTAAAGAGAGCGCTGAATTACAATCGACGGGATTGTAGTGAAGAGAATCAGAATCGGCGAAGCCTGACAGTCAGCATATCACAATTTTCATAAACTGACCCTTCTCACGACACGCCAGTTGTACAATAAGTTCGCTTTTCAACCAGCACACCACAGTCGCTTCCGACCCCAAAAACCTGTTCATTTCCCCAGCACTGCCAATTTCATCTGGACCTGTTTGACGATTCCTAGTTTAATTCGCGTTCTACACTGGGGCCGTACCGTGATTCTACCCTGATCTGTCACGAACCCCGGCAACCACCAGTGTCTATAACCCAATTGATACATATGACTTACACATAACAACCCCGGCCTTGATTTCCAGAGTGACTACTGTGAACAGCTTTACCAGAATCCTGCAATATGTCTGGCCTTTCCGCCGTCGGCTGATTACCGCATTCTTTTTCGCCATCCTGGTCGCCATCCTCTGGGGGGCCAATCTTTCGGTCACCTTCCTGGTCGTCAAAGTTCTGCTGCAGGGAGAGCGCATCGACCAGTACGTTCAGACCCAGATCATCGAAACCGAAAAAACCATCAAAGACAAGGAGCATGTTCTTAAGGAGATCTCCGGAAAACTGCAGGCGTATCAGATCAACCAGTCTGACGACGACATCTCCACCGCCGAAGCCGATGCCGCCAAATTTGCTGAGGCCCCGGTCAAACTGCTCAGCGATCATTCACGACAACAGGAGAACCTGAGTGTAGCCTCAAGCAAACTGTTTGCACTCAAATGGGTTCAATCCAATATTCTCCCCTGGGTTCCGGAAGATCAGTTTGATACGTTCGCATTAATTCTGGGACTGCTTCTGCTCACCACGATGGTCAAAGGCCTCTGTATTTTCACGCAGGATGTCATCGTGGGAGGCGTGGTGGAACTGGCAACAATGTCCATCCGCAAAGAATGCTTCCGCAAGACGCTCAATCTCGACTATCAGAGCATCTCGGACGAAGGGACTGCAGCCTTGATGTCCCGTTTCACCTTTGACATGCAGCAGCTTTCCCAGGGACTGACGCTTATGGGCGGGAAAATTATTCGTGAACCCCTCAAAGCTCTGGCCTGTGTGATCTTTGCCTTTATGGTCAACTGGCGTCTGACTCTGCTCTCCTTCGTCTTTGCCCCCCTCATCGCCCTCGTGTTTTATAAAATCGGTAAAACGCTCAAACATGCCAGCCAGCGGATGATGGAAAGCATGTCTCGCATTTACAAGACGCTGGAAGAATCGTTCGAAAGTTCCAAGGTCATCATCGCCTTCAACGGTGCACGGAAACATCGCAGTCGGTTCCACCATGAAAATAAAGAGTACTTCAAAAAAGCACTCCGCATTGTCCGCATTGACTCGTTAACCAGCCCGACCACCGAAATGCTGGGACTGATGGCCCTCTTTATCGCCCTGATTCCCGGTTCTTACCTCGTGCTGCGGGGCAAAACGGAAATCTGGGGCATTCAGCTCGCCTCCGCCCCGATGGATATCGCGACCCTCGCAATGATGTATGCGCTGCTGGCCGGAATTACGGACCCGGCTCGAAAAATGTCTTCGGTCTACTCCAAACTGAAACGAACCGCTGCCGCCGCCGAACGCATTTTCGCAGTCATCGACCGGGAATCTCTCGTGAAAGAAGCCTCCGATCCGGAGCCCTTCCCCACGCAAGTCGAATCAGTTCGCTTCAATAAAATTGATTTCACCTACGCCCAGCGCAAAGAATCGACGCGGAATAATGAACCAATCCTGGACGGCGTCAATCTCGAAGTGGCCGCCGGGGAAGTCGTTCTGGTCGTCGGAGAAAACGGCTCAGGAAAATCGACACTGGTCAACCTGTTGCCCCGCTTCTACGATCCCGACAAAGGGAATATTTTCATCAATGAAGTCGATATTCGCGATATCCGCCTGAAAGACCTGCGGAATCACATCGGCGTGGTCTCCCAGGAAACCATGCTGTTTGATGATTCCATTCTGGAGAACATCCGCTACGGACGTCCGTCGGCCAGCCGCCATGAAATCGAAGTCGTCGCCAAAAAAGCACACGTACTCCAGTTCGCCGAATCGATGCCTGATGGGCTGCACTACAACGTCGGCGAAAAGGGACACGAACTTTCCGGCGGTCAGCGACAGCGGATCGCCCTGGCACGGGCCTTCCTGCGTGATCCGGAAATCCTCATCCTGGACGAGGCCACCTCGGCGATCGACTCTCAGAGTGAAATCCTGATTCATAAAGCCCTCAAAGAATTTGCTCCCGGACGGACCGTGTTCATCATTACGCACTCGGTCGGACAGAGCCTGCTGGAATTTGCCACCCGGGTGGTGGTCATGGACTCCGGAAAAGTCGTAGCCACCGGGCCTCACAGTTCCCTGGTCGAAACCTGTCCGCAATATCAGAATCTGCTCAGTGCCCAGGTCAGACAGCGCACCGCCTGAACTGAAACGGGATAGTAAATTCGAACTCATCCCGTGCAGAATTCCCTCTAAAGTCAGATTAAAAACTCGACGAATTGATCCGCAAACGGTATCATAACTGCTTGTGCATCGTCTTACGGATTATCTTCTTTTATCTGCTCAATCCGGGAATTCCAATTATGAAATCAGTGCTCACTACTACTTTGCTCGTCCTGCTGGCCGTTGTCCTGTTTGCTGCCGGCAATATCATGTCGTCCGAAAAACCAGTTCGGGCTCCGGTTCCCGGTGAAGAAGGACCTCGTTCCCACCCCCAGGACAGGGACTTTTTCCTGACTCGGGCAGACGAACGTGACAGAGAGCGACGTCCCGAACGTCCCGCTCATCCACCTCGGGATCACCGTGAGATGCACGAGCGGCACCGTGAACGTCCACACGAAGAACCACAGAATTTCGAGCGGGAAATGGACCAGCAACGGCACCGCATTCAGAACATGCATGTCGCCGCCGAGCATCTGGAGCAGGCAGGCCTGCACGATCTGGCTCACCGGATCCACCAGGAAGCGAACGAAACAGAACAGCATCTGCGGGAACGCATTGAACGTCACCAGCGTCCGGAACATCATCCGCCCCATCCAGGCCCCGAAGTTCTCGAATTGCTCGAACAGCTGCGGAATGAAGTGCACGAACTCAAACGGGAAGTACACGAACTGCGAGAAACCGTAGCCCGACAGGCAGAACAGCCGAAAAAGGGCTAATTCCCCACAGGATCATCCCTGGACGGAAACATCTGAGAATTCACGAATTGCCTCGTGTACTGTCAGACAGTAGAATAAGTGCAGTCTGAACTGATGCATCCTGCACTCCAATTCACGATCTGAAAGTCTGGATCTCCAAGATGTCCGAACCAGTGTCGATTACCTGCCCGCATTGTGCAGCTGCCTTCAAGATCAAAACACGGGCCGCCTTCGGAAAAAAAGTCAAATGCCCGAAGTGCGCGGTCCCGTTTGTGATCGAGAAACCAGCCTCGAAATCATCTGCTCCCCGCAAACAGCGAGCCGGCAGTTCCCGTCGGAGAGACGATTTCAGTTTCGATGACGCAGATGAAGAATCGCTGTTTGAGGAAGAGGACGCCACATACTGGGAGGATGATCTGAACGACGGCCCGGCCGTCAGACCAGCCAGAAGACAGGTGAAGCAACCTCAGAAACCGGCGAAGAAATGGTCGAACCCGCTGCCAGGCATCTTTGCCTCAATAAAAGAATATGGGTTCACACCCTACATGCTCCTGATCAACTTCTGCCTGTTGAGTGCATACGGGTACTATTTCTTTCTGACGGACGACCCAGACACGACCGTCAAGATCCTGTTTATCAATCTCGGTTTTGCAGCACTCTGTTTGGCTTACTTCAGGGTAACGGTTACTATCCTTGCCGTCCAGGCAGGCATACTACAGTTTCTTCTCTGTTTCTTTGTACCGTTCTACCCCATGTTCTTTGCGCTCCTCTGCTATGAGGAAAGTAAGGAAGCTTTGAAAGCATGGCTCAGCGCTGTGTGCGTTTTTCTGTTGATCGGACTCTCTCTGTATGTGTATGGCCCCATCGTCCGAAAACCTCAGCAGGCACAGGCCCAGGAAAGAGTTCTGAAACCCGACCCTGACGGGGGTCGCGAACTCAAGGACCTCAAGAAATTCCAAATCAGCCATCACACTCCCCTCACCCTGAAATGGGCAGAACAGGATCAAGCGGAAGAGAACATGTTCCAGGAACAGAAAACCGCCTCGATCGGAAGGATGTTCGAAGTCACCAGCACCCCCGCACCGGGCCAGGAGGACGCCCCGACCAGCCAGATGAAGATTCGCGTTTTTCTCCCTCGCACCAATGAAAAATCGCCACGTTTCCCCTGCGTGATTGTCCCCCCGGCCGGCGCCACCCTGCTGACGGGGATGGACATTGACGCGGTCGAAGACATCCCCAACCCGGAACACGAACCTTATATCAAAGCCGGCTTCGCCGTGATCACTTTTTCCATCGACGGAGACCTGGGAGAAGGTGACCAGACCAGTAATGCCGATTTCATCAAAGCGCATCAGGCCTTCCGCAAAAGCAAAGCCGGGATGCTGAATTATGCGCAGGCGCTTTCACTGGCACTGGAAACGATACCGGAAATCGATACCGACAATATCTTTCTGGCAGGACATAGTTCCGCTGCCACTCTGAATCTGCTGTTTGCCGAGCACGCTCAACAGTCTTTCTGGGGTGCCGGCGTCATCAAAGGCTGCCTGGCCTATGCCCCTTCTGTCGATCCACAGAGATTTTTTGCCGACCACCTCGCTGAAATCAAACCCCTGATTCCTGATGTCGAGGATTTCATCCGACTCAGTTCTCCCCTGGAGCACTATGAATCGATCGACTGCCCTGTCTTCCTGTTTCATGCACGCGGAGACCAGGTGACTTCATTCGCAGCCACAAAACAGTTTGCAGAGCTGTTGAAAAGCAAAGGTAAGGATGTCGAGCTCGTCTCCAGTGACGGTGTCGATCATTACCAGACGATGATCGACGAAGGCATCCCCCGGGGCATCCAGTGGATTCAAGCCCGCATCAGGCAGCCCTCACGAAAACCGGATCTCAGTCCCGAACACGATCAGCGAATCGCAGAGATGAAACAGGCAGCCCAGCAGCGTGTTGAACAGAATAGACCGAAAAAACGCAGTTTCGAATTCGATCGATCAGAGCCGCCTCAAATTGGTAAGATGCATGAATCTGATCTAAAGATGCACGGTCGCATGAGAAGAGGGACACGGCGTGCGACTTTTAAAATCGCCGGCTTTGACAAAGAGTTTGAGCAGAAACTGAAAAATCGGGCCGCCTTTGAACTGGGAGCATTGGAATCAGCGATAGACGGGAGAATCTTAGGATTTGAAGGGGAGAACGTGGTGATTAATCTGAATCAGATGACTCTCTCTTTTGACTTTACCGAGCGCATCCCTGGTGATTTCAGAGAAAAACTGGCAGAGAACAAAAACACCCGTGTCATCCGACTGACAGATGACGCCCCCAAAAATGAACCGACCGATCCCAATTTCACAAAGGTAAATCCAAATATTGACCTCATGACGTTTCGTATCGACAGAATTTTCAGCAATAGTTTCGATCCCATTGCCGCAGAGCGAACCGTGGAGCAATCGCTCAGGCAAATTCCTGAATATGTCGCGGACTCCCTGGTGATCAATTATGACGACAAATGGGCCGCGTTCAAATTTAAAGCCCATGCCAGAAAATTCGGTATGGCAATGCGGGCCAGTGGTGCCCTGGCGCGCGCAAGCATCAGGGTCACTCCGGAATGGATCAAACTCTCTGAGGACGATCTGGCGTTAGCCGATCATGCAGGGAAGCCCGGCAGCACTTCCTCGCAGACATCAACGGGCACCATGCAGCCTGCTGCCACAGCGAAGCAGAAATATGTGATCCGCTACGGCGTCTACGGGGGAGATGATGTCACAGATTCCGCCCGCCGCTGCCTGAAAGGATTCGTCTGGGTTGACCAGGAAACGATCCATTTCAACCCCGACCGCAAAGAAATCACTTTTGTGAACCGCAGTCCGGTGGACCACAGTGCCCTGGAACGGGCCCTCAAACGCAATAAATTCTATCAGCTCCACATTACCCGGGAACCGGTCCCCTCATCCGCAGCAGAGAAAACGCCGGTCAAGGCCGGCGCGGGAACCGAATGATCACAAACCGTTGATCTACGATGCGCCCACGATGCCGCTGATATCGATCAGATGCAGCTGACGTCCCTGATCCTGGTAGGGACTGTCGATGCAAACGTAGCGGGAATTGGGACTGAAGCGGGGATGTGTATCGACCCGCCATTCCCCCGTATAGATTTTAGGGGAATGGAAGTGTCCCAGATCAATCCGCTTCCCGGAAGAAACGTGATACAGGTGAGGCGTCTGGATCCGTTCCTTGCCTTTGGGGTAAGTATCATTCAGGATCCATTCGTTACCTGGCAGGTAGGTTAAGTGCCCTCCACTGTCCAGCACTCCCTTGCCGACCTCTTTCAGTTCAGCCCCGGATTCATCTTTGACAAGAAAATCTCCCCAGGAGGGACTCTCAGCAGTCGCTTTGGACTGAGCCAGGATATGGTCCGGATCACGCCAGATGAAATGCGACACAAAACCGTTATCAATCACCACCCGCACATCGCTGCCGTCCGTCCGTGCTGTAACCAGCCGGGAGAGGCGTTTACCGTTCGGATACTGCCAGCGATGCAGTGTAATAAACCGCGAACCATCCGGGCTGAACAGCAGGTGATTGAAGTAATGCTTCACATCTTTCTGATTTTTGGGGATGGTTCCCGTCCGGGAGATTTCGTCCAGCGACAGGATCATTGTGGATTTGCCCGTCTCCAGGTCTACCCGGAAGATTCCGGAGTCCCGCGGGGCCAGATCCTTGAAATTAGGATCGGGAAATCCGGGATAACCATAGCCGGGACGAACATCCTGAATCCGCCGAAAATCAGGAGTAACAGCCGTCTTGCCATCCGGACTGACCGAATAAATCGGCGACGGAACTGTACGTCCCTTCCCGGTTTTGACATCCAGAATCCGGCTTACAAACTGACCATCCTCACGGTCGTTCCAGATAATTTCCGATGCGGATCCCGGGAGCCACTGCAGCATGCATCCCTGTTGCCAGTTCCAGGCCGATGATTCTCCCAGCTCGATCCAGCGATCGTCATCTTCCAGATCCACCATCCCGATTTTGATCACATCATCGGCCTTCGGTGAGCGATGTTCGAAAGCGACTTCCATCCCCAGCACATACCGGCTGGTGGGGTCAAACTGCAGCTTGTCGTAATAGCCAAACCAGTGATGCCGGGGGCCTTTGGTAATCACCCGCATGGGCGGAAATATCTGCCCTTCCGCAAATGCGAGGCTCCCGAGAGCAGAAGCTCCCACACCACACATGATCTGAGTCAGAAAATCACGACGACTGCAGGAATAATTTTCCATCACGGTTCTCTCTGATTAAAATGCCGGCTACGGTGAGAAACAGGGTTAAGTTGCTCGAATTTCCTCGTTCCAGACTAGAATACAGCCTGGGGAAAAGCAACTGGAAAGCAGGGGCAGCCCCCCGGTTCGATTTACTTTAATTTCAATTGAAAGAGTTACTTCTTTTGCAGTCCGGACGATCTTATAATAAGGTTACATTTCGCAGCACTTGAACCAGACAGGTCCCCTCCAGCCAACGCGGACAGGAGAACGACATCAGTAGAGTGTTCACTCAAAAGACCCCTGGATTCTCAATATCCTGAATCTCTGAATTCATGACCAACAGGTTCTGACAATTTTATGAATAGTCCCGTCTTCTATGACAACCCGGAAATACTCCTGGACCAGAAATATTCCGTCACCGATCCCGAAGTAAAACAGATCCTGACCGGCATCGGTTTTACAGATCAGGAACGCGCTCTGATCCGCATGCGAGACATGTGCACAACATCCCGCATTCGTGAAGAATTGACGATGATCCTGCCCACCCTCCTGCAGGCACTGACCGACGCCGCCACTCCGGACGGCTCCCTCATCAATTTCGAGCGGTTCATGAACAGTGTTTCTGAACCGGAGAAAATGCTCGACTTTCTGACGCAAAACCCGCGCGCAGTCGAGATTCTGGTCCGGCTGTTTGTCGGCAGTCAGTTCCTCACGGAAATCCTCCTCAAGAACCCCGATTACCTGGAGCGTCTGACCCGCTACAACCGCATCGCCGAATTCAAAAGTCAGCAGCAGTTCTTCTCGGAAGCGATGGCCATCATGCGCCAGGAAACCGGCTCGATCACTGAGAAATTTGACGCGGTTCGACGCTTCCAGCGCTGGGAACTGCTCCGCATCGGGGCCTGTGATACTTTTGGACTGATGGATCTGAAAAATATCACCGTCCAGCTTTCGCTGCTCGCAGACGGACTGGTTCAGTCCTGTCTGACGGTGCTCTCTGAAGAAATGGAGCTGCCCGTCGACGACTTTGCCGTACTGGCTTTCGGCAAACTCGGGGGGGAAGAACTGAACTACAGCTCGGATATCGACCTCGTCTTCATCGCCGGAGAAGATTCCACGAAATACTGGCAACTGGGACAGAAACTCATCAAGTCGCTCATGGAATCGACGGCCGAAGGTTTTCTCTACCGCGTCGATATGCGATTGCGTCCCTGGGGGCGCTCGGGAGCACTGGTAACTACCGTCGATGCTTACGTCGACTATTTCGCCAAACATGGTCGCCTCTGGGAAAAACAGGCCATGCTCAAAGCCCGGGTGATTGCCGGCAACCAGAAACTGGGCATTGAATTTTTCCGCCGTATCGAACCCCAGATCTTCAACTGCGCCCCGGAAGAGGTCCGCAAAAATGTGCTGGACATGAAGCAGCGGATTGAGCAGACACTGAAGAAAAAAGGCAAAGAATGGGGCGAAGTCAAATCTGGTAAAGGCTCAATCCGCGATGTGGAGTTCACAACCCAGTACCTGCAGATGGCCAACGGTGCCAAATATCCTTCCATCCGCAGTATCAATACACTGGACGGGCTCGTGAGGCTCGTCGATCATGGCCTGATCCAGGCCGACGAATACCGTCACCTCACCAGTGGCTATGTCTTCTTCCGCAAGATCGAACACGCGCTGCAGCTGATGCATTACAACCAGGAACACCACATGCCCACCGATGAGCGGGAGCTGGCCTATCTCGCCCGGCGGCTCGACTTCCAGGATGGCAAACAGCTGGTCCAGTACTATGAGCAGCACCGCAAAGCGGTCCGCAGTATCTATAAGAAATACATCTACGATCCAGCCGAGAACAAAACCGGAGAAAGAGCGGCACAATCTGAACAGGACAGCAATCCGATCGGCATGATGGCCGCTTCTTACACCAAAGTGTTCAATGAAGCAGAAACCGAACAGCACAGCCAGATGGCCCGCAAACTGAGCGAGACGAATATCGTTGAACTCGAAACAGAAAAACGGCCCCACAACCAGCTGCGGCTGACCATGGTCGGCTTCGACCAGACCGGGGACCTCTCCCTGATCTGCGGCCTGTTGTTTGTCTATGGATTTGACATTCAGAAAGGGCACCTGTTTACCAATCAGAAAGTCAAACCTGCCGCTTCCTCTTCCAGTCGATCTTCCAAACCAAGTGAAAAGACAAAAAATACCCGCAAGTTTGTCATCGTGCTGGACGTGATGGCCTCTGGCCCCGCCGTTGAACCGAACGTCTGGACCGATTATCGCAACGATCTCTCCGAGCTGCTGCATAAAGTCGAATCTGGCAATACCCAGGAGGCAGTGGGAGAACTGGCCAAACGCGTCGCCGCCGGTCTGCACGATCTCGCACAAGCCAGCCAGGTGCTCTACCCCGTCGAAATTGAAGTCGATAACGAAACCGATAACAGGCACACGATCCTCAGAATCCAGTCCGAGGATACCATCGGCTTTCTGTATGAACTCACCAATGCCCTTTCGATGAGTGGGATTGATATCGCCCGCATGGTCATTGATTCCGAAGGCACTAAAGTCAGTGATGTGCTGTATGTCACCGACGACAAAGGCGAAAAAATCAGTGCGGAAGCCCAGCAGCAGGGTCTGCGTGCCGCCATCGTTCTGATTAAACACTTCACCCATTTATTACCCCGCTCCCCCAATCCGGAGTCGGCACTGCTGCACTTCCGGGAGTTCCTGGAGCATCTCTTCAAACAACCCAACTGGGTCGAAGAAATCTCCTCGCTCGAACGGACCAGCGTGCTCAGTGCCCTGGCCCGTCTGCTGGGGGTCAGTGATTTTCTCTGGGAAGACTTTCTGCGTCTGCAGCATTCCAATCTCTTCCCCGTTGTCGCGAATGTGGAAGAACTCAAGAACCGGATTCCGCTGGAGGAACTCAAAGCCGAGATCGCGGAAGAACTCGCCGAAGCAACAACCCCGGAGGAACAGCAGGAACAGCTCAACGCTTTCAAAGACCGGGCCATGCTCCGCACCGATATGCGACACATTCTGGGGCATATTTCCGAGTTCGGTCAGTTCTCAGATGAATTGACGGATGTCGCCGAGGTCGTCGTCGAGGGAGCCTATGACGTCTGCAACCAGCAGCTGCAGGAACGTTACGGCGATCCACAACTGGAATCAGGCGGTCCTTGCCATCTGTCGATCTGCGCCCTGGGGAAATGCGGAGGACGAGAACTTGGATTCGCGTCTGACATCGAACTCATGTTTATCTATGAAGGCACCGGGCAGACTACCGGCCCGGAAGTCATCACCAATAATGAGTATTACCTGAAGCTGGTGGAAAAATTCACCAAGATGATCAAAACCCGCAGTGAGGGAATTTTCCAGATCGACCTCAGGCTCCGACCCTATGGTCAGGCCGGCAGCCTGGCAGTTTCCGCGGAAGCCTTTCAGAGTTATTTCTCTCATGAAGGCGCCGCCTGGCCTTATGAACGTCAGGCACTGGTCAAACTTCGCCCGATTTCCGGTGACGAAGAATTCGGAAACCAGATCGTCCGCATGCGGGATGAAATTATCTATTCCGGCAAACCGTTCGATGTCGCCGCCATGCTCGCCATGCGCGAGAAACAGATACAGCAGCTCGTCAAAGGGGGGACCATCAACGCCAAACTCGGTGACGGCGGGCTGGTCGATTGCGAGTATCTGATCCAGGGCATGCAGATCACCTATGGCCATCGTAATCCCGGTCTCCGAACCACAAATACGCTGGAAGGCATTGATTCACTCAAGAAACTCGGACTGATCAGTCCCGACGACTTCCACAAGTTGCGTAACGCTTATATTTTCCTCCGCAGACTCATTGATGCGCTCCGCATGGTGCGCGGCAACGCCAAAGACCTCACGGTCCCTCCCCAGGATCAGGAAGAATTCGAATTCCTCGCCCGCAGGCTTGGTTACGGCTCACATACGGAAAAACTGCAGGAAGAAATCTCATCCACGATGGATTGCGTTCGCGATTTCAGCCGCCTGCTCGCGCCGATCAAGGCTTTGACCATCCGCACCAACGGCTGACTCTGCTGCGGTTTCGCAAATCCACTTCGTGAACTCTCAGGCAGGATCCGCCGGTCCATCTCGCTTTTCAGGCTCACATTGATGGCACTTTTATCAATTTGAGCACAGTTCTGATCATAGTCTGCTTTAACTAAATCTACTTAAGAATAAATAGATAAGAGACTTACGACGCAATCCATTTAATTGGCACAATCGATGCTTTTTAACATTCCTCAGACGCGGTCGCAAAATCAAACACTACCGGAAACTCTTTTAGGGAATGGAAAGATGAAAAAGTTCATGATCGTTTGTGTCGCTCTGGCAGGATTCGCAATGGTCGGACAGACCTCCACAGCGGAAGCAGGAGGAGTGAATTTCAGCGTGAACCTGGGCAACGGGTACGGCGGCTACTACGGAGGTTACGGCGGTTATCGGGGTGGATACCGTTCATGCAGCCCGCGTTCCTACTACTACGGTAGACGCCATGCATACTGGCACAATACCAGCCACTACGATTACCATCCGGGGGGATTTTACCGGCACGGAAATCATTATGACTATCAGCCCCCTCACTATGACTATCATCAGACAGGACACTGGGATCATCACTAATCCCACACTTCCTGTTCTTTAAAAGTGGCGCGAGAAGCCAGGACAGATCGTCTCCGCGATCTGTCCTGGTTATCGTTCTGAACACGTCAGCTCAACGGGATTCACCATCCCACCAGGCATTGGTCAGCTTTAACAGCTGCTTCACCCGCTCCGGATGAGAGGCTGCCTCATCATGCTTCTCGAATGGATCCTGAGCCAGGTTATACAGCTCGGGCTTCTCTCCCTTGAGTCGGGGGCCAGGGAAGATCGCTTTCCATTCTCCTTCGATGCACCAGCGGTACTTCAAGCTTGTTTTGGGATCATCGATATCCACCATATCGTGTTCGAAGATCTCTCCAAATATCGCCTTGCGGTCTGTGCGGCCTCCATCCTGAATCACTTTCAGCAGATTGATGCCCTCCATCTCCTTAGTGGGCTTTAAACCAACCGCATCGAGCAGCGTCGGAGCCAGATCAATACTGCTGACCAGTGTATCGTATTCCGCCGGTTTGATTTTACCCGGCCAGCGGACCATGATCGGTGTTCGCAGTCCCCCGTCATAGGGGCTCCGCTTCGACTTGGGAGCATAACGGAAACGGCGTTTCATCTTCTTCCGTTCCGCGTCCGATTCAGGCACATACTGAATCCAGCCGTTGTCGGTCACATACACCACGATCGTATTCTCGCTGAGATGCTGCTTGTCCAGATAATCCAGCAGTTGACCGCAGGTTTCATCGAACCAGTCGACCATCGCATAATAATAGGACAGCTCCACCGGAGTTTCCGGATTGAGGTATTTCTTCAGAATACGCTGCGGGGGATTGTGAGGGGTATGAGGCAGGAAGGGAGCGTACCACAGAAAAAACGGATCGTCCCCGCATTGATCAATGAATCGATAGACCGGCTGCATCCCTTCCCGGCCGATCTTCAATCCCAGGTCGCCATGACGTCCTCCACGTTTGGGATCGCCATGGGTCATCGACGAAGTAAAGCCAGCCAGTTTGGGATTGCCTTCCCACCATTTACCACACTGGAAACTCTTGTATCCCAGTTCTCCCAGCATCGCAGGCAGACAGTCAACACTCCGTACATGTTTGAGTAGTTTCTGGCGATCGGTGCCCTTCGGTGGATCGTTCCCGGTGATTTTATTCTGATGGGGATACAGGCCCGTAATCATGGTCATCAGACTCGGACGACATAGACTGGTCGGCACATATCCCCGTTTGAAAACCGCACTCTCAGCAGCCAGTTTGTCCAGGTTCGGGGTTTTGATTTGATCGTGGCCCATGAAGCCATAATCGTTCCAGGCCTGGTCGTCGGAAATAATCATGACAATATTAGGATGGCGGGAGGCAGCTTCAGCCAGCACCTTCCGCGGGGCATCACAGGCCCCCCAGATCACCAGCACCACCAGCAACAGTTTGTGGAACATTTTCACGAGGAAACTCCTTTAGATACGAGCGCAATCAATTTCCTGAAGTTAAAATCAACGCGACAGGATAGACGTTTTGTGTTGGACATTTATTTGGAAAAAATTCTTTAAATTCCCCAACGCTGAACCTTATAATGACGTAAAGATCTGCAGAAGGCATACACACAGATCCCAACCTGATTCAATCCATCCTACCAATTACTTCGCTAAGATCAACACCTAAAAGAACTTACAGTCAAGCACATTCCCGGAAATCCGACACCACTCAACTGAACTGGCCCACCCTGGTTCAAGCTGTTTTCATCCGGAATGAAAAGGGTTCATAATCCGTTTTTTTCAAATGAGAGATTCTAGATTCGAAATCCTTGGGTGCGTTGACAGCGTGGAAACTGAGTATTCTAATGTAGTTACACAATTTGTTGAGACTCGAAAACTTGAACTTCTTGTGATACGGGGCAACCACTGACCGAAGTTTCCGGCTGGCTCAAGCCAGAGCTTCTTAAGTTAACTGTCACTTACTTTTTAGAAGAATATGAGGAATTTTATGCGGAAAATGACTACTGTAAAAGCAGCGTTACTGTTTGGCCTGGCGATCGCCGGACTGACTCTGATCTGTGGTGAAAAGCAGGTTGAAGCTCGTCCTAACTTCAAAAAGATCTGGGCGGAAACATATCCCAACTCCAAAATGCTGATTTCCAAAAAATGCGGTATCTGCCACCCTGGCAAAACCAAAAAGGAAAAGAGCGCCTACGGTGAAGCCGTTGGTAAAGGTCTGGACAAGCGGAAAGAAACCGACAAAGACAAGATCGTCAAAGCGATCAAAGCAGCTGCAAAGATGCCAAGTCCTGTCGAAGGCAAAACGTTTGGTGACTTCATCGAAAAAGACGAAATGCCACCAGCAAAATAAGTCAGACCGGCAATTCGAGTGCTGAGTACTTGAATGCTGAATGATCAATCGAAAGCGGAGTAATGACCCCCGTCATTGCTCCGCTTTTTTTATCGACTCACTGGCATGCTCGTTGAGATGAAAATCGATCACCAGTGGCAAATGATCTGACGCCTGTCGCGAGAGTTTAGAACGCGCCACCCGCGCATGTTTGACGCCAATCGAACCACGCACAAACGCCTTATCCAGTGTGCCCACAGGCATGTAAGCAGGAAACGAACGAAAGCGGGAGGGGGGCGTAGTCACTTCCTGGAATTCATGCTCTGAGAATGTCCCTTTCGCCAGCGTGTTTCGCCAGTCGTTCGTATCCCCCACGATCAGGGATGGATAGTCATTCCCTTCCTGAAACAGGCGATGTGTCAGCAGGTGATTGATCTGCCAGTGGCGTTCTTTCTCAGCCAGCCCCAGATGAAAATTGACCAGCTGAAACGGGCCTTCAGGCGAATCGATGACCACAATCTGCGCCCCTCGGGCTTTTCGCCATTTGTTGGTCAGAGAAATCTGATGCTGTGTCAGGAAGGACCAGCGGGAGAGAATCAGATTTCCATACCCGCCTGTTTTCAGCTTCACGTTCAACTGATAGAGCGACTCTGCCAGATTGAAATAATCGGCAAAGATCTTCGGCTGATTATTAAAGCGGGAACGTTTGACGTTGCGATCCACTTCGTGCAGGCAGATGATATCCGGGTTTTCCTGTTCGATCACGCCGATCACCCGTTCCAGCTGATAACGACGATCACGCCCCCCGATCCCTTTATGAATGTTATAGCTCAACAGTCGCATATTTGAATTGTTTTTACTTGCCTGTGAACAAAGCAGGAGCGACCTTGATCACTCCCAGATCATTATTACCGGGTTTAATTTTAAGCTTCAGACGTCCCCGTTTCCAATCCTCCCGGGCGGCCAGATAACCGGCTTTTTCGTGCCAGAGCTGAAACTCCCACTCCCCCACGGGCAGATTCCGGATCTGAAACCGTCCCGTATCGTCTGATGTCGCAAAATAGGGATGATTCAACGCCACCAGCCAGCCTTCCTGCCAGGGATGAATACTGCAGCTCATCCGCAGTGGTAGTTTTTCTCCACTTTCAAACTGATGCGAGAGTTCTTTTCCGGGAGGCAGCAACTGATTCAGGCTCATATTGCGATAGGCTTTCACCTGGAAACCATGGGCACACAGATCCTTGTTGACGGCCTGCAGCTTCTGTCGTTTTACCCACAGCCCGGCCACATGGGGCTGGAAGATGCAGCCTTTATTCTGGATGGTAACGGTCTCAGGCATCTTCAGGTAATCGAGGTGAATCAAAGAATCCTTCAGTTTGGATTCCCGCAGGTAGACAAACACATTTGCCAGGCCGCCGTCTTTCCCGGTTACCAGTGACTGATCGACGATCAGATCATCGAATTTACCACAAATTTCCTGATCGCGACTGATCTCCAGTTTTTCCGGCGTCTTCCGCGGACCGGTATGGATAAACTGCCCGGTCAGTTTCCCCCATTCTGCAGCCAAAGCGGTTTCGGTCAGATGCACTGCAAAACACCACACCAGCAGGCAGCCCGTAATGGCTGGTTTCCATCGATTCAAGGTCTCGATCTCCCCTCAAGTCACAATCGTAAAGCAAGGCCCCGCAAGCAGCACCAGCTCACTCAGGGTGTACCTCTCTTATCTTACCGCCCTGCCCCGCTGGAGGAAAGATGCGCCCTGCTACTACCTGCAAATAAAAATGCCCCTCTGCAGTCAGCGAACTGCCGCAGAGGGGCATTACTTTGAGTGTCAATTCATTCCCGCGGGAATAATTGGAAACGTATCCTTAGAACAGGGGGCCTTCCCAGTTACTGAAGGCATCGTCCATCGTTTCCTGATCCAGCTGGTAGTCAGCTCCCAGATCCAACTCATCATCAGCATGGGCGAAGACCAGTTCCCGATCATCGGTCTCGAGATCGAAGAGTCCGTCTTCATAGTCTGCAGAGTACAGATCTTCCAGCAGACTGCCATCCAGGATCTTGCGATCAGCCACCAGGTCCTGATCGTACAGTGAAGGCTGAATCGCGTCGAAGGACACAGTCTGCGAAATGCCATCCTCTGTATTCTCTTCTTTCGATGGCGTGATCACAGCTGGAGCAGCCATA
This sequence comes from Gimesia panareensis, assembly GCF_007748155.1. GTDB lineage: Bacteria > Planctomycetota > Planctomycetia > Planctomycetales > Planctomycetaceae > Gimesia > Gimesia panareensis. The sequence goes on from NZ_CP037421.1 coordinate 5,761,879, forward strand.
CTGACGGTCGATTCTGCCACGAAGGTCTGTGCCGCTTCGGTGCTCTGAATCAGAGTCGGCTCAACCGGCTCTGAAGTCGGTACCGAGTTGGTTCCGTAAATCGGGCTCGGTGAACCGCTGCCGGAACCACCCGAAGCACTCGCATAAGCTTCGAGCAGCATCTTCACGTCGAGATCAGAAATCGATTTGCGAACACCGGGGTCAAGCGTGTCATTCATCAGGTCATCTGCGATCGCAGGATCATCGATGTGCAGTCCTGTTGAATCCAGATCAACCGTGAAATCGGAGCCGACAAAGGTCAGATTTCCACTGCCGTCTGCCTGAACCAGGTTTCCGAATCCGGCATAGTAACGGGTGAACCCGAGAACGTGTCCGATTTCGTGCAACAGTACGGTATACAGGTCGTATCCGCCGGCCGTAGGAGCATCGGTCAGATCGACATTCCAGCCTAAGCCGTTCGCGTCGTCATCGATGACCACCCGTCCTGCCACCGGAACTCCGTCCACATTGTATTCCGTGGTCTGACCAGAGCCTAACTGGGCAGTACCGAAGTCCTGGACGATGACCTGGACGTTCAGAGGCTCATCCAGCCCCAGAGCGGTCTCCCAGGTATCGACGGCTGCTGCTACGACCTCGTCAATCGTGTCATCACCACTGTTAACTTCCAGTTGTGTTCCGATCCACTTCTGACCGAAGTTCGCGGGGAAGTTGACCTCAGTGTTTCCACTCTTCCGTTTGTTGTAGTTGGTAGCCAGGAAGGTCAGGTCTTTGAAATCAACCCGACCACTCTTGTCGAAGTCCAGGGCGGCTGCAAACTCGGAAGAGGCATTGAGCACTTTCTGGTTGTAAGCCGATACGAAGAACGTCAGATCGCGGAAATCGATCGCATCATCGTCATTGATATCGTAGATCACCGGATACAGGTCTGTTTCAGGCAGCGCCCCGACATTCGCCGTGACTTCACCCACACCCGCAACACTGATTTCCGTATTCTGAACATCCAGTCCCAACTGCAGTGGCTTCAGAGTCAGATCGGAAGGATCAACTTCGACCTGATCGTTGGCCAGAGCTTCGAACTTGATCCGGGCCAGCAGAGCATAGCCGGTCCCACCGACATTAGACTGGATGGTGCTGCCACCCAGGTTCCGGACAACCCCCGCCTCATCGTCGATGACCACGGTGCGGTTGAAGTTGAAGTTTGAACCGAACTCAACTGAAGTCGCCGAGAAGTAGGCTGTGTTGTAGGCGATATTTGTCAGCACATCGGAAATACCAAATCCGCTGGCGGTATCAACCCAGACTTCAACCCAGAACGAATCCCACTCGTCGACCCAGTCAACATTGCCCGGCAGAGCGAAAGTATGCCCGTCGCTGGAGACCACGGTACGATCTTTGACGACCGAAATCTGGATGTTGGTCTGTTCGTCCACGACAGTCGAATCACCACCGGTACCATACAGTGGAGCGGGCGGTGGTGACTGCAGTTCGACGGCCCCGATATCGGTAATCGCAGTGGCGTCATTATCCCCATCCACCGGACGGGCATGACCACGCTGATCGACCAGCGGAGCACCATTGTTACGGCCAGCATCAATCGCCGCACTGCCGAACAGCAGTGTATGCGTCCGAGTAGGACCACCGTTATCCAGCAGGATACCCAGATTGGGATCTACCGGTGAAGTCAGAGATCCGATGATATTCCCATTCAGACCGTCGGTCAGGCCGGTTGCTGTATCAATGTTGCCGACCAGGTTATTGAAGCTGGATGCCGTATCATAGTCACCACCCAGATCGTCATTCCCCTGGGCAGCACTGTTGCCAGCCACAATCGTATTGAACAGTGTCACAAAGGCACCAGTATCATTCGCGATACCACCACCAGTACTGTCGGCCGTATTCAGGGTCAAGGTGTTGTTAATCACCGTCAATGTATCAGCATTGAAGATCGCACCGCCACGTGATCCGGAATGGTTCTCCGAGAAGGTCGTATTGGTAGAGACGGTAGTCCCTTCGTTAAAGATAGCACCACCACGGCTGCCGGACGCGTTCAGATAGAACAGCGACTGGGAAACGTCAAAGGTGGCCCCGGGTGCAACATAAACCGCTCCCGCACGTGCATCGGAGGTATTCCCTTCAAAGGTGGTGCGTCCCACAGTGGCTGTATCAGTATACTGATAAATCGCACCGCCCTGGAAGCCGGCATGGTTGTAGAGGAACTGGGCATCCTGAATATCCAGCGTCGAGGCACTCACGATCGCACCACCCAGGAAGTCCGCATTATTGTTACGGAAGATAAGCTGATTCAGTGTGGTCGGTCCCTGAGCCAGGATCGCACCACCGTCATCGGCATCACCGTTTCGCAGTTCCATGTTCGACAGGTGCAGATTCACACCACCCGATGTTTCGAAAATTCGATCCAGCTGATGGGCATCGATAATCGTGGTGCCAGCCCCCTGACCAAAGATGTTGACATCGTCTTTGATATCGAAGTCGCCCGTGGCGTTGTTATTTTCACCACCTCCCGCAATCGAGATATCATAGATTCCCGGCAGCAGGATGATGTTATCGACACCAGCAGAAGCATTCGCAGCATCGATGGCTTCACGCAACGAGGTCAGGCCATCAGTGGCATTGACGATGTCAGCCGTTGTATCGACCACGATACCGTTTTCCACGATCGTGCCCAGGCCCTCTCCGTCGGCAATGTTGGCATTTACCGCACCGGACAGGTTCACGTAGAAGGTTTCATTTCCTTCATTCGGAACACCATCGTTGTTGACGGTAACCGTGATGGTCTTGCTCGTTTCAGTGGCTGAGAAGTTAATCGGCACATTGGTGAAGGAGACATAGTCTCCATCGCCGACTGTGGCCGTTCCGTCCGCTGTTGAAGCATTCACCGTCACCGGAGCACCGGCTGCCTGAGACAGCGAGACGGTAAAGGTGAAGGCAGTTGTTGCTCCACCGCCATAGTTTTCTGTCAGGGTCACATCACTGATCGAGAGCAGAGCATAGTCATCATTCTCAATCGTACCGATGCCCGTTGCATCTGCGATTGTCGCATTGCTGCTGGCATTCGACAGTTCGACGCTGAAGGTTTCATCCGCTTCAATCGCTGTGTCACCATTGACAACTACCGTAACCGTCTTTTCGGTTTCTCCCGGATTGAAGGTAATCGTCTGCAGGGGCAACTGGTCGTAATCCAGGTCGGCCAGGGTCGCAGAGCCATCTGCGGTCTGCAGATCAACAGTCACCACACCTGCGACGGGAGTCGCCAGTGAAACGGTGAAGGTAAAGTTGGTCGATAGCCCCACAGGACCTTCCATCTCCGATACATCATCGATCGAAATCGAGGCTTCATCATTCAGAATGGTTCCCAGCCCCTGATCATCGGCGATCGCCGCCCCGTTCGCATTGAACAGGTTGACGAAGAAGGTTTCGTGATCTTCTACATCCGTATCACCATTGACAAGCACCCGAACCACCTGGGTTGTTTCACCAGCTGAGAAGGTAACTCGTCCGGTCGTGAAGGCATAATCGATACCTGCGACGGCGGTTCCATTGGACGTTTCAAAATCAACGGATACTTCATCCACATTCGCGTTCGACAGCGAGACCACGAATTCAAATTCGGTGGTTCCGGAATTGGTTTCTACCTGGCTGACATCAGTGATGCTGATCGTCGGCGTGACAATTTCGTAAGCACCGATATCGCTGGTCGTGTCAGTCGGACGCAGGGCCCCTCGCTGATCGATGTCAACTCCATCGGTATTGTCACCGGCATCAATCGCCAGGCTGCCCGGCAGCAGAGCGTGGGTGAATGTCGGGCCGCCATTGTCCTGCAGCGGACTCAGGAACGGATCGATGTGTTGAGCATCCGAACCGACAATGTCGCTGTTGAATCCATCTACAAATCCAACCGAATTGCCACGGGAGCCAATCAGGTTGTGACCTTGTGAGGTGAAGACCCCTTCTACGTCGTCTCCACTCACCAGAGCCTGGTTACCGGCCACAATGGTGTTTTTCACATCGACGGTGGCCGTATCAGCGACAGAGTGAATACCGCCGCCTGAACCTTCGGTCGTGTTGTTGTAGATCGTGGTATTGTTGATGGTCAGCTCACCACTGTTGTGGATACCACCACCTTCTTTGCCCGCTTCGTTGCCGGAGATTGTCACGTTGGACAGCTCGATCGGGTCTTCGTTCAGCAAACCACCCCCCCGGGTTCCGGCAAAGTTATTGGAAATGGTGCTGTTGGAGATGGTGACCGTTCCCGAACCGGCTTCCACACCTGCAAAGGCGTCTTCTCCGAGCACGATCATCGGACCGGCATCCAGCATCTGCCCCAGTGACTGAGATGGTTCCGGGGATGTGAGATACTGCACATCGGGAGCCAGGAGTGGATACGAATCCGCTGCTCCCAGATCAACCACGTACCCCAGATCCGCCAGGCTGCCGATTGTGATCGCACTGATCGGGTTGGCTACTCCTGAGTTCAGGAATCCGGTCATCAGCTCATTGTCCAGATCCGTTTCAGACCAGTGGGCATCAGCCGTACCTGGTCCACCATTGGTTTCCAGTGGAATCGCTGTGACGCTCCGGCCCAGGAGGGCATTGTACTGGGCAATCGCATTTGTACCCAGGAAACTCGATGCGGCAGTTCCAGCTCCCTGAATCAGCCCCAGACTGTCCCAGATAGTACCAAATCCGATGACGTGTCCCATTTCATGCAGGATCACATCCACCAACTGACCACTGGCTTCGAGGCTGGCCACGTCGGCACTGTCGAATTGCATTACACCAGTCGCTGGAATGAAGGTTCCCGTACGAACTGCTGTCGGTCCGGCCTGACCCAGAATACCTCCCACGCCATCAATGGCTGGTGCGGAAGCTTCAATCCGCAGGTCGTCGACCAGTCCGATTCCAGAGATGATCACATCGGGAACGTCACCCAGAATGATTTCGCTCCAGCGATCGGCGGCCTGCTGGAAAATAGCCTGCTGGCTGGCCGTCAGGCTGGTATCAGTAAACACGACGTCAATGTGGTACTGAGATGTCGGTGTCGGATCAGGATCGGGTACATCTCCTCCGCTGCCCCCTTCACCATTACCCACAGCCACTTCAGCTGAGTTATAGACACCGCCACCGGCGACAGTCGCGGTATTGCCGTCGATTGTCGTGTCGGTTACTTCCAGGGTACCACCAGTGGTGTTATAGATACCACCACCGTTTTCAGCATTGTTGCCGGTTATCGTACTCAGATCGATGGTCGCTGTACCGGAATCGTTATTGAAGATGGCTCCCCCATCAGCGATTGCAGTATTGTCGTGGAAGAAGCTGTTCGTCATGGTGACGACGCCATTGTTGAACAGGGCACCACCCCGGTTTGCCAGGCTGTCCCTGATCTCAACATCTTCCAGTGTCAGATTACCGAAGTTGAGGATAGCTCCCCCGTCTTCAACCCGGGTTACATCGCCATTCACAAGCGTGACGCCCCGAATGGAGACGTTGATGCCACCGAAGATTTCGAAGATACGATCCAGGTTGTCTGCATCAATAACGGTCTTACCGGAACCGGCACCAATAATGGTCAGGTCATCGGTAATGTCCAGGTCGCCCCAGTAAGCGTTGTCTTCGCCCTGGCCGAACAGTGACAGCGTGTAAACACCGGTTCCCAACAGAATCGTGTCAGCACCAGCACGAGTATTGGCTTCAATAATGGCTGCCCGCAGTGTACTCTGCCCGTTGGCATCCACGCTGACACCGTCGCCAGGAGCAGCATCTACCGAATCCCCGAATCCGGTGACGATATATCCGGATTCAAAAGCACCGATGTCGACGATCAGTGAACCGTTTCCATCACCATCGAACAGACGGGCAAATCCTCGCTGATCGTCGGTAGGTGCATAGAAGTTATTACCGGCATCACGGGCCAGACTTCCCCCGAGCAGTTCGTGGGTGAAGGTGGCACCACCGTTGTCCTGCAATGCTCCCAGCCCCGGGCTGATGGGCGTTGCAAAAGAACCGACCAGATCACCATTAACCCCATCAGTGAAGCCGGTGGAGATACCGCCAACTCCAATCAGGTTGTTGCCCCGTGAATTGTAGTCACCACTGACATCCGGCCCTGGTGCAGTCGTGGAATTACCGGCGACAATCGTATTGGCCACGGTGACAAAACCATCGACCTGGTTAAAGATCCCCCCACCGGTAATTGAAGAGTTATTGAAGACCGTCACGTTGGTGACTTCAACACTTCCTTCTTCACTGTTGAAGATACCACCACCATTGTTGGCAGCCCCGTTTCCGGAAATCGTGGCATTGACCACGCTGGCCTGAATGATGGAGTTATTATACAGACCACCGCCATCACCTGAGGCGACGTTGTTAGAGACAGTACTGTCGAGCAGATTGAGCTGTGCCCCGTCATCGTTATAGATACCGGCACCATTCAGAGCATTGTTTCCATCAACGGTCGTCCGCTCGACTGTAATTGTTGCATTCGCGGTATTAAAGATACCACCACCGTCACTGGTAGCAGTGTTTTGCAGAACATTCGACAGATCCAGGTTGATGACCCCCAGTTCCTGGTTGTAAATACCACCACCGGTGACAGCCAGGTTGTTGATAAAGGAACTGTCAAAGATATTGACGGTCCCTTCTTCCTGATCGTTGTAAAGACCGCCACCAAATCGCAGAGCGTCACTGTCGCGAACAGTCGTACCGCTGACGGACAGGGTGATACCGTAGTTGGCCATTGAACCACCGTCTCGATCGGCGGAGTTGTCATCAAAGTAACCATTCGTAATCGTGACCTGACCACCGGTCGCATTGTAGAGACCACCACCATCGAGGTGAGACGTGTTGGTCAGGATCGAGACTTGAGTCAGAGTCGCGACACCACCATCGTTGTAGATACCGCCACCACCCAGGGTTGAAGTGTTCCCGGAAACGGTAGTCCGCGATACCGTCAGTGCAGCCGCTTCTTCATTGAAGATACCACCACCCTGGTTGGCCGTATTGTTGTTCACCTTGCTGTCAGTAATGGTCAGGCTGGCCAGATCGTTGTTATAAATACCACCACCATCGAGTGCCGCGGTATTGCCGGAAATGTCACTGCGGGTAATGTCGATGGTTGCCTGCAGGTCATTATAGAGACCGGCACCATCACCACTACCAGTGTTCCCCGTCACTGCCGAATCTACAATCGTCACCTGTGATTGATCGTTGTTGTAGATACCAGCACCGTCAACAGCGCTGTTGTTGGAGATGTCACTGTTGGAAATATTCAATGTTCCCTGCAGCCCCAGTTCACCGTTCAGGATACCACCGCCGTTTAACTCTGCTGTGTTTCCGTCGACGGCCGCATCTACGAGAGACAGAGTACCGATGTTACGGATACCACCACCGCTGGCACCAACGGCATTACCACCGGTCACCGTCAGCCCCTGCAATGTCAGGTCAGTACCCGACAGGACATCGAAGACACGATCGTCTACCAGTCCGCTGGCATCGATAATGGTCTGGCCGCTACCCGCCCCCAGAATGGTGAGAGAGCCGGTGAGATCAGTAATGTCCAGGTCACCCGTGAAGGCAGAATTTTCCCCTGTACCTGTCAGCGTCAGAGCATAGGTCCCTGCCCCCAGTACGATCAGAGAATCGCCTGCCAGGGCATTCGCTTCCATAATGGCTGCACGCAAGGTGATATTACCATTGGCATCGGCTGCAATCCCGTCACCAATGCTGGCATCAACCGTATCCAGATCGCTGTTGACGAAGAAAGCACCGTATTCGACAGCCCCGATATCCACGGCTGACCCCAGAATTCTCTGTGAGCCGCGTTGTTCCAGAGCATCGGTGTTCGCGTTAACACCTGCATCGATGGCAACACTTCCCAGGATCAGGGCATGGGTCAGTGTGGGACCACCATTATCGGCCAGATTCGAGTCCAGGACGAGCGTAGGATCGGCAACACCCAGAATGTCGGTTCCCCCCAGTCCGGTGGCCGTTCCCACGACACCAACCAGGTTTCCACCCAGGCTGTTATAATTCCCCTGCAGGTCGGCATCGCTGGCAGCCGAGTTGTCCAGGATCAGATCGTTCTGCAACGTCGCAATTCCGGAGTTGGAGATTGCACCACCCACGGTTCCCGCAATGTTCTGGGTCATGGTGTTGTTGATCGCACTCAGGGTGGCAGTATTGCGGATGGCACCACCGCTGCGTGCAGCCTGGTTTCCGGAGAGGGTCGTATTGGAGAGCGTCACATTTCCTGTCGCAGCGTTGAACAACGCACCACCATCACGCTCCGTAGTATTGCCGGACAGGGTACTGCGTGTTACCTGCAACGAACCGGTATTCCGGATACCACCACCGCTGCCGACAGCACTGTTATTTGAGATGGTACTGTCAACGATGATCATCAGGCCCGTGTTGTTAATACCACCAGCACTGTCTTCAGAAACGTTGCCTGTGACTTCGACGTTCGTCAACGTTGTTGTACCACTGTTGCGGATCCCCGCACCGTCGGCACTGCCGGTCAGCGCACCGTTGGTAATGGTCAGGTTTTCCAGGTTCAGAGTCACGCCGGCAAAGACCTGGAAGATACGGTCCAGGGCACCGGCGTCGATAATCGTGACACCAACCCCCTGCCCGCGAATGGTCAGGTTATCTTTAATATCCAGGTCACCTGTGGCGGACAGATCTTCATCGGCACCGGCAATGCTCAATACATAGGTACCAGCAGCCAGCTCGATCACGTTCGAACCAGCCAGAGCATTCGCTTCCTGAACCGCGGCACGCAGAGTCTGAGACCCCGTGGTCCCATCACCGACAACCCCATCGCCGGCAACCGTATCGACACCGTCCGTCAAGACGGGGCTTCCACCGTTCAGATCGATTGTTGAACTGGCTACCCAGGACTCAGAAGCATCGGCCAACATTGGATCGAGCGTGGAAACGCTCCGGATGTTGGAACCGGCTGCAACTACGGTCAGAGTGTAATTTCCATAGATCTCTGTGACGGTAGTCAAGTCGATCTGGTATTGGCTGCCGCTGACCGGAACCACGGCCAGACCAGTCAGGTTGACGTTCTGACCATTCAGCGTCAGATTGAAATCGTTGATGTCAACACCGGTGACAGCCTGATCAAAGGTCACAGTCACGATACCGGCATTTGTGACCAGGATGGCCGGCAGATCTTGAATCGTCGCGACCGGCCCTGTCCCACCGGTACGCCAGCTGTCAGAGGCTCCGGCCACAAACGTATTTCCAGCCAGGTCCTGAATCGATCCATTTGTCAGCAGATTCAGCGTGTAATCGCCGTCCTGTGTGGTTACGGTACTGAGGTCGATCTGGTAGGTAGATGCATTCAGGGCTGATACAGACAGGGCTGCCAGTGAAATTGGAATCGGACCACTGCCGTCGTCCAGCAGCAGTTGAAAATCGCTGATATCGACACCGGTCACATCTTCAGAGAAGTTGATTGTCACAATCCCGACTGCCGAACCGGACGGACGGGGATCCGGGGTAATGTCCTGGATACCGGCTGTGGGAGCAATGACCTCCACACCTTTCTGCCAGGTTTCTGAGGCAGGTCCGGCGACTTCATTGCCGGAGATATCCTGAACCGCAGATCCTTCCGAATGATAGGTCAGCGTGTAGATCCCGTTATTGTCAGCCAGCGTCCCCAGGACGATCTGGTACTGCGATGCAGTGACCGGAACCAGTGTGGCAGAGGTGGTTGAAAGATCAATGACATTGCCATCGGAATCAGTCAGAGTAAAATCGGACAAAGCCAGACCAGTCACAGCTTCCGAGAAATTCAGCGTGACTGTAAAACCGGGATCTGTCCCCGGAGCGACCGGGTCTACGACATTCACAAACTGGGCAATCGGTGACAGTGTATCATTCAACCAGCTGTCACTGGCGTTGGATGCCAGGGCATTGCCGGCCAGGTCGGTAATCGATGAGCCGGCTGCATTCAGGGTCAAAACATAATTTCCAGACAGGCTGGTCACTTTGCTGATATCCAGAATGAACTGGCTGCCTGTCACTTGAGTCAGCGTAGCAGGAGTTGACGCCAGGTTAATCGGCGTTCCCCCGTCAATGGTGACGGTGAAATCGCTCAGGTCTACCCCCTGCACATCTTCCGAGAAGTTAACTACTACTTCGCCAGCCGCTTCGCTGCGTGGATCGGGTGACACATCAACAATGTCAGCAGTGGGAGCCGTCGTGTCGACGGTGAACCGCTCCACATCACCAAACATCAGGAAGTTTGTGGGAGAATTTCCAAAGAGTGGAGAATACGGGCTGATGTATTTGGCATCAGTAATACTGCCATCATTGATCAGTCGTAACTGATATTCCCCTTCCCCTCCGGTGACCGAGCTCAGATCCAGCTCAAAGGTCCGGGCATCGATCTGCGTCAGCATGGAGGAATTCAAAGCGACAGCCACGTTATCCCGCCACAGGATAAAGTCGCTGATATCAACCCCATTCACATCTTCGGTAAAGGAAATCGTGATCGGATCGGTAATCGCACCAGTTGTCGGATCTGGTACTGCAACCGAAAGGTCAGCCATCAGGAAGGTGCTGGTTGAGGGCAGCAGGAAGCTGTCATCATCCGGAACCCAGGTATCCCAGTCGAAATTCTCTTCACCAAAAGTGGTTCCATAGACCCATTCCGTCAGGAACGAATCCCCCGACTGAAAGCCGTTACCAACTCCGTCAAATCCCTGGGCGATCCGGAAGGTGCTGACCCCCATGCCGGGATACAGAAATGAACCCGTTAAGCGGCTTTGCTCGTTATATGACCAGGTACCAAAGTTTTGCCTCACATTTCCCAGAATCGATCCTTCAGTACTGCGTAATGTAAAATTGAAAGCGTCGATCACATCGATATAGAACACTCCGTTGACCGGACTCAAGCGTTCGGCGATAGAGCTAGTCAGGGAAAAGCCAAGCTCATCTGACCGGACACCTGTAATTTCCACAATACTTCCTGAAGTCAGGCCATGCGCCGTAGTCGTCGTGATCTGGATCGGTCCGCCCGGTGAGGAGAGGAAAGCGGTTGCGACCGTACCGACGGCAGTCGGAGCCGCATTGGGTGCACTGAAGGGAGCGAGGTTGGTTCGTGATGCAACTCGTTGTGCGTTACGACGACGGGTGGCAGACCGGAAAGGTCCATCCGGGTTCGGTGCTGGTGATCCATTAGCCAGTCGAGACTTGAAGACCGGCTCGGAATTGTCATAGTAGGCACCGAAGTTCACAACGTTGATCCCGTTTCCGGTATTTCCTTCAAATACCAGGTTCAACCGGGCCAGTGGATCTCCTTCATAAGAACCGGTCACACGGAAAGGAGGATTCGCGTTGGCATCCCAGTTAGCAGTGGTCGTATTGGGATCCACGGTCGAAGTGAATGATTCGACATAGAAGTCTTCACCGAAGTTACCTTCGAACTCGTTATTGGTCACAGACACGTTCGAACGACCGTCACCAAAATCACTCCCCTCTGCTCCCGTACCGGCATCGGTACCCGGGGCATGGCTGAACCAGTCAGTATGCTCTCCTGCCATGGTACCGATCCGCAACACCAGACCAGTGGAGGAAAAGTCAGAGTTCACCCCGTTATCCTGAATGTAGTTCGTATTGATATTCAGCACCATATCGGCATGGGAACTTTCAACGGCCCCCGTGGCATCCAGGGTGGCCAGGCTGTCCGCATCCTGGTTCTGTCCCCGGGAAGCAGTCGTTACCACATAAAAGCCTTCCAGAGCATTGGAAACGATGCGGTTGGCCCCTTTTTCGGTTCCATCACCAAACACGATATCCGAATCAGCCTGCTCTTCCGTCTGCAGGTCGACTCCGCGACCACCGTTGTTGTCGATAAAGTTACCGATGGCTGTCAGACTTGTGAGAGCGTTGCCACCAATTCTGACATCGCGAACAACCCCATCTTCGGTGAACAGAATTCGATTCGCAGCCAGAATTTCCAGACCGTCCGCTGTGTTTTCCGTGATGATATTTTCACGCAGGAAAATGGTCTGACTGTTGGAATTGATATCCACCCCCTTACCGGTATTGAAGGCAATCAGGTTATTATCGAGGGATGAATTGAGGCTTTCCCCGGTCAGTTCAATACCGCCGGTGGAGTTAGAGAGCACCGAGTTATTGGCGATTTTCACATTCCCCTCGATCCGGTCCTGATTCGCTGCGATCTGGATCCCGTCACGGGCGTTGCCCTCAATCATGTTACCGCGATCTTCGCCTGTGATGGGATCGACACCGTCCAGACCGATGAACAGCATATTCCGATTACCGATGCGACCGGAAATCCGAATCCCATGATAGCCGTTGTTGCTGATTGTATTTTGAATCCAGGTACCAGACACATCACGACGGTCCGTTCCGAAATAGCTTGTATCTGTAGTCCGCGTGGTCAGTTCAATCCCGTTGCGGTTGTTCAAGGTCAGTTGGTTATTGATCACGTCCGCATAAATTGTGGCATCCGCTTCCGCATGCAGACTGAGACCGTCCCGAATATTGGTTGAGATAATGTTGTCTTTAATCTCGAAATCGGTCGTGGTCAGGTTCCCGTTCTGGGCCAGGATATCAATACCATCACTGTTGGTGGTAATGATATTATCGTGGATCATCACAGCTCGTTCTTCGCCGACGATCGGGTCAATGACAGCACGTCCCACGCGGGCATCGTCTTCCCGGTGGAAGTTCACCCCGTCACCGGTGTTATTGGCAATCACGTTATTGGAGATCTCTGTCCGGTCGATAATCGTCGATTCTTCAATATGAATCCCGATCCCGTGCCCGGCATTCCCCAGACCTGCGGTGCTGTTGGCATCGGTACCCAGGTAGTTGCCATCGATGGTCAGATCACGCAACTGGTTAAAGGCTTCGAAGCTGACGTCGGTACCAATCAGATCGACATAGATCGCATCACCGGCAAACGGTGTGGTCACATTGTTATCATTGCGGGATCCAGTGATCGTATTGTTGGTAATGCTAATGTCGCCAGCAGCGGTATCCTGCATCGTGACAGCCACACCGGCACCACGGTTGTCATCCATCGTATTGCCGTCAACACTCAGGCTGAAATCAACACTTTTCAGGGTGGTCGGATCTGCAGCGACCAGGTTAATCCCCTGGGTCTGGTTGGAGCTGATCGTGTTACCGACAATCTCGCCGTAGAATGAGGTATACATCTCCAGATCGATTTCGATACCGGCCCCAAAGTTTCCGGTGATGGAGTTACCACGAATCCCTCGCAGGTAGCCACCTACGGTTGTGGTTTTCACGGTCATGCTGGCCCCGGTCAGGTTCGTATCGTCCACGACAATCTGGGGAGTGTTGATCGTTGCCAGGTTTCCGACATACTCAATTTCGAAGCCGGTATCGGCAGTGCCCCGTACCAGAACATCACCGGGATTCAGCGTGGGAAGTGCAACCAGCGCTGCGATAATTGCAGCGGCATCCGCATTGTAGGCAATTGCTCCCGTAGTCGCACCATCAAAGGTCAGGGTAAAGTCACCCGCGGTCGGTGTTCCAGCGACGCTGATTTCCTGGACTTCGTTGATCGTCGTCCCTTCTGCGATTGTGGTCACTGTGGGAACCACAACCAGAATACCACTGTCATCGACCAGAATGGTATCGCCGGGAGAATTAGCACGGAAATCTCCGATGAATTCCACATCAAAGCCGCCGGTTAACGCAGAGCCGGTTACCAGAACATTTCCGGCACCGATGGCATCCAGACTTTCCAGAGCAGATTGAACTTCAGCTGCAGTCGCATCGAAGTTCAGCACGACCGGACCATTGGTGCTGTTGACGGTATCCAGAGTGAATGTTCCACCGCCGGGAGAGTTCGGAAATGAAATCGTCTGAATTTCATTATCGCCAACCCCCTCGGTCGTCGTAGAAGTGGTGACCGAGACGTTCGGCTCTACCAGGGCCGGATCGCCGGTCATCGGATTGATGGTAGCCAGATTAAAGTTCCCCACAGCAGTGCTGGGGGTCACGTCCAATGGATAAACATTGGCCACGATCAGAGGCACGTTGGCCAGCTCGAAATCTCCCTGGAACTCAATACGGAATCCGTTGACGTAATCACCCGTCACATCGAAATCATCACCACTGGTCGCAATACTCAATGCTTCCAGTGCGGCATCAATGTTCGCAGCTGTCACAGCCGGGTCGGTATCAATGATGATCCCCGCCGTCTCTTCTCCCTGGAATGTCAGTGTGAAAGCAGCTCCCGTAGGAGGATTGGTAATATCAACATTGTTCGCGGCAAAGGTAAACGGAAAAGCGCCCTGGGTATTCTCGAAATCCAGCGACTGGATTTCATTGACAGACCCGGATCCCTGAACCGGGGTGCCCATGATGATATTAAACCGCATGCGGTCGGCATTGGTGGCAATCTGGTCGATATCGATATTCGCCAGGCTTCTGGAATCCAGGAAGATGATATCGTAGCCATTGCCGCTGACGGTCACGCTGACCGGGTTATCGGTATAGCCCAACCCGAAAGCGATCCCGTTCAGAGCGGTCTGAATATTGGCAGCACCAGTGATACTGGGAATGGAGTCCGTATAGGGCAGCGTCACGTTCTGTCCCAGGAATGTCAACTGGAATGAACCGAAGGTCGGGTCATTGAATCCCAGCATGGCCAGATGCTGATATTCATTGAACTCAATCGTAAATCCACTGGTGAAATCACCGGATACGATAAAGTCTCCCACAGTACCGGTTTTATTCGTGGAGGAGAACAACGCTTCCAGAGCAGCGTCAATATTGGCAATCATCGTCGCCGGGTTGGTACTGACGGGAATCGCATTCGTGGTTTCTCCCTGGAAGGTCAGAGTGAAAGAACCACCTGTCGGTGTCACATTATTTCCATCGACATCCTGGAAAGTGATAATCTGATCGACCGGTTTATTGGGATTGAGTTCTGCGGGTCCCTGGTTCACAACCAGGAACAGATTCAGTCCGCTCGTATCCACAGTAATCTGGGGAATATCCAGGTCGTGCATGCTGCGCGAATCCAGGAAGATAATATCGAAACCGGTGCCGGTAGAAACCACCTGGATCGGGTTGTCCTGGAAAGGCAGGTTTCCATTTCCATCTACAAAATCAAAAGCGATCAGATTCAATTCTGCTTCTAAATCTGTTGAATTCATGGAGGTGTAAGGCAGTACCACCGAACTTCCCAGGAAGTTGATCTGGAACGTACCAAACGCAGGTGTGGCTGACAGTTCCAGGTGCTGCACTTCGCTCACGTTGCTCAAGGTATCCTGAGTCACGGCGACTGAAGCCGGTGTGCTGTTGAAACCGCTGGCATTTAAGGTCAGCAGATTCTGGTTTTGTCCACCGGCAGCATTCACGAACTCAACTTCAAAACCATCCTGGAAATTACCATTCACCAGAATGTCATCGAAATTGATTCCGCTAAAGGCATTGACCATCGCCTGCTTCACCTGGGAATCAGTCGCCGTTGACAGAATTCCCGCGGTGGTTTCAGTGATTCCGTCTCCGCCGGTGTAGGAAATCGTGAAGGTACCACCAGAGGGTACACCAGCGAACGTAATCAACTGGACTTCATTGCGTGAAGAGGAAAAGTCAATTTTATCGGTCGGTCCCGGAATCCCGGCATAGGGAGGCACACCGGGTGCCCCGTCCCCGGTAGGTACCGGGTTGGTTGTGGAAGGAGTGAAGTAAATACCATGACCGCTGTTGTTGGCGATGCTGTTATCTGAAATATCACCACTCAGATCGCCGTCGGTCTGGTTGAAGACAATCCCGTCTCCGGAGTTGGATGAGATGGTATTGCCGGTAATCGAAACAAACTGATCCACGTTGTTCAGATCGAGGCGAACCCCGTCCCCAGCGGTATTGCCCGTTATCAGGTTAGAGTGAATGAACAGCTCAGTCAGCAGTGCTGCCCCGCCGGCAGCAGTATCGTCCACATTGATCGCCACGCCCTGAATGCTGTTGTTATTGGTCAATCGCAGTTCTTCCGCGATCGAATCCACAATGTTCACACTCACGCCATCGTTACCTGACGTGCCTGCGATGGTGTTGTCTGCCATCGTGGTGTGACGCAGGACAGAACCGTCTGCCACGTCAATCGCCACTCCGTCGATGGTCGAACGACGCACTGAGGTCTCCTCAACCGTCGCAGCACTCAGCCCGAGAGTCACACCCGCACCGGCCTGACCGGAAAGCGTTGAATCAATGATGTTGAATTCATTCAAGGTGACATTCGTCAGATCAACATTGAAGGCGTTCCCGAGACCGCCTGTGATGGTCGAACTGTCGACTGCTATCGTATCAGCCAGCAGATTCGAGAGCTGAATGTCAACGCCCACTCCCGCGTCTGCATTGATCGAAACATTGTCGAACAGAATCTGGAACGGGTCAGTAAAGGTCAGATTATCCAGATCGACTGAAACAGCAGATCCCGTGGTGGTATCAATCGTCAGATCCTCAAACAGGATCGTATCAAAATTCGAGATACCATCGGCATCAGGGTCCAGGACCGAATTATTGAGTGTCAAACCCAGCCCGGGAGTAATTTGATTGATAATCAATGAGGTCAGAAGGGTTCGATCTTCTAATTGCTCAACAGCAATCCGGCGCTGAATCCGCTGACGCGCCATAGAAGGACCACTTCTCAGTTGGAGTCGACGACGAGGATTTAAGGTCGCCTTACGGCTTTTTTCGAAAGCAACTCGCATCGACTCAACCCAAGATGTCAGTAACATCTGCTGTCTCCCATAAACTCTAATTTACCACGGCATTGTACTGCAACTGGTGTAAGAATGCTGCTCTTTTCACCTGATTTCAGTACGAACCTGAATGCCAGTCTGTGTTGTATTGTTGGTTGTTAATCTCTGAATCTGTTTTTCAGATTTCTGCGAAAATTTGCCTGTTATTTTCTACCCAGGCCCACATAACTCTCTATTTTCACGTAAACACAGAAATCCAGACTTTGATGCTAAAAACTTGTCTGAACCGATGTCAAAGAAATTTGCACAAAATAGGTAAAATATAACTGGTGGATTCCACTTATAACAATCATGACAGCGCCAAAAATCAGAGTCTGTCGCTGCATTTTCCCTGGATTCCAGAAACGATGGGGACCTCTGGCCCCCAGTCAAGACCTGGAAATCTCACCATACAGACGAGTGGCCTTCATAAAACTAACCAGTATTCACTTCTGCAGACTGCCATTTCTCATTTTTTTCCAAAATCACAAACCACTCTAAATAAAGGTTTTAAGTCCAGTTTGACTTCAACACCCTGTTAATCCAGGAAGTTTACAACGACAGGAAAAACTATACATTTGAGACTGGACGGTCGAAAAATCGTACTGTTTTTTCAAGATATACCGTTTTTAATGGTCTTCGGGGCGATAGTGAGCCGATCAATTATGACAGCGGGTTGTCTACATAGCCCCGGTTGCTGCTGTACTTACGAACAAAAAAACTCTGAAATCACAATTTTGTGTTTTGTCGGAGCGGTTAGTTTTTAATTAGCATCTTTCAGTCAGCTTGAAATGGAACCTTCAAGACTGAACTGAAATGGAGAGATTAAGCTATGAGAACGAACGGATTCGTTGGCTTGATAATTGCGGGAATCTGCTGTATTTCCTCACAGTCCCTGCTTGCGCAAACAGATTTCCCAGTCGAACCATCTAATGAATCTGAAGGGGTCTTCAGAATATCCAATACCTCAGACTATGAGTATGAAGAGTACCAGCCGGCTGCCGTCGATGCTGTCTCATTCGCCCCTTCATCGCCCCGTACTTCTGATTTATCTCCGATCGCCATGCCGGACGGAAGTCCTGCTGCCTCCGGTGAATATTATGGGGGCGGTGAATACTATGGCCCCCTGGAAGAATACACGCAGGGTGACTGGATCGAAGATCCCTACCTGGAAGAAAGCACCTACGAACGGCTGGGCATTGTCGCAGGAGCTGCAGCCGTCTTCCTGAAACCGGGTTTTGATACCGACACCGCGTTCTACACCGAAGACCAGACCGGACCGTCAACTATCACGACCTCGAATAACTTTCCTTACAGCTACCAGACCGCACCCCGGATCAATCTGGGTCTGATCGACAACGAAGGTCTGAGTGCTCAGGTTCGCTGGTTCCAGTTCCAGGATAGCTCTGGTGCCAGTGCCGTTGCCGGAAACAACTTTACATTCTTCAACGCTCTGCCTACCAAAACATCCATTGGCGGTGTGTCTGCCGGGGGCCAGGCAGGAGACTACATGGTCGCATCCAGCAGCATGAACCTGTATACCATCGACGTCGACCTCAGTCAGGAATTGAACTTTGAACGCTGGCAGACCACTTTCGGTGGTGGCTATCGTCACGCTTCGGTCAGTCAGTCTTACCAGGCATACGGTACAGCCAGTGGTGCCGCCGTCGCTTCCGATGTGGGGCATCGCTTCGACGGGAACGGGATCGTCGTCTTCGGTGAAGCACGTCGGCCTCTCGGATTATGGGATCGGCGCTCCAAAGGAACTTCCAGCCTCTCATTGATCTCCAGTGCCAAATACTCCGCTCTGTGGGGTACTACCAAATACTCAGCAGTCGACACCACCCCCGGCCCGGTCAATGCAGTCGCCCAGACCAGCTCAAACAAGTCTCTGAGCATCGCTGAAGTCCAGATCGGTATGCAGGCTGACTTTGTCCTGCAGACGGGAGCCCTGGTCTTTGTCCGTGCTGCCTGGGATGGCATTTGGTGGAACGGAGCCGGATCAGCCGCCAGTGAATCTGGTGACCTGAGCCTGCTTGGTGGTTCTATCAGCCTCGGGATGGACTGGTAAACCATTCCCCAACTCGTAAGACAACAAGCAGACAGCCCCGCCAGAGAATTCTGACGGGGCTGTTTTTTTTACATGGTTCTGAAAGCAGTTGATTACTTTTTCTCTGGAGGTGCTTCCAGCGTTTTAATGAACTTCAGCAGATCAGCCATCTGCTGCGGCGTGATCTCTTTCTCCAGACCATTGGGCATCAGTGATACTCCATTCGAGAGCAGGGTATCGATATTATTCCGCAGAATGATATCTTCCTTTCCTTCTGCACGGCGGATCGTATAACTGGTGGCTGTCTCAGCAGCGATAATCCCCGAATACAGCTTACCCTGTTCTGTCACAACGGTATAAGTGTTGTAGTTCGACTGTGCCTCGCGGCTCGGATCCAGAATCGCAATCAGCAGATCGTGATCGGACTTGTTTTTCGTGGTCGCCAGATTCGGCCCGACATTATGGCCCAGTTTCCCGACCTGATGGCAACCGGCACAGTTCTTCTTGTAGATCGCCAGGCCACGTTCCGCGTCTCCAGACAGCTCCAGAGCAGGCTCGTAGCTTTTCACGATCTTGGCCCGGTCGCTGTTGACGTCGCTGCCCAGAACCTTCTGAGCCCGCTTGCGAATCGATTTGTTGGGGTGATTCATCAGCAGATCCTTCTTGTCACGGGCAATCTCATTCAGCTTGACCTGTTTACCCTGAATCGCCTGCAACAGGCTGTCGATCCTGCCTGAGGAACCCAGCATCGCATCGATCACTTCGTTCCGCACAGCCGGACTGAAACCCGACCAGTTGGCCAGCAGTGCCTGGCCAACATCTTTGTGTTCCATCCGCGACAGGGCCTCTACCGCAGCCAGCTGAATCTTGGGAGACGACCGCGGATTGAGAACCTCAGACAGCACTTCACCTCCCGCACTGAAATCAAAGAATCCCAGCAGGCGAACCGCAGCCACCCGGTCTGCCACTGGCTGCGCTTCATCTTCCGCCATCGCCACCGCATCCGAGATCATCTTCTCAAACCGCGCTTTGATGGCCGGGTCCAGCTGCTTGTCTTTGAGTAATGTCGCCAGCGAAGCACCACGACGACCCAGACCTTCACCCAGAGCGCCCAGCACAAGCTGTTTCTGTGCCAGCGGAACGGAATCGCCGGAAACATATTCCAGTACTGACAACGCATCTCCTGTCTCTTTCTTCGCTCCTGCAATTCGCAGCAACTCCGTCACCAGCGAACGCTTACTGCCGGACAGGCTCCCCGGAGTCGCTTTGAGAAAATTCACTGCCAGCGGACCGGCAATGTCGGCAGACGAGGTCAGCACAGCTACCTGCATATCACCATCATAGACCGGGGAATTGACCAGTTTGGTCAGACCGGTAACTGCCGTCTGCTTGTCGAATTCTCCCAGTGAAAAGGCCAGTTGCAGCTGAACCCGATACTCAGGATCATCGACCAGTGCCAGCACGGCTTTCGCCAGTTCCGGATTCTCCTGGGCCTGTTTTTCAGACAGACGGATCGCGTGTTCCCGAATGCCGGGTTCCGGGTCTTTGAGCGCCGTCAGCAGCAGATCTGCTTCCAGTGCGTTCAGACCGTCCAGTGTCCACAGGGCGTGCAGACGTGCCAGCGGTTTCTCAGAGGTCTTAAACAGTTTGACCAGGTGAGGAATCGCGGTCTTATCCTGACGCTCCCAGATCAGTCGCTGCGCGGTTTCCCGGTTCCAGCTGTTGGGAGATTCCATCTGCAGCACCAGTTGATCTACAGGCATGTTACCCAGTTTCTGAACCGGGAAGACCTTGTTGTTCGGCCCCAGCAGACGATAGACGCGGCCCCGATCGTGACCGCTTTCCAGGTCCAGGTGACGTTTCAGATCCTCGGGAATCGAGAACGGATGCTCGATCGTTTCCCGATACATGTCCAGCACCCACAATGTCCCGTCCGGTGCGTTCACAAAGTTCACCGGTCGGAACCAGTTGTCCGGAGAAGTCACAAATTCCGTGTTTTCATCCGCCCGGGAAGCAACATAGGTCGCCCCCTTGGCCCCCATCGTCTTACGATGGATCAGATTGCCCCCCACGTCGCCGATAAATGCATTCCCCTGATATTCTTTAGGATAGGCACCACCCCGATAGATGGTCACACCGGTCGCCGATGTAAAGAAGCCGGTGGCCACCAGTTCGGTTGGCGAAAGTCGCTTGCGGAAATTAGGATCCGCGGCCCGACGGGCGGTCCGCACCACGCGATAAGGCTCCGGCGGGCTCTGGCGATAAACGGGAGCGGCTGCCCCCTTGCGGGCCGCAGTTCGCAGCACACCCGGTACAGCAAGATAAGCGTTCCGCTTCAGGTAGTGAC
The DNA here is from genome assembly GCF_007748155.1 of Gimesia panareensis. Lineage (GTDB taxonomy): Bacteria > Planctomycetota > Planctomycetia > Planctomycetales > Planctomycetaceae > Gimesia > Gimesia panareensis. The sequence goes on from NZ_CP037421.1 coordinate 5,783,051, forward strand.
TCGGATAGACCACATGCTGAATGTGGTTACTGTTGCTGCAGACAAACCGGTTGCCCCAGTCATCCATCGAATGACCAAACTGCGAACCCCCGGAAACCGCTTCCAGCTCCTGCGTTTTGGGGTTCATTTTCAAGTCACGACGGCCGGCAGGAATCACTTCCTTTCCGTCTTTCAGGATCGAACCGCCATTGGTTCCCCCGGCAAAATAAATGTGGTTGTCCAGGCCCCACTTCATATTGTTCGCCAGGCCCTGCACATTGTTCGTCCGCAGTCCGGTAAATACGGTTTTGCGGATATCCGCTTTGTTATCGCCGTCAGTGTCCTTGAAATAGTAAATGTTCGGCGGCGCGATCACATACACGCCCCCGTTGTAGCAGCAGACGGAAGTCGGCCAGGTGATCTTGTCCGCGAAGACAAAGCTCTGATCCATCTTCCCGTCGCCGTTGGTGTCTTTCAACAGTCGAACAACGCCCGCTTCTTTTCTCACCGGCCGGTCGAAGTAATCGGGAACCTGGTCCGGCAGGTAGGGATAACCCCGCATCTCTGCCACAAACATCTGGCCGTTCTCGTCGAAGCAGGCATCGACCGGATCCATCACATCCGGCTCAGCTGCTACCAGGTCCAGCTTGAAATCATGCTCCAGTTTAAACCCCTTCAAACTGTCTTTCGGAGGTGTCGCGGGAATCCGCTTCAGTCGTTTGGAGAGATCCCCTTCATTCTCCAGGGGTTTCTGTGCGGTCGCCGCGGAATAAAAACCGCCCCCCGCCAGTAACAGGCCGGAAAAACAAACTACAGCCAGATAAGACATGTTTCTCTTGGAAACCATAAATTCGACTTTCTCTCTCAGAAATGCATCAAGTGGGACTCAGGCATTCCGCGACAGAATCAGACCGGGAAACAGGCAGGGGGCCCCCAACCTCTTAGAGATTCAGCACGAGTCAGACTGCCAGGCTCGATAAATTATAAAGAACATTAACGAATACATCCTACCTTAGCCGGATTGACCGGGAAATCAAGCCCAGATCACGCGAAAAGTAGAACGCGAGCGCTCGCAGCTTCGATTATTACGACTGACTCAAACCTGCCGACAGAGAGAAATGGCAGGGAATCGGGAAATTATTCCCATTCAATCGTGCTGGGCGGCTTGGAACTGATGTCATACACGACCCGGTTAATACCCCGCACATTATTGGTGATCCGCGTCGACATCCGCTCCAGCACATCATGCGGTAGCGGAGACCAGTTAGCGGTCATGAAATCGTCTGTCTCGACGGCACGAATCGCAGCGACATCTTCGTAGGTCCGGCCATCTCCCATCACACCGACAGAGCGGATCGGCAGCAGCACGGCAAACGCCTGCTTGGTCTGGCGATACAGATTCGCCTTATGCAGTTCTTCGATCACGATCACATCCGCTTCACGCAGAACATTCAGACGCTCCTCGGTCACTTCACCAAGGCAGCGTACCGCCAGTCCAGGTCCCGGGAAAGGATGACGGTAAATCAGTTCGTCGGGAAGTCCGAGTTCATGTCCCATCTGGCGGACTTCATCTTTAAACAGTTCCCGCAGTGGTTCAATCAGTTCAAAGCCCAGCTTTTCTGGCAGGCCGCCTACGTTGTGGTGTAATTTGATCGTTGCCGCCTGTCCATCCAGGTTCGCTCCAGACTCAATCACGTCAGGATATAGTGTTCCCTGTGCCAGAAAGTGAGCATTTTTGATCGACTTCGCTTCCTTCTGAAACACTTCAATGAACAGCCGCCCGATGATCTTGCGTTTCTCTTGTGGGTCAGTGACCCCTTTCAGTTCAGAAAGAAACAGATCCTTGGCATCCACGACGTGCAGGTCAGTCTTGAAGTGTTCACCGAAGCGATGTTCCACTTCATCTGCTTCTCCTTTTCGCAACAGACCATTATCCACAAAAATACAGGACAGTTGCGAACCGATGGCCTGATACAGCAAGGCTGCGACAACGGAAGAATCAACCCCTCCCGACAGACCGCAGATCACCTGTTTGTCCCCCACCCGCTCCCGAATGGTTTCAATTTCCTGTTCGATCAGATTGGAAATCTTCCAGGTTCCCTGACAGCCACAAACCTTCTGTACGAAGTTGGAAAGCAGCATCCCTCCGAATTCCGTGTGTGTAACTTCCGGATGGAACTGCAGACCATACAAAGGCTTGTCGTGATGCTTCACCGCTGCAAACTGACAGGTCTCGGTCGACGCCAGAGACTCAAAATGCTCACTCAGATTCTGTACCTGGTCGCCATGACTCATCCAGGCGATAAATTCAGAAGGAACGCCGGAAAAGAGATTGGAATGATCGCTGACCGCACAGGGCGTACGACCGAATTCGCGGGATTCTCCCCCACTCACTTCGCAGCCCTGAGAAAGACAGACCAGTTGCATCCCGTAGCAGATCCCCAGAATCGGGATCCCCAGATCGAAAATCGCCGGGTCAGGTTGAGGGGCCCCCTCACCATACACGCTCGCGGGCCCTCCCGAGAGAATAATTCCCTTCGGATTCAGCTCTTTAATCCGCTCCGCAGAAAGATCGGGACGTGTCAACAGGCTGAAGACATTCTGTTCACGTACGCGCCGCGTAATCAACTGGGCGGTTTGGGACCCGAAATCCAGGACCAGAATTGATTCTTCCTGTCGGGTATTAATTAAGCTCTGAGAAGGAGCATCCTGCTCAGTCACATGGGATTCAGTCATTACGTTCTCTGATAAGGGAAACTGTGTTTGAAAGGGGCACCAGTAGCTTGGGCGCTCAGGCCGCTGATGCGTTCATCAGCTCTCTATTTCAAACCTGACAACTCAGACGAGAGGCAGGCTGAAAAGCAAGCCGCTATCTTAGCGATTCCCCCCATGAAATCCAATTCTGCACACGCTTTTCAACTCAGGAAAGCCGGAATCTTTGCAGTCCAGTTAAAATGCGAAGAATACAAAGCCTGTAGGTTTAACAAACACAAATTCCAGTGATTTCCATTTGTACTCTTTCTGAGTTTTTTTGGCATAAATAGCGACTAGTTATCTATTTACAGCAACAGATACAGATCGGAACCTTTTGAATCATTTCTGCTGATCCGTCCGATAATTCCAGTAATACGACTCCTGCGGAAAAATCCCATTCGACGGAATGAATCTGTACGCAGCGGGCCCGATCGATTTCTTCCAAGCCTCAGGGAACCGGAACTGTTTCCTCTCTCTTTATCACATACATTGCCAGGAATAGATAATCATGCTTCTCCAATGGAATCGTTTTTTCACCAGACACTGTCTGGCTCTGGTCGCAGGGACCTCAATGCTGTTTGCAGGAGCCGAATTACAGGCACAGGTCATCCCTGGGACAGGGACGCGCATCGATGGTGCCTGGGACGACTTCGAAGATGAATCCTGGGAATATATCCCGAATCTGCCCAAGAGCAGTACCAACGTCGACAAACAGACCCGCTACCCACTGGGCCAGTCATCCAATGGCGTCTGGACCGAAAGTGCCAAGCGTGGTCACATGGATGTCATCAAACGTGTACCGACTCCTCCCGGCGGTCTGCCCGGCAGTAAGGGGTCTATGCTGATGAGAACTCTGCACACCGGCGTCCCCGGTCATGGCAGCCGCAACAGCAACCAGGACGACCTGATCATGAACGGTACCATGGTCTCCGTGGCCTATTCTCCCAGCGTGATCACTCGCGTTTACCTGCCGCCTTTTGAAGAATGGGAAGACAAAACCGGTACTTCATTCGGTTTTCGTGCCGCTGTGAAAGCCCCCATGAAATCCAGCGCTCCCCGCCGTCGCTTCTTCAGAACCATCAGTTCTTCTACGAAAATTGAAACCATCTACCTGGGAATGTTCATTCAGTTCAACAGCAAGACCGACTCTGCCAGTGAAGAAGATTCCGCAGTCTTCGTTGTCCGGGCTGATACCAGCGGACAGGATTTCATCGGACCTGAAATCAAACAGACCGGCTGGTGGACCCTGGGAATGTCTTTCACTCCGGATGGACGGGTACACTACTACGCCAGCCCGGGAGTTGATCCGCTGACCCCTGCTGACCGCTTTGCTTCTCACGCTCCGTACGGCACTCGGATCCAGTCGTTCCACACTGCTTTCTTCAACGTCTGCAACCAGGACAACGGTCGCACCTGGTCTACCGAGTGGATCATCGATGACCCTGCCATGTACTATCTGGCTCGCTGAAGATCACGCCAGGTTAAATAAAAAATGATTTCAACGACGGCATACTCTCGTGAGGGTATGCCGTCGTCTGCTTTCTGCGTATTATGGATGCTGGCGCTGATTTCGCGGAATCACGAACTCTACGGTCGACCATCTATTGCAGGACCCTCTGAGATGTTTGAAAACAAGATTAAAACACTGCTTTCCCAAGGAGAAGTCGCTTTGGGAATCGGCATGCCCGATGCCTCGGAAATTCTGGCAAAGCTCTCCGTCGATACCGGCATCGACTTCCTCTGGATCGATCTCGAACACCGTCCCTACAGCGTCAATGAAGTCAAACACATCCCGGTCATCGCCCGCCGTGCCGGCTGCATGCCGATGATTCGTGTCCCCGGTCTGGATCCGATCTACTTCAAAAAAGCGCTCGATATTGGTGCCAATACGATCATGGTTCCGCAGATCAACAACGCAGAAGAAGCCCGCCTGGCAGTCCAGTACGCCAAGTACCCTCCCGAAGGAACCCGGGGCGTTTCCCCCGACTGGACCATGTTCATGGACTTCTCTTTCGATGACTACCTGCCACACGCCAACGAAGAAACGGCGATCATCGCCCAGATCGAGTCCCCCGAAGGGATCGAAAACATTGAAGAAATCGCAGCCGTTGACGGCATCGATGTCCTCTTCGCCGGCCCCATGGATCTTTCCGCCTCACTGGGCGTCATCGGTCAGACCCAGCACCCCGATCTGCTCAAGCTACTCGAAGAGTTCCCCCAGCGGGTCGCCAAAGCCAACAAACCTGCCGGAATCACCTTTGCCGACCTCGATCGCTGTTTTGAAGCCATCGATCAGGGTTACCGGTTCGTCAATATCGGTTCGATCGCCAGTTTAGGTGGAATCGGCATCCGCGCCGCCCTGCCGGAACTCCGCGAGCGGGTTCGAAAATAATTCCAGGTCTCCTCTGGAACACATAAACGGCATTTGATACAATTGGGCCCTTGCCTCGATACTGACCACGGCGCTCCTGCCCTGACCACGCCGGGTCCTGACTACTCCAGGAGAGACATCAATATGCTGACATTGCTGGGAAATAACCACGCACGCGGCTCATTTTGCGATCACTTATCCAGACGCAACTTCCTTCAGATCGGCAGCCTCGGACTTTCGGGCCTGACGCTCCCCCGTCTACTGCAGGCCGAGTCCCAGACCAGCAAACCCAAACGTCAGAAATCGGTCATCATGATCTATCTGGTCGGCGGTCCGCCACACCAGGATATGATCGACCTCAAACCGGAGGCGCCCAAAGAAATCGCCGGCCCCTGGCGGCCCATCGCCACGAATGTTCCCGGCATCGAGATCTGCGAAGCCTTTCCCCGTCTGGCGCAGATGATGGACAAGATGGTCCTCGTCCGTTCGATCGTGGGTTCCCAGAGCGGACATGACGCCATTCAATGTTTCAACGGACACAACCCGCGTAAGCCGACTCCCCAGGGAGGCTGGCCCCAGTTCGGTTCCACGGTCGCTAAAGTGCAGGGGCCTCATGTCGAATCGGCGCCCCCCTTTATCAGCCTCTGCTATCCCTGCACGCACGGCCCGTACAACGAACCGGGCCCCGGTTTTCTGGGACTCTCGCAGTCCCCCTTCCGCCCCATGGGCCCCACACGACACGACATGGTCCTCAACGGCATCTCGCTCGAACGGCTTGCCGACCGTAAGCAACTGCTGCAGAGCATCGACAACTTCAAGCGGGAAGCCGATGCCTCCGGCATGATGACTGGCCTCGATACCTTCACCGAACAGGCCATGGGCGTCCTGACTTCGTCCCAACTGGCCGAGGCCCTGGATCTCTCTAAAGAAGATCCGGAAACCGTCGAACGGTACGGCACCGGAGATCCCACTGTCTTTATCGACAGCAACGGCGCCCCACGTGTGCCACAAAGCATGCTGGTCGCCCGTCGTCTGGTTGAAGCCGGTGCCCGCGTCGTCACACTCAACTACAGCAAGTGGGACTGGCACGGCGGCAAGAATAACTCCATTTTCAAGCGCGAAGCGGAAGACTTCCCCGTCTTCGATCAGTGCGTGAGTGCCCTCCTGGAAGACCTGCATCAGCGCGGTCTGTCTGACGACTGCACGGTCGCGATCTGGGGGGAATTCGGTCGCACACCTAAAATCAGCGCACAGGTGGGTCGCGATCACTGGCCCCGCGTCAATTCCGCCATCCTGTTCGGCGGCGGCATGCAAACCGGCCAGGTCATCGGTGCTACCGATCGGCTGGGGGGCGAAGCCGTCGACCGTCCGGTCACCTTCCCCGAACTGTTTGCCACGCTCTATCACAACATGGGGATCGACACAGAGCACACCACGCTCGTCGATTTCAGCGGCCGACCACAATATCTGGTCGAAGATCATGCCCGACCTCTGCCCGAACTGATCTAATCTCTGGCGGAGGGAAACCGGCTCTCTTGGCCCATTGAGCCGATTAAATCTTGAATCGCTTCAACTGAAAGCGTTAGAATAGCTTATGGCGTCAGTCTGCTGTCGCTCCCTCCATTGAAACGGCGTTCCCTGCATGAGGTACGGCGCCCGCTGGCTTCGGCTGCATCAACACCAGAACTCTGAACAAGAAACCTGCGAGTATGAAGCAACTTCCTCGAATCGTTTTTGTCTGCCTGATACTGATTGGTCTCACCTGCTTCTCGACCTCCGCAGAGGAACCGGCACAACAGTCCGCAGCCCAGCCAAAGTTCTCTCCCGAGCAGCTTGAGTTCTTCGAAAAGTCAATCCGCCCTCTGCTCACTGAACACTGCTACGAATGCCACAGCGGTCAGGCCAAGCGCCTCGAAGGGGGTCTGCGTCTCGATTCCCGTGCCCTGATTCTGAAGGGAGGCGACTCCGGCGAATCGATTCAGCTCAAAACACCACATGACAGTCTGCTGCTGGAAGCCGTGCGGTACGAGTCTTTCGAAATGCCCCCTAACACCCGGCTCAAACAGGCACAGATAGACCTCCTCACACGCTGGGTCGAAATGGGGCTCCCCTGGCCCGATGAAAAACCACCTGCAGACAACACGCAAGCCGAAGCCTTCGATCTGAAACAACGCCGCCAGGAACACTGGGTCTGGAAAGACCTGAAGCCGGTCTCCCCCCCCTCCGTTCAAAAACAGAACTGGTCCGACCACCCGGTCGACCGCTTCATCCTCGCCGACCTGGAGGCGAAGCAACTCGCTCCGGCACAGGCAGCCGACAAGCGCACCCTGCTCCGTCGACTCTATTTCGATCTGATCGGACTCCCCCCCACACCTGCGCAGATCGATGAATATCTGAATGACCAGTCTCCCCAGGCGACCGAAAAAGTCGTTGACCAGCTGCTCGCCTCCCCGCACTTCGGGGAACGCTGGGGCCGTCACTGGCTGGACCTGATGCGTTATGCCGAGTCGCGCGGCCATGAATTTGACAACGACGCCCCCAATGCCTGGCAGTACCGTGACTATGTGATTCGCGCCCTGAATTCCGATCTCCCTTTTGATCAGTTCGTCACCGAACACATCGCCGGCGACCTGTTACCCGAACCACGTTTGAACCCGGAGAGCGGCTTCAACGAATCTGTTCTCGCCACTGCCTTCTGGTTCCTGGGCGAATGGGTGCACTCCCCCGTCGATATCCGCAAAGACGAAACCGACCGCTTCGATAATTCCATCGACGTAATGACCAAGTCGTTCCTGGGCATGACCGTCTCCTGTGCCCGCTGCCACGATCACAAATTCGACGCGATCTCCACCCGGGACTACTACGCCCTCTACGGTTACCTGCAAAGCAGCAACTACCACCAGGTCCGCTTCGAATCGATGGCGCACAATCGCAAAATCGCCACCCAGGCAGAGCAACTGCTGCAGCAACAGCAGACACTCCTCAAAGCCAGACTCAAAACCGCCTTCCAGCAGGAAGTCAAAAATTTCTCCCGCTACTATCAAAGTGCCGCACAGCTGGTTCAGGCAAAACAGACAACCGACCAGGAACAGCAGACTCAGGCACAAGCTTCAGAACAGCAACTCAATCCCCGTATTCTCCAGCGCTGGGTTGAACTCCTGCAGAACAATAAGGTTGCCGAACAGGAACTCAAAGTGGCCATCATGCTGGAGCCGGGCATGCCGGCTTCACTGGCTCCGCCCAGCCCCTTTGGCCCCGTTCAATCGAAGACACCTGACCGTAGCATCGTCAATTACGACAACTGCCCTCCGGAAGACTTCATCACCGACGGCTTCAGCTTCGGACTGGCCCCGCGTCACCGAGGCACACTCCTGCTTAAGCAGACTGACAAACCGATTCCACTCACAGTGCAGTTCGAAGGCGCCGCGGTCCGGGATTCCCTCTGGAATGATCTGGAAGACATCAAAACGCCGCAGATGAACCAGAAAAACAGACTGCGGTCCTACCCCCGCGCCGGCCGTACGCTCCGCACGCCCACTTTCGAGGTCAAAGGTTCGGTCGCTTATCGGGTCAAGGGATCCTGCTGGGTTTATGCCTGTGTCGATTCGCATCGCCTGCTCTTCGGCCCCCTGCATGGTTCGACCTTAAAGAAAGTTCAAGCTGACAAGACCGGCAAGCCCCTCTGGGTCTTCCACGACCTGTCCCGCTACAAGGGACATCGCGTCCACCTGGAATTCACACCCATCGATCAAGAACCACTGGAGGTCTATCAGGTCAAACACGCGGCGCAGGGCCCCGAACCCGATTTGACCTCCGTCAGCCTCAAGAATCCGCAGGTTCAGCAGGCGTTCACAAACGCGTTTAAAGAGTTCTGTGATACTCCGGTCAAACCCTCTTCCCAGACGGTCGCCCTGATCAACTGGGTGCTGGCCCATCCCGATCTGTTCTCCGATCCAGATAGTCAGGAACGGAAAGCCTTACAGCAGGCGATTCAGGACTTTCAGTCTCAGCGAGATCAACTGAAACAGCAGATTCAGAACAAATCCCGTACCGCCATGGCTATCATGGACGGTAGCGCAGAGAACGATCATGTCCTGATCCGGGGCAGCCACCAGAACCCTGGCCCTGTGGTCGAACGTCGGTTTCTGGAAGCCCTCGACGGTTCGACTCCCGGGGTTTCCGGCAGCGGACGCCTCGAACTGGCACGGGAAATCAATGATCCCGCTAACCCACTTACACATCGTGTCATCGTCAACCGCATCTGGGCTCATCTGTTCGGACGAGGCATCGTGCCCAGTGTCGATAATTTCGGGGTACTGGGCGAACGGCCTTCGCATCCGGAACTACTCGACTTCCTCGCGTTGAAATTCCTCGAGCAGGGACGTTCGATCAAGCAGATGATCAAATACCTGGTCCTCAGCAAAACTTATCAGCAGGCCAGTCAGACTACGCTGGATGTCGCTGAGATCGATCCGGACAACATTCTGCTTTATCAAATGCCCCTCAAACGACTCGAAGGAGAAGCAATCCGCGATGCCCTGCTCAGTATCTCGGGACGCATCGACCCGACTTTGTATGGTCCCTCCATTCCCGTTCATCTGACCAAATTCATGGACGGGCGCGGTAAACCACCGGTTAACGGCCCCCTGGATGGTGATGGCAGACGCTCGATCTACATCCAGGTCCGCCGTAATTTCCTCTCGCCGATGATGCTCGCCTATGATACGCCCAGTCCCTTCAGCACGATGGGCCGTCGCAACGTCTCCAATGTTCCTGCCCAGGCCCTGATCATGATGAACGATCCCTTCGTGATTCAGCAGGCCAACCTCTGGGGACAACACGTCGCAGAGAACCCAAAATTTTCGACGGACCAGGAACGCACCCGCTGGATGTATGAGTCCGCCCTCGGACGTCTGCCCACACAAGCAGAATTGCAGGCAGCAGAACAGTTCATCCAGATTCGAAGAACAGAAAACCCCACGGCAAAACCGGCAGAAGTCTGGGGCGAACTGGGGCACGTGATCTTCAACCTCAAAGAGTTTATCTACGTTTTTTAACTTCCAGAAAGTCGGCAACATGCATTGTGGCCAATTCCGATATCAGTTCTCTCGACGCCAGATGCTCCAGCAGTGCGCAAACGGCTTTGGTGCCGCTGCCCTGACAGCGCTCCTGCAGGACCGGGCCTTTTCCGGCATCACCCCGGAGAGAACGCACTTCCCGGCCAAAGCCAAAAATGTCATCTTCCTTTACATGGACGGCGGGCCGTCTCAGGTCGATACTTTTGATCCCAAACCGCTGCTCTCCAAATACAACGGTAAAAGCCCCGGTGATTTTTTCAAAGTCGAAGCCACCCAGTTCGACAACGTCGGCAAAGTCCTCGAAAGCCCCTGGAAATTCAAACCCTATGGCCAGAGCGGAACCCCGGTCAGCGATCTCTTTCCCCACGTCGGTTCCTGCATCGACGACATCGCCGTCATTCGCTCGGTCGTCTCCAATTTTCCCGAGCACACTTTCGCCAATTACTTTCTGCACACGGGCAGCGGTCTGCAGGGACGCCCCAGTATGGGCGCCTGGGTCAACTACGGTCTGGGCAGTGAATGCCAGGACCTGCCCGGCTTTGTCGTTATTAACGGGGGACTGATTCCCCCCGGCGGACTCGACTGCTTCAACAGTGGCTTCCTACCCGCCAGTTTCCAAGGCTCGGTCTTCAAACCCGGGGGCAGCGGTATCGCAAACGTGGAACGACAGGAAAAGACCAGCCGTGCCCAGGTGGAAAAACTCAAACTGATGCAGCAACTGGATCGCTTCAAACAGCAGCAGACCGGCAAACACGACGAAATCGAATCGGCGATCTCCAATTACGAACTCGCCTACAAAATGCAGATGGCGATCCCCGAGTTGATGTCCTTGACCAGCGAAACCAAACCCACGCTCGATCTGTACGGCTTCAATGCAGAATATGCTCCCACCAGAACTTTCGCCGCCGAATGCCTGCTGGCACGCCGGCTGGTCGAACGGGGCGTACGTTTTGTGGAACTGACCTGCACCAGCGTGAAAGCCGATCGCTGGGATCAGCACAGCAACCTGAAACGCGATCACGCCAACAACGCTCTCGCCGTCGACCAGCCGATCGCCGGTCTGCTCAAAGATCTCAAACAGCGCGGGCTGCTCGATTCCACGCTGGTCATCTGGGGAGGTGAATTCGGCAGGACCCCCTTTGCCCAGGGGACGAACGGCCGCGATCACAACCCGTTCGGCTTTTCCATGTGGATGGCCGGCGGAGGTGTCAAAGGGGGCACGACCTACGGCGCCACGGATGAATGGGGCTACAAAGTCGTCGAAAACCGCGTCGAAATCCATGACATCCACGCTACCATGCTGCACCTGCTCGGACTCAATCATACGAAATCCACGTTCCGCTTCGGCGGCCGGGATATGCGTCTGACTGACGTGCACGGACACGTGGTGCACGATGTCATTGCCTGAGTGAGTTTACAATCAGATTCTGAATCCATTTCGAAAGGCACTTCCCATGAAACAGTTCCTGCGCGCGTTCTGTTACACTCTGGCGTTCCTGCTCTGTTCGCTGAAAGGAATCACTGCCGAAGACTGGCCTGCCTTTCGAGGTCCCCTGGGCAACGGTATCGCGCAGGAAACTCAGGTTCCCCTGAAATGGAGTGCCACAGAAAACATCCTCTGGAAAGTGCGGCTCCCTGCACCTGGCAACAGCAGTCCAATTGTCTCCAATGGTCGCGTCTTCCTCACCTGCGCGGAAAACGAAGGCCGCAAACGCAGCCTCTACTGTTTCGATCGTAAAGACGGCAAACAGCTCTGGGTCCGCACCGTCAATTATGAAAAAGTAATGCCCACTCACAAAACCAATAATTACTGCGGTTCCACTCCTGTCGCCAACGGCAAGCGGGTCGTCGCCTGGCACAGCTCAGCCGGTCTCTACTGTTATGACTTTGATGGAAACGAGATCTGGCACCGCGATCTGGGTGAGTTCGACCACATGTGGGGTTACGGTGTTTCCCCCGTCCTGCACGAAGGCAAAATCATTTTGCACTGCGGCCCCGGGAAACGGGTTTTTATGACTGCCATCGAACTGGAGAGCGGTAAAACGATCTGGGAAACCGACGAACCCGTCGAAAATGATGGTCAACGAAACAACAGTCGCAAATACATGGGCTCCTGGAGTACTCCCGTCATCGCCCGGGTCAATGACCGCCCCCTGGCCATCTGCAGCATGTCACTCCGCGTGAACGCCTACGATCCCGATACCGGTAAGATTGTCTGGAGCTGCTCCGGTCTCCGGGGACAAAAGGGAGACCTGGCATATACGTCCCCCGTGCTGGCGGATCAGATCTGTGTCGCCATGGGAGGCTTTAACGGTCCCGCCATCGGCTTTCGCATGCAGGGAACCGGCGATATTACAGAATCCGCACGCCTCTGGCGCAAGGAACCCAATCCGCAGCGGATTTCTACCGGCGTCTTTACTGGCGGCCACATCTTCATGGCGAACGCCGGCCCGAACATTGTTCAATGCATCAACCCTGCAACTGGCGACATTGTCTGGCAGGAACGTTCCGGGGGTGCTGCCTGCTGGGGTTCCATGGTTCTCGCCAACGGGCATCTGTACGTCACCGATCAACAGGGAACGACGCACGTCTTCCAGCCGAATCCAGAGCGTTTTGAGCAGGCCGCTCAGAACAAACTGGGAGAACGCAGCAATTCCACGCCCGCCTTCTCCGACGGGCAGATCTTCCTCCGCACGTTCCAGCATCTGTACTGCATCGGAAACTGAGAGCTACCGCTGCTTACCAGAGTTCAATTTCCAGCTCGAGATCGACGCCGAACTTTTCGGAGACCGTGTTCTTAGCCAGGTTGATCAGATCGAGCACGTTCTCTGTCGTGGCGTTCTCATCGTTGATGATGAAGTTCGCATGGCGGTCGCTGATCTCAGCACCGCCGATGCGTGTCCCTTTCAGACCGGCCTGTTCAATCAGAGCACCGGCGTGCATGCCCCGCGGATTTTTGAAGATGCAACCCGCGGACTGGTGTGTCAAAGGCTGATTGGCCTTCTTCATGATCCAGTTCTTTTTCATCCGCTCGGTCAGTTCATCAGGATCCGTCTGCTGTAACTCGAATGTCGCCTCCAGGATGGCCAGCTCATTGATGCTGCTCTCCCGGTAACTGAAACTCAATTCATCCGCGGTCCGGACAAACTTTTCCCCTCGGGCCGTGAGCACAGAGACAGAAGTCGCGAACTGGCCGATATCACCATTATGCCCGCCGGCATTGCCGTGCAGTGCGCCTCCCACAGTACCGGGAATCCCCACCAGACCTTCCAGGCCGGCCAGACCTTCTTTGACGGTCTGAGATACCAGATTGGAAAGCAGCGCCCCGGCTCCCGCGGTGACAGTGGTTCCCTCGACGTTGATCTGTGAGAATTCCTGGTCATGAATGCGGATGACAGCGCCCTGCACGCCGGAATCCTTGATCAGGATGTTCGAGCCTCCCCCGAACACACGCACGGGAATCTCGTTCTCTGCACAACACTTGACCACCGCCTGCAGCTCGTCCGCATTCCGTGGCTCCAGAAAGAACTGGGCAGGGCCTCCTATTTTGAACCAGGAATATTTTGCCAGTGGTTCGGAAGGTTTAAGTATCTCTTTGAAGTCTTCGATTGAACTCATGATGGATCCGATTTATTTCGCCAGCACCCATAGTTATGATGATATCACCAGATTGAGCCTCAGTCTCTAAAGTTGAGACGATCTGGTCAAGGGAACTGCTGAATCTGACCGCATCATTATGCAGAAGAATTCGCTGTACAAGCTCTTGGGACGTATCAACGGGCTCCGTTCCGAGCTTTTCCCGGGCTGCGTACACCGGTGCAATCAGTACTTCGTCAGCCAGCCGGAAACTGCGGGCGTAATAATCCATCATCGCCTGCGTGCGGGAGACCTGGTGCGGCTCGTACACACACCAGACCTTTCGATCCGGATATTCCTGCCTGACCAGATTCAATGTCGCCTGAATCGCAGTGGGGTGGTGTGCATAGTCGTCAAACAGTGTGATCCCTTTATAGGACCCCTTCCGCTCATAGCGCCGGCGAATTCCCGGAAACTGGTAGATCCCTTCACGAATATCTTCTGCAGACACTCCCGCAGAATGACACAGGATCGCTGCCACCATGGCATTGCTCACGTTGTGCTTTCCCCGCTTCTGCAGCGAGATCTCAGAGAAGTATTCTCCCTGGTGAAACAGTCTGAATCGTTGTCCGAAACCGGTCTGTTTGATATCCGCTGCCCACCAGTCTGCTCCCTGTTCCAGTGAGAACGTCGACACGTTCGAACGACAGGCCTCGCGGATCTGCTGCGCTCCCAGACAGGTGGAAGGCATGATCAGTGAACCATCGGCGGGAATCCGGGCCACAAACTCGGCATAGGCGGAAGTCATATCATCCTGATTCTTGAAGTAATCAAAATGGTCAGGCTCGATGTTCGTAATTGCCGCATAGTGGGGATAAAGATTCAGAAAGCTGCGCTGGTATTCACAGCTTTCCGCTACAAATAGAGGCCCTTCTCCTGCCCAGCCATTCAGGTTCTGACTGCACAGCTCCGCTCCGATGACCGCTGATGGCGAAGCACCCGCATTTTCGAGAACAAACGCTGTCAGCGCCGTCGTGGTACTTTTCCCATGCGTCCCCGCGATGCAGACCCCCTGCTTCTGCCGCATCAGGCTTCCCAGCATCTGCGTGTACGAAAGCTGAGGAATGCCCATTCGCTGAGCGAAACGACGTTCGGGATTCGCCAGACCGATCGCCGGGCTATAGATCAGCACATTGGTTCCTTCCGGAACAAAACGCTTATCGTGCCCCTGATGAACCCGGTAGCCCCCTTCCTGCAATGCCTGATCGGTAGGAAGCGACGGACTCATATCGGATCCGGTGACGCGGCAACCTGCACTCGCCAGGTATTCAGCCAGTGCCTTCATACCGGATCCACAAATGCCGACCAGATGCGCAGAAGCAGGTAATCCGGCAGAGTCGAGCCGAAAATCCTGATTCAACAATCCCTGTTGATGCGTATTCGTTTTTGACAGGATCATAATCGCCTTAATGTCTATCTGAAGCCCGACAGGAAATCCCGCTGACATCAGTTCCAGCGGGTTTCGATTTCGGCAAGATCAGTCCGAAATCCCTCGACTCTTTCTATCGGGAATCAACGCGTGCTGAATCCATTGGTTATGACTTTTGTTTCGACTGGATAAACATTATCGAATAACAGGATCCTGTTGCATCAAGCCGGTCATCTGGAGAAAATTGATAAGATAGACAGCTATAGCTGGGTTTGACTGAAATCCGTTTCATTTCCTCAGTTTTGGCACATTTTTTCCAGGTTCTTATAATTCTTTACCAGCTGCGATACAATGTATTATGCCTCGAAATGGATTCTGTCTGAAGAGCAATTTCCATGTCCGCCGTCTCGAATGTCTGCTGTTCAACTGAATCTCCCTGAAAGGAGTTCGCTATGCAAAGCCCTGCTTTTGATTCGCAACAGGCTCATCGCCACTTTGCCGCAACCTGTTTCAATAAAACCTGGGATTACCTGGATAAAGCAGACCGTACCGCTGCAGAAAATCTGGCCATGATCTCGGCCTGCCATGCCTCCCACTGGCACTGGACACAATTCGAGGAACATACTCCGGAAAATATTTCGATCGCCTACTGGCAGCTGGCACGCGTCTATGCCGTCACCAACCAGCCCAGTAATGCCCTCAGCTACGCCATGCTCTGCCTGAAAGTGACGCAGGACAACCATCTTAAGCCGTTTTGCCTGGCTTATGCATACGAGGCCCTGGCCCGGGCTGCCTCCGTCGCCAATAAGCCGGAAGAAGTAGAAACATACACACAACAGGCAAAAAATATTGCAGAATCGGAGCTCGAGGGAGATGAAAAACAGCAATTGCTGGATGATCTGAATACAATATAAGGGTCTGTTCCCCATGACTGTGGCAATCACATCAGACATGTCCTTTGTTTTCAATTCCTTAGACAGCACACATGGAAACGCTGAAACGAGCTCTGGAATCATATTTTGATATCCCCGCCGCCGGGCCGGGACAGGGTTCCGCATGGAATTTTCACTGGAATACTCCCTGGCCCGCCTGGATGCCCGACTGGGTCGTACTGCTCCTGGCTTCGGGGATCATCTTTCTGCTGATTTTTGCTTACCTTAAAGATACAGCACATCTGGATCTCAAAAAGAAGTGTCTGCTCGTCGGGATCCGACTGACTCTGTTCCTGATCGTCGTGCTGTTCCTGACGAAATTCACGCTCACCATCCATCGTACCGGGCTTCCGTTTGTCGCCCTGTTGGTCGACGATTCTTCCAGCATGGGACTGGAAGACAATTATTCCAGCAATGCAGAAGTCAGCCCATCCAGATTAAAAGAGTTCACAGGCCAGACCCGACTCGCGCTGGGCAAGTCGCTCCTGGTCAAAAACGACGCCCGATTCCTGACAGACCTGCAACGGAAACACAAACTCCGACTGTATCACTTTTCGGAAGACTGCCTGCCACTGGGCGATCCGGATCTCCTGGATCAGCTCGATCAAAAGTCTGCACAGGAACCGCTTAGACAATTGAAACCCACAGGCAAAGAGACGCGGCCTTACCACGCCGTTCAGAAAGTCCTCAACGATTTTCGCGGCACTCCCCCCACAGCAATCATCGTCCTCAGTGATGGCATCTCAAGTACGGGCGAACTCGACAGGTTATCCCGCGCTGCTCCCCTGGCAAAATCCAAGCTGGTCCCCATTTTTCCCGTCGGCATCGGCAGCGAGCAACCAGTGCGCGATCTGCAGCTCTATGATCTATTGGTCGATGATGTCGCATTCGTGAATGACCCGGTCAACCTGTCTGCCAAAATCAAGACGTTCGGCATTAACTCCGGGACACTGTCCCTGGTCCTGAAAGACGCCAGGACAGGCAGTCCCCTGGTCACGCGTCAGATCCCGGTCAATTCCCAGAAAGAATTTCAGAAGATTGAACTGACTTTTACCCCGACCACTCCAGGACTGTTTGAATATGAATTTGAAGTCGAACCGGTCGAGGGTGAGGTCAATCAGAAAAACAATCAGCAGAGCGGCCAGGTCTCGGTCCTTGATCAGAAGATCCGGGTCCTGCTGGTCGATTCGGTCCCCCGCTATGAATATCGCTATCTGAAACATCTGCTCGAACGTGACAAAACCATTGAACTGCGGAGTATCCTGCAGGAATCGGACCTCGAATATTCCTCCGAAGACGCGACTGCACTCGACTATTTCCCCGTCAAAAAAGAGGACCTGTACCAGTACGATGTGGTCATTCTGGGAGATGCAGACCCCGCTTATTTCAGTCAGGCGGTCTTTGAAAACCTGGACCAGTTCGTCCGGGAAAAGGGGGGCGGACTGATCGTGGTTGCCGGTCCCCGGTTTTCACCGCAGGCTTACTTCAATACTCCGCTTCAGGAACTGCTGCCCGTCGAAATTTCCAAAGCATCCCCGTCAACAGAATACACACCTGTCATCGAAGGCTTTCAACCGGAACTGACTACCGAAGGCCAGTTCAGCACTTCCATCTTTCGCTTTGCTGACAACGCGAATGAAAGTCAACGAATCTGGAACAACCTGCCGGAACTCTACTGGTATTACACGGCCGAAAATACCAAACCCGGGGCAACCGTGTTTGCGATTCACCCCACTCAAAAGGGGAAGAACGGCAAACCGGTCCCCATTATCTCAACCCAGCGCGTCGGGGCCGGTAAAGTGATCTTCAACGCCACCGATGATCTGTGGCGCTGGCGGGACCTGGTCGGCGATCTGTATTACTCCCGCTACTGGGTGCAGGCCATCCGCTACCTGAGCCGCTCGAAGCTGCTTAATCAGGAACAGGCTGTCGAACTCACCCTGGATCGAAAAACCTATCAGCAGGGAGATACGGTCCAGTTTCGCGTCAAATTTCTCGACGAACGTCTGATCCCCTCCGACTCCGAACCGGTCACCGTCATGCTCGAACGCAAAGGAGAAGCCTCGCGTCCTGTGCAGCTGACACCGCTGCCAACATCCCCCAATATCTTTGAAGGCAGTTATTCCAATATTCCGGAAGGCGCTTACCATACCTGGGTGGCACATCCCATCCTGGAAGGGACGCCCCCCGCGGACGATTTTCGGGTCGAAATCTCTCAGCAGGAACTCCTGAACCGCGATATGGATCGGGCTGACCTGCAGAAAACGGCCCGGGAAACCCGCGGTAAGTATTTTCATATTCTGGATGCAGAACAGCTGCCGGATGCGATTCCCGCCGGACATCCAATCCCGCTGGAAAATGAAGAACCGATTCCTCTCTGGAACCGCTGGGAATTTCTGATTCTCTTCACTTTACTGATCTCTGCGGAATGGCTCTTAAGAAAACGGTTTCGACTGGTATAATGAAACCCTGGTAAATGAATTTCCTGTTACTTTCAAGACACACGTATGCCGCACTCGATTCGAGTACAACTTGAGCAACTGCATCAGAAAATTCAGCAGCTGATCTGGCTGAATGGGATCTGCTGGGGATTGACGATCCTGCTCTCCCTGGCACTGCTTGCCATCGCGCTGGACTGGAGTCTGGATATCACGGATCCTGTAATCAGGCTCATTCTTGCACTTGGCATCGGAGCAGCTCTGATCTGGACCACCTGGAAACACCTGCTGGTTCCCCTGCAAACCCCAGTCACAGACCTGGACCTGGCACTCAAAATTGAAAAACGCTATCCGGCTCTGAAAGACAGCTTTTCCAGCAGTATCGAGTTTGACAGTCAACCGGCAGCACATTATGCCGGCTCTGCCCAGATGCGGCAGACCGTGATTCAACAGTCCTATCAGCAGGCGGCACAGATCAATTTTCTGGAGCTGATCGATACACACCCGATTCGAAAAATCATGTTTTCCGCGGCTTTCCTCTGTCTGCTGTTGGCTGGAATTTCTATCCTGCATCCGCGGCAGATGATGCTCGGCTTTCACCGCCTGATGCTGCCCTTCTCTGCCCCCCAGTGGCCTCAAAGCGTCGAACTGCAGATTCTGGACGAGAATCTGATTCCGATTGAAACCAGTCCGGGAAATCCCTATCAGGTAGTGGAAGGCCAGACCTTCCAGTTCTTTGTCGAAAACCGGAAAGGCGCCCCCCCGGAAGATCTGCGGCTCGAATACCAGACCAGCCAGAAATCAACACTCCATCCGCAAATCTATTCGGAACCACTCAGACTCGTTTCCGTACCGGATTCCGCCACGGGCGTCGATCGAGATCTGGGAACCGGGTCGCTGGTTGTCTCCAGCAAGACCGTTAAGCTGAGAGCCGCAGGCGGCGATGACACCAATATGCCCTGGCTGATAATCCAGTCGGTCCCTCCCACCACGATTCAACTTGAGAAGGTCACACTCACTCCTCCGGAATATTCACAACAGCCCAAAACCAGTCTCCCATCCGGTGTAGGTCATTTTAAGGCGTTAGTCGGAACCAGAGTCGAGATGACAGCCAGTTCCAACAAATTACTGAAATCGGTCGCACTGCGCGTCAAAGATCAGCAGCCCCAACCTGTCAAACTCGACAGTGACCGCAAGCATTTCACAACAGAATTCGTGATCACTGAACCGGGCACTTATTCCTACTGGTTCGACATTGAAAATGACCAGGGCTTCCGTCCCCCCTCTCCGGATCGTTACGAAGTCACCGGCATGACCGATGCAGTGCCCGAAGTGTTTCTGGAAAAACCGGACACCGACCTGCAGGTCACTCCCGGCGCGCAGATCCCCCTGACCGTGGCGATTCGCGATGATCTTGCCATCGACAGTGCATTGATTCGGTATCAGAAATCATCGCGTGAGGAATCACTCTCGCGTGCCCTCAGAACGGACCGCCCCTCGGAGACCTTCCCCCTCCGTTTTACCGTGCAGAAACCGGCAACCGAACTGGTCATCAACCAGAACTGGAACCTGGCCGAATTGCCTTTAGCAGAAGGCGATCGCATCATCTTTCGTGCTGAAGCCACAGACTTTTTCCAATCCGCGGAACTTGCCGCGAACGATTCCAGTAGCTTAACCGCAACTCATACCGGTAGCAGCATCTCCCGCGTTCTGACGATTGTCAGCCCGACCTATAAATCAAACGAACTCGTCAACCGCCATGCTCAACTGCTGGAAGAACTGACGCGCGTCCTCAAAGATCAGCGACTGCTCAATACCGAAATCAAGGATGTGCAGCATCAGCTGGAACGGGTTGGACAGGTCCGTTCGCAGGAACTGGATACCATCAAACAGGTTGAGATGGACCAGAAACGGGTCGCCTCTCAGCTTTCCAGCCCGCGTACCGGACTGGAACAGCGTGCCAGAGAACTGCTGCAGGAACTGAAATGGAACCGCATTCAGGACCCCGGCATGCAGCAGCGACTGTCTGAATTGAGCACGGAACTCTCCCGGTTGAACCAGGACGTCTTCCCGCAGATTCAGGAACAGATGACCCAGGCCCGCAAGAAACTGCAGTCATCCGTCGATTCGAAAACTGAGACATCCCCAACAAAGGATGAGAAGCCTGACCCCGCAAATCAAACGTCGGCAGAGAAGACGCGTCCCTCAACGTCAAACCGTGACACAGAACCACTGGAAGCATTAACCGTGGCAGAACGGGGCCAAAGGCAGGTGATCGATCGGCTGGACAAGATGCTGCAATCCCTCTCTGAATGGCAGAAAACCAGAGACCTGGTCTCCGAGCTGGAAGAACAGATCGCACAACAGTCAGAGATCCAGGACCAGACTGCCGAGCTGGCCAAACGCACGATTACCAGATCCTTTTCCAACCTGAACCTGCAGGACCAGGCAGACCTCGAAAAACTGGCCAGCCGCCAGGAACGACAATCTGACAATTTCAAATCCTTCCGAGACCTGCTGGACAATATGCAGTCGCAAACCAGGGAAAACTCTGGGACAGATCAGTTCCAGAAACAGGCTGCCATCGATTTCCTGCGTAAAAAGTCGTTACCCGAAAAAATGCAGCAAACCGCGGACCGGCTCAAGCAGAACCAGGTTGGACAGGCGATTCAGGAACAGCAGCAGATCCAGGAGTCGATGCAGCAGCTTAAAGACATCTTCGAAAATCAGTCCTCAGACTCCCCCGATCAGCTCATCAAAAAACTGAAACAGTCCGAGCAGGAACTCAGCCAGTTAAAACAGAAGCAACAGGACCTCCTGCAGAAACTGAAGTCTGCCTCGAAAGATTCTGATCAAGCGGAATTAAAGAAACAGCTCCAGCAACTTGCGAAACAGGAGCAGCAGCTCCAGCAGCAGCTGAAACAGTTTGAAGATCAACTGCAGAAATTGAGTTTGAACCGGGCATCCGAATCAGTCCGGCGGGCCAGTCAGCGACTGTCAAAAGTGAACGACGCCCTGGACCAGGGACAGACACAACAGGCCGAGCAGGAGATGAATGAGTCGCTGGACGACCTCGAGCAGACACAGCGCGAACTGGCTTCCCGCAGACAGGAACTGGAGGAAACGCTCGCATTTGAAGAATTCACGAAACTCGAATCGGAAATCGAGTCTCTGATAGAAAGACAACAGGCAGTTATTACCGAGACCACCCGGCTGGAAGAGCTGCGCCTGGAACGCGGACGCTGGTCGCGGGGACAGCTGAAGTCACTGAAACAGCTCTCGGAAACCGAACGGGATCTGCAAAGCCAGACAGAAGCGTTCGTCGAAAAAATGACAGCAGCCCCGGTCTTTGTGCTGGCAATCCAGAAAGTCCGCGATCAGCTGGAGATCGCAGTCGCCAGGCTTCAGCAGCGATTGACAGACCAGGAAACACTGACCGCAGAAAACCGGGCTCAAAGCAAACTGAAAGAAATCCTGCAGATCCTGAAACAGCGAAAGAGCCTCCAGCAGGGTGAGTCAGAGGAAGGTGAGCCCACCTTACAGCCGCCTCAAGACCAGATTCCGCTGATTGCCCAACTGCGTTTACTCAAACTGATGCAGGAAGAACTGCTGCAGCAGACCACCCGATTTAATGAATCGATCAGTCAGCAAAAGAAACTGACGCCCGCACAGCAGGAGCAGCGTAAGCTTCTCGCGGAAGACCAGGCTGATCTGGCGGAACTTTCCCGGGAACTGATGTCACTTTTGAATGGTTCAGAGTCCGACGATACAGAACAGCTACCTGAGATCAAAAAATGAAACCAGCCCCATCCATACCGATCAAGCAAATTCGACGTTGGGTCTGCCTCGCCGGCTTGACAGTGAGTACACTCTCGTTGCCTCTGTTCGCAGCAGATGAGCTGCTGAAGAAAAAGCCTGATTCTGCAGACAGTCAACCAGAACAGAAAACCCCTGAGAAGAAGAATGAAAATAAACTGAAGCTTCCCGAAACGTCCCCGGATCGTCCCAAACCAGGACAGATCCCCAAAGTCCGCCAGGGCAACCAGTTGCCGGTCGAGCCGATCATCAAAGAGATGCAACGTGCCAGCAAACTCATCGCCAATCAGCAGACAGGAAAAGAAACCCAGCAAATCCAGCAACAGGTAGTCAAAGATCTGGAAGAACTGATCCAGTTGATCGAATCGAGTCCCGGAAAAACCGTGCAACGCATGAGATCACGAAAGCAGTCTGATGCCCCGCAACAGTCTCAGCAGAAACAACAGCAGAATGACCAGGCCGGAGAGAATCAGCAAGCAGGCAATCAGCCCACCCAGGGACCTGCCCGGAAGTCGACCGATCGACAGGAAAAAGGAAAAGTCACCCCGGGCCAGCTTTCCGAACGGAACCCTTATATAAAAGATGCCTGGGGGCACCTGCCCCCCGCGATGCGGCAACAGCTCTTGAATATCTATACCGAAAAATTTCTGCCCCGGTATGAGGAACAGGTGAAGCGCTATTACGAAGCGCTGGCCGAGAAGAACGGGCAGCAGCCCTGAGCTCATCCCTCGCCCCTGAAATAAAACAGGCGACCCATCATCGTCGATCATGGGCCGCCTGAAAGATTTTGAATTCAGGTGATCTTAGGGAGGGACCACGTTAAAAGTATCACTACGCAGGATCGTAGTGTCATAACTGTTACCCGCATACAGTCGCACGTAGTTCCAGCGACGCGCTCCCCGGATCGCAAACCCAGGTGTGGTTGCCAGCTCGGGAACCCGATAAGCAGACCGGCTCTGGGGACGCGGATAGCGGGCCGCCACTTCCGGTGGTAACTGATGGCTGTAGTAGGAGCGGTTATACATCCAGTTCTCAGCCTGTACCTGTTGACTGTTGAGACTGAAGCCGGCAGCTCCACAGGCGACTGCAATCAACAGAATTGATTTGGCGAGCAGTTTTCTGATCCCGCCTGATGCTGAGTATTTCATGGGACTTACCTCTTTCTCCACTGACTCAACATGTTGCGAAAAAACAACATGATGATTCTGTTTTGAAACGAATGTTGCTTGAAATCAACATTCACACTTCAATTTGAGGGGTAATAGAGGTAAGACGCAGATCCCATGCCAAACAGCCGCACAGAACCTAGTCGAGCGGAATGCCTGCTTCCTTGTAGAGCTGAGCCTTTTTCTTGCCATCTTCCAGAACCAGGATGTTACCCGTCTCAGCATTATAGCCGTACATTTTGTAGGGAGGTAATGCCGCGAACTCAACCCGGTTCTCTTTCATGATCTTCATATACTCGTCGTAGGTGGGAAAACGATCATTCAGCACCTTGTGCGTTTTGATCGCCTGCTGCATTCCCAGCGTGCTCACTTTGGAAGACATCGAAACATAAGCACTGCCAGCCTGAGAAAAGGGATCGACCCCTTTAATTTTGCCATCCACTATCGTAATGGCAGGATCCTCAAGCGCTTTCTTGGCATCCACCACCACAGCAGTGGTTTTCTGCAGGATGCTCTTTTTCTGATTTGCGCCCGCATCAGCTGCGGCAGGCGCAGGTTCAGCCTGTCCTGCCGGTGCAGGCATTTCCTGTTCCGCAGGCGCGGGGGCCTGATCCTGCTGCTGGTTTCCGTTGGCCGCCTCCTGTTGACGGGCGATATCCTGTGGATCCTGACAGCCAAATCCTGCGGAGAGCAGAAACAGACTCAACAGACCTGTTCGGAACGAATACACGGATTTCAGTTCGATCTTTTGCATCAATGAGACTCTTTCCAATATTTTAGAAAAACCGTCTTTACATTTGATTTTAAAGGACTACTACATCTATAAGACTAATTTGATGGACTGTATTCAGTCTCTCTAATCAGATTATCTTTACTTCCATTAAATACGATTGGATCTCCAAAGCACCAGAAATCTCGATAATTATAAACGTTTTTCAAAAATTTGACATTAGATCTCATTGCCCATTGAACAATTCCTATTAGCAGCCTGAGGTATTTTCCTGCGGGGAGTTCCCTCACCCACCGGTTGCTGAAATTGAAAAAATCAGGTCAGGCTTTCTGTTCTCACCTGAAGTTTGCAAGATTTGTTTTAATGCCGGATTTTTGACTGTATAGTAGCAATCTGGCAGGCCTGCAGACTTTTCAGAACGGAGCGCCACGGCGGTATGTCCACAACCACCTCATCTCCTGATCAAGATTCCAGAGAGATGTTTACATCATTTCTGGAGCAAGAGCGATTACGCATATTTGGGTATATTCGTACGCTTGTACCCCACAATTCCGATGCAGAGGACGTATATCAACATGTCTGCCTGACACTTTGGAATAAATTTGATGAATTTGATCAGGATCGTGACTTCTTTGCCTGGGCCTGTGGGATCGTATATTTCACCGTCTGCAACTTTCGCAGAAGCAATCAGCGTGATCGACATTTTTTCAGTCAGGAGTTAATCGAAACCATGTCGCAGGAGCGTATGCAACATCTGAGCAATTACAATCTCAGGCTGGAGCTCCTGCAAGACTGCTTTTACAGCCTGAGCCAGGCTGATCAGGAGTTGTTGATCCACTCCACACAGGAAAAACAGTCCATCAAGGATTTTGCCCAAAAGGCAGGAAAAACCGTCCAGACGCTCTATAATCGCCTGAGCACGCTCAGACGCGAACTGGCTGACTGCGTCAAACGGAAACTGAAACGCGAGGGGACAATGGCATGAGCGTCCAGGATATCCCTCCCCGTTTTGATGAGCTGCTGAATCAGCTTCTGGATGACAATCTATCCGCTGACGAATTCGCTGAGTTTGAAAAAAAACTGCTGGAGAATCCCCAGGCCCGTAAACTCTATTTCGATCTGCTGGATATCAATTCCGGAATCGACACCAACAACGACAGCCGCCTGCAGAAACTTGATCAGGTCATCCTTCAGGGCATCAATGCCTCGACCACTCCCCGGGAAATACAAAAATCCCACACGGGGCGAAGTTCATTCTCTACCGTCTCCTATCTGCTCGTCGCGGCAGCTTCCGTTTGCATCATTCTGCTGGCTGAATGGTGGATGACGGACCATTTTTTCTGGAATCAACCAGTTCGGGTTGCTCAGAAAGAAAAACAGGAGGAAGGCGTACCACTGGAGATGAACCAGCCGTATGTCGCCACACTCTCTCGCTCCTTTGACTGCAAATGGGGAAATGAAAATCCCCCTCGCTTTTCCGGACAGAGGCTGCTTTCCAAAAACCTGACCCTGCTGCAGGGAATCGCCGAATTCCGCTTTGATAGTGGAGTGCGTCTCATACTCGAAGGCCCCACGACCATCAACATCGACTCTGCCACTTGTGCAACAGTTGCTTCGGGATCTGTCGTGCTGCACGGCTATGAATCCTCGCCTGAATTTGAACTGATTACCCCCCAGGCCCGTTTTTTTGATATCGGCACAGAGTATGGGGCCAAAGTCGATGAACAGGGAGGAACTGAACTGCATGTTTTCCAGGGGGCAGTCCGCGTACAACCCGAAATGGAACTTGCTGAAATTTCTGCCCCCCTGGTCATCAACGAAGGAAATGCCCGCCTGATCGAGCCCGAATCCAACAAGGAAATTCATCTGGACCCGAACCGTTTCAAACGCGAAGTCCCCGGCCAGCCCAAAGCCCTGACGGCCGTTCGCAAGGAACTGCTGGCATACGACAGCTTCCACCCACCCCAGATTGCTGATCCGCCCCGGTTCTCTGACTGGCGAAACTCCGGTTTTGGCTGGACGACACACTGGCGCAATCGAGCCAACAAACCAGGCAACGCACCGGGAAAAAGCCTGCCGGAACGTTCGCTCCAGCCGGATCTAAAATCGACAGACCAGTCAGGCTGCATTGAACTGGAAAGAGGCAATACCGCCTGGCGTTCCCTGGAAAAACCAGTCCGCCTCGACACAGATGCCATTTACTATGTCAGCTTCTTCATCCAGCAGGCAGCCGAACCGACTGCCTCCGGCTACCATTACGGGAACATTTCCCTGCAATCCGAAGAGGTTGACAAACTCTCAGGTCAAAGAAACAAGCTTCTGTTTGGTATCAATTCCCAGAACTACCCGACCCTGTCACTCAAAGGACAGACTCTGGAAAAAGCCCCCCCTCTACTCCCTGAAACCACTTATTTTTATGTCGCCAAGATTGTTGCCAGCGAGAACGCCCCGGACCAGATTTTCCTGAGAGCCTTTTACGAAAATGAAACCATTCCCGACCAGGAGCCTTTAATCTGGACCTGCATTTCTTCCCCCTTCGACGATTCCAACACTTACCCCCACGTCCGCATTCATGCAGGCAAATCGGGCAAATATCGCTTCGATGAACTGAGAATCGGCTCTTCGTGGGAGTCTGTAGTCAACCTGCAGGATCCCGCAGAACTGCCTGAATAAAGCCTCTCTCAACCGCACACCCACCTCTGCATTCTTCAGACAGAAAATCATCCCCTACCAGCGTAAGGGAAATACCTCACGCAAAAACTCAGCCCGGCTGATTTCATGAAAACTTAAAAAAATTCAGTTTTCAATAGTAAGATTATTCCCCCTCGGAACAATTACCTGACAGCAGGCAAATGAAATGCGGATCCAAGGTAGTATCAGAAGCGATTCTATCCCACTAGTCCCTGAACGGCGGGGGTCATGCACGTGACAGCATGGCCCCCTCTTTTTTTATTGCTGGCCAGACACTCCGCTTTGATGGCATTTCGCCCCTCAAGCAAAAACAGAGCCCCACTCTGCTTCAGATCAAGTCCTGGAACTGCTGCCGAATCAGGACACGGGCGTGCTCCAGGTCCTGCCTGCGGATCGCACTGGCCAGCTCAGCATGTTCCCAGACAATTCGCGCCGTTTGCGCGGAGTCCAGGGTATCCACCTCAGGCAGACTGTGAAAATATTCCGCGAGAATCTGCTGCATTCCAGCGACATACCTGGAATTAGTCATTTCCAGAACCAGAGTATGAAACGCCAGATCCAGCTCCACCGAACGCTCCCACTCCTGCCGCTCTGCACAACACTGCATCTCTTCTACCAGTGAATCCAGCTGATTCAGCTGCGCGGAAGTGGCATTCCTGACAGCCAGCTCAATTGCACCGATCTCCAGTACATACCGCAGCAGTTTCAACTCGTCCCGGTCATTCTGCGAGACCGTTAACAGAGGCAGGCTTTCGGACAGCAACTGGACCAGATCCGGTCTCCTGACTACCAACCCCTTACGCTGCTTGCCGTCCAGAATCCCCAAAGCGCGCAGGCGGCTGACCGCTTCCCGCACAATGGTCCGGGAGACCTGATATTCCTCGGCCAATTGACCTTCCGTCATAAACACATGACCGGCAGGCAACTGCTCCTGAACGATGCGACTGCGGATCTTCTCTGCCAGCTGGGTCGACATGGTATTTTGCTGAGAATCGGTCTTCATGGCCTTATTATCATACAATTAGAGCAGAGTTGTCAATGACTGGAAAATGGAGCCATGTTCGCACACCACTTACAAAACCCCAATTACAAGCAATCTACACTGACCCCAGAGACAATCCATGAGAGACTTGCAGTTTTATTTGTCATACAATATTTTATTGAATATCACTTATCCATCCAATCCCACAACATCATGCTACTACCAGAAGGATGTCCCTGATGAGAACCAGTCGCGTCAAACAGAAACTCAACCAGAATGAACCGGTTCTGTTTACTCAGCTGCATCTCCTGGACCCGAGCGTCTTTGAACTGACGAGCCTGATGGGCTTTGATGGAATCTGGATGGACATGGAGCACCACACTTACAGCCTGGAAACCGCCACCCAACTGATGCGGGCGGCACGGGTTGGCTCCTCCGACATCCTGGCCCGCCCTGCCAATGGCGAATTCATGCGACTGGGTCGGATGCTGGAAGCCGGAGCGCAAGGCATCATGTACCCCCGTTGCAGCGATGCCACGGAGGCAGCCGAAGTAGTGAAATGGTCCAAATTCGCTCCCCTGGGAAAACGCGGATTTGATGGCGGCAACCCGGACATGCCCTATTGCACAATGCCGGTTGCTGATTACCTCGAGCAGGCCAATGAAAACACCTTCATCGTGATCCAGCTGGAAGAACAGTCAGCTGTCGACCAGGCTGAGGCCATTGCTGCCATCCCGGGC
The DNA here is from genome assembly GCF_007748155.1 of Gimesia panareensis. Lineage (GTDB taxonomy): Bacteria > Planctomycetota > Planctomycetia > Planctomycetales > Planctomycetaceae > Gimesia > Gimesia panareensis. Next base: position 5,811,733 of record NZ_CP037421.1, read on the forward strand.
GTGGATGCCCTCATGCTGGGCCCCTCCGACTTCTCCATCCTGGAAGGTTTCCCCGGCGAGTTCAATCACCCTCGGCTCCAGGCCGCCATTGATGCCATCGCCACGGCCGCACGCAACCAGGGCAAGCACTGGGGCATGCCCACATTCAATACCGAACATGCACAGGAACTGATGAGCAAGGGGGCTCGTCTCCTGTTCCATATGGCCGATATCATCTTTGTCAAAAATGGTCTGGAACTGATGCAGCAGCAGTTCAGTCAGATCGGTTTCTCCTTCGACAATCAGCTCAACAAACCAGCCGCACACTACCTGGAGGGCAAGAGTGATGAACAGCAAGCTTCCCGATGATAAAACACTCTTCGATCAGCAGTTGAAGCAGTTTATGCCGCCGGGCAGCTTTGATGCCCATGCCCACTTTTATCGTCCCCAGGACGCGATCGCCGGCCTCCCCCCCTCCGCAGAAAACTCCGCAGGTTTTTCGGGCTGGCAGGAATACTGTGAGAAACAGGAACTCTGGATGGGGACACTCCGCCCGTCTGCCGGCCTGTTCTTTGCCATACCCAACCCAAAACTCGAGCGGCAGGGTGCCAACCAGTTTGTCCTCAACGAAATTAAAGACCAGCCCGGCTCTCGAGCACTCTTGCTCGTGACTCCCGCAGATGATCCTGCAGAAGTAGAAGCACAAATCAAAGCGGGCCCCTTCAGTGGATTCAAAGTCTATCACGTCTATGCAGATCGCACAGACACTCTGGAAGCGGAACCGCAGGAATTCATTCCCGAATGGGTCTGGGAGCTCTCCCAGCAATACAGCCTGTCCATCATGCTGCATATGGTCCGCGCCCGCGCCTTGGCCGACCCGATCAACCAGGACTACATCCGCGACCACTGCCTGCAATACCCTGAGGCCAGACTGATTCTGGCCCATGCTGCCCGTGGCTTCTGCGGAAACCATACGACCGAAGGCATCGCCTCTCTCCGCGGACTGGACAACGTCTTTTTCGACACATCCGCGATCTGTGAAGCCCAGCCTTTTGAAGCCATTCTGCGTGAATTCGGCACAACGCGGCTGATGTTTGGAACCGATTTTTCCGTCAGCGAGCTCAAAGGACGCTGCGTCAGCATTGGAGACGGGTTCCTCTGGCTGGGAGAACAGAATGTCAACTGGGAAACATCCACATTTGCCCAACCGGCTCGCGTCGGATTGGAATCCCTGCTGGCGCTCAAACAGGCCTGCCACACTCTGCGACTCAACGACCCTGATGTCGAACGCATTTTCTGCACGAACGCCCGCCAGTTGCTTGGGATTCAGACTGCCCCCACTCAGAATCTGACCCAGGAAACTTACAAGCGCGCCAAACAGCTGATTCCTGGCGGCACACAGCTGCTCAGCAAACGTCCTGAAATGTTTGCCCCCGACTGCTGGCCCGGCTATTTCCGCGAAGCCAGCGGCTGCGAAGTCATTGACCTGGACGGTAAGAAATACCAAGATCTGGCGACTTCCGGCATCGGCTCCTGCCTGCTGGGCTACCGCGATCCTGATGTCACTGATGCCGTCGTCCGCCGCGTACAACTCGGCTCGATGAGTTCGCTCAACTCCCCTGAAGAGGTTGAACTGGCCGCGCTACTGACCGAACTGCACCCCTGGTCTGACCAGGCCCGTTTCTGTCGCACCGGCGGCGAATCGATGGCCATCGCCGTGCGGATTGCCCGCGCAGCGACCGGCCGCGATGAAGTCGCACTGTGCGGCTACCATGGCTGGAGCGACTGGTACCTGGCTACCAACCTCCCCCGCAAGTCAGCCGAAACGGGAACCACTCTCGACAAACACCTGCTGCCCGGCCTGGAGCCGGCGGGCGTCCCCATGGGACTTTCCGAAACCACACATCCCTTCACTTACAATGACATCGATGGTCTACGACAGATCGTCAAGGAACGCGGTTCCAGACTGGCTGCCGTCGTCATGGAACCCACAAGGTACACTCACCCTGACCCGGGATTCCTTGAAACGGTCCGCGAGATCTGTGATGAATGCGGAGCCACCCTGGTCATCGACGAGATCACCACCGGCTGGAGGCTGACTCTGGGTGGTGCGCATCTGCATTACGGCATTGAACCAGACATCGCCGTCTTCGCCAAAGCGCTCGGAAATGGGCACCCCATCGCGGCCATCATCGGCAAACGCTCTGTCATGGATGCTGCAGAGAATTCATTCATCTCCAGCACCTACTGGACCGAGGGAGTCGGGCCAACCGCTGCCCTGGCCACCGTCAGGAAAATGCAGTCTGTCAACGTCCGGGAACACATCGACCAGATCGGCGAAGCATTCCGCGCGGGCTGGAGCGATCTGGGAAAACGCCATCAACTTCCCGTCAAAGTCTTCGGACACTCCGTTCTGCTCCATCACACATTCGACCATCCCCAGGCGGCCGAACTGGGGACCCTGTTTACCATTCGCATGCTGGAACACGGCTTCCTGACAGGCAGCGGGTTTTACCCGACGCTCGCCCATCAGACCAGACATGTTGACAAGTACTTCGAGGCAGCCGACACCGTGTTTGCCGAACTGGCACAGGCCCTCAAACAGGACGACCTTTCCACGCGGTTGACAACCCCCGTCAGGCACTCCGGATTTGCCCGACTGACCCCCAGCCCGAAAAGCTGATTCAGTGACTGGCCGTCCCCGTATTTACGACAGGCTGCGTGTGTCGATCGCTGCAGAGTACCACCAGCAGATTCGAAACCATGGCTGCCCGGCGCTCGGCGTCCAGTTCGACAATTTTGCCCTGCGCCAGATGATCCAGTGCCATCTCCACCATCCCGACCGCCCCTTCCACAATTTTCGTCCGGGCCGCGACGACCGCCTGGGCCTGCTGACGTTGCAGCATCGCAGCTGCAATCTCCGGTGCATAGGCCAGATGGCTGATACGAGCCTCGATCACTTCCACTCCCGCCTTATCCAGCCGTTCCTGAATATCGGTCAGCAGCTGATCACAGACCTGCGGGGTATTGCCCCGTAAGGAGACCTCATGATCTTCACTGTCATACGGGTGACGGCTCGCCAGATTGCGGAGTGCCGCTTCACTCTGGACAGCGACAAAATCTTCAAAGTCGTCGACTTCAAACATCGCCTCAGCCGTATTGACAACCCGCCAGACAACGACCGCCGAAATTTCAATGGGATTTCCATCCCGGTCATTCACCTTGGAAGGACGCCCCCCGGACCGGGTTTTCGCCCGGATAATATTCCCCGCCTGATCCTTTTGCTCGGGAGTCGAAACCGATCCGGTCTCAAAGTTCCGAATCCGCAATGAAATTTTGTGCTTCGAAAAGAACGGATTCACCCAGTAAAATCCTGAGTGCGTCACCGATCCCTTATATTCACCAAACAGCAGCAGTACACGGGCCTGATTTGGTGCCACCGCCATACAGCCAAACAGATTGACAAGACCAGCCAAAAACAACACGACGCCGAGCAGCGCCGCGACTCCACTTTCAGAAATGGCCCCCGTCACGAATAAAATCACTCCGAACAGCAATCCCCCCAGGCAGAGCCCCAGCGGGAACCACCCGGATTGAGGCTGATACATTTTCTCTTCCGTCATTTGCTTTCTCCCTGATTTCAGACTGAATTGGCTACAGGTCAATGCATACAACGCAGTCTATCACAAGACGGATCAAAGAAATGCATCTTTACCGGGGAATCGAAATTATTGCCTCCCGGCAGAGAGAACATCAGTTCTGAGTCAGGCTACTTCAACTGATCGAGCGAAATAAAATTGGGTGAGGAAGATGGAGAACTCGAAGGACATCCGCTGCAGGCCCCTCCGGCACACCCCGGGCGTTGCTTGAAAAAATGGATCAAACGGCGTACCAGGCATAAGCCGGCTGTCGCTACGCAAAGCAAAACGATTACCAGTTGCCAGTCGATCTGATTCATTGTCTCACCTCATTCAAAAAAGAGCGTTCAGCTCACAGCGGAACCATTGAAGCTCCATTGTTTATATCAACAGCATTCCGACCTGGTAACTCAGCAAGGCTCCCAGGTAAGCCAGCGTAGTCATATACGTGAAGGAGACCACTGGCCAGAACCAGCTGTTGGTTTCGCGACGCATGACCATCAGTGTTGCGGCACACTGGGCACACAAGGCAAAAAACACCATGATGGAAACAGCCACGGGGATATTGAAGACCTTACTCCCGTCAGGCCAGGTCGCAGAACGAATCGAGCCGATCAAGCCTTCATCATCTTCACCTACATCCCCTCCCAGGCTGTAAATTGTCCCCAATGTCGAAATAATCACTTCCCGTGCCGGGAACGAGGCAATCACCCCCACGCCGATTTTCCAGTCCCAGCCCAGGGGCTTGACGACGGGGGCAATGAAATGCCCGGCCTGTCCCAGAAAACTGTTTTCCACCAATTCGCTGCTGATCTGATTCTGCTTTTCTGCCAGTACTTCCTGTTCTGCGGAGAGTTCAGCCTGCTGTCCTTCCAGCCCCTTCAGAGCGGCAGGTTCCAACTCCTCTGCAGAAGCCAGCTGCGTCTCGATCTCACCGATTTCAGTATCGATCGCCTCGAGACGGGTTTCTACTTTAAACTGCTCTGTGTGGTCCCCGGGGAAATAACCCGCAGCCCAGATCAGAATCGAAGTCGCAAAGATCAACGTACCCGCCTTGACCACGAAGGACTTGGCCCGGTTATAAACCCGGTAAAAGACGTGCCGCGGCGAAGGCCATTTGTACCCGGGCAGTTCCATCACAAAGGGGGCTACCTCTCCTTTAAAGCAGATCCGCTTCAGGAACCAGGCGACCGGAATCGCAATCAACGCCCCGATGGAGGACATGGCAAACAACACAACCCCCTGCAGCGACACAAGCGGACTTCCCGCGATGGAGAAGTACACAATGTTCGGAATGAACGCGGCGATAAACAGCGTATAGACGGGCCAGCGGGCCGAACAGCTCATCAAGGGCGCCACCAGGATCGTCGTGAGTCGCTCGTGCCGGTTTTCGATCACACGTGTTGCCATAATCCCGGGTACGGCACACGCGAACGAAGACATCAGCGGGATAAACGATTTACCACTTAACCCCAGACTCCGCATCAGGCGGTCCATAATATAGGCCGCCCGTGCCATATAACCACTGTCTTCCAGCACAGCGATAAAGAAGTATAAAATCACAATCTGCGGAAGGAAGATCAGCACACCACCGACCCCGGCAATCACACCATCCACCAGCAGACTTCGTAACGGCCCCGGCCCCACCAGTGCCTGAGCAGCCTCTTCCACGACGCCCTGCCCCGACTCGACATAATCCATCGCAGGACCGGCCCAGGTGAAAACCGACTGGAACACGAAAAACATCAGGACGAAAAAAAACAGGAAGCCTAATACAGGATGTGTCAGCCAGCGATCAATCTTATCCGAAGTCGTCTCCTGGTGATCATCCGGATGAGTTAACACTCCATTCAGTTGCTCCCGCGCCCAGGCATATCGCAGCCGGGCTTCCATGGCGGGAACGGCACAGCCGGATTCTTTGAGCCGGGTCCGCGCCTCGTGCAGATGATCAATCAATCCATTCTGGGCATGGTGCTCAAAATAAGATTCCACATAACCACCCACGTCCAGTAGCAGACGATCCACCAGAAAATCCGGAGGCGACTGCTTCTCATCTGTCTGCAGCTTGTCCTGCAGCAACTTCCGTTCGGTATAAAAACTCTCGGGAAACAGCTGCTGTGCCTGGTGACGACAACCTGGCTCGATCTGCAAAATCGCCTCTTTCAAGGCAGAGATTCCCACACCGTGATGCGCTTCCGTGCAAACAATGGGAACATTTAACTTTTGCGATAATCCTTCTGCATCGATCTGAATTCCCCGCGACCGGGCCAGATCGCACATATTGAGTACCAGAATGACAGGAATCGTCAGATCCAGAATTTGGCTGAACAGGTACAGGTTGCGTTCCAGATTGGAAGCATCGGCAATACAGATAATCGCGTCCGGCTGGTCGACCTCTTTCTGTCGCCCCAGCAGCACATCCACAGCCAGCATCTCGTCGATGGAACGGGGGGCCAGACTGTAGGTCCCGGGCAGATCCACCAGATCCAGTTCACGCCCTTCCCAGCGAACGTGTCCAACCTTCTTCTCAACAGTCACCCCGGGAAAGTTTCCAATATGGGCATGCCCACCGGAGAGCAGGTTAAACAGGGTGCTCTTTCCTGTGTTTGGATTGCCGATAATGGCAATTGTCATTTTCTTTTGTGGTGCGGCAGGAGAGTTGATCATGGAATTAGAAAATCAGAAAGCGACGCTTTCGGCTGGAGGGATCGGCTGGCAGTCTCCCAGTCAACAAGGAGAGAGCTGGATTAAACGAGCTCGACTTCAACGCATCTGGCTTCATTCAGACGCAGTGACAGCCGATAGCCGCGAATCGCAAATTCCAATGGATCTCCCAGGGGAGCCTTTCCCAGCAACTGGATCCGCTCACCGTCGATCAATCCCATTTCCATCAAACGGATAGAAATCGCATCTTCACCGGAAATGTTGGTAATACGCGCGATCTGGCCTTTTACGATCTGGTTTAATGTCATCTCTTTAAAGGTCTCAACATAAAGGGACACAGCAACATGCGATTGATACACGGTTCGCTCGGAATACTATAATATAAGGAAATTGAGACTCAGTTTCAACTCCCCATATTACGGAATTCTGGAATCATTACTGCCAGCTCATTCCTGATCCATTCCAGCCTGGCCCGTGAACAGAAAAGTGAAGCCCTGGATGGCTTCCAGGTGAATGCGTAAAGGAAAATCATGAAAAATTACCAGATTATCCCGTTTCCCCCGAATCGTTTCGACGAATCTGTGTGTTAGATACTCCAGTTCCCGATGATTTCGTATCTTTGGGGATCTCCCAGTCATCTCAGGGAGCAGGCTCTGGCATCATAAACAATTAGCAGAACAAAACTTATAAATTATTGTGCTGTTTTTTGAACCTACAAATATTGCCAGCCCCCTGCCACTGATTCTAAAATAGTAGAGTTCTGGACGAAAGAATTCGCCCAATTACATTCCAGGCCGGAATGATAGCAATCAGGAATTTTTTATTTTTAGAAATTCCCTATTAATTTTTGTCTAAGTTGACACAATTATTTCTTAACCAATCTATCCGGGCTGGCAAGCCCGCTTCTGCTTTCTTCAAACTTCACTGAATTGCGAAGAGAGTCCGTTTACTGAAACCTAATCTTCAACAAATTTTTTTGTTGTTTTCATTACTCTTTTTCAGGGAGTTCCAGTACATGGAAAAAGTGTTGCTCAAGAAGAAGCGTGGGTTCACGCTCATCGAACTGCTGGTTGTCATTGCAATTATCGCGATCTTAATTGCACTTCTTTTACCAGCTGTTCAGCAGGCACGCGAAGCAGCGCGCCGTTCTCAGTGTAAAAACAATCTGAAACAGATTGGTCTCGCACTGCACAACTACCATGATAACTTTCAGTGTTTCCCCCCGGGAGACGTACGCAGGACGTATGGTTCCGGCGTCCAGTCCTGGGTCACCAGCCAGTTGGGCTGGATCCCCCGCATCCTGCCCTTCCTGGATCAGGCACCGCTTTACAACCAGATTAACTGGGAAATGGAACATGGCGTCAGCGCAGCTCCCAACAGTAATATCCGCAAGGAGAAACTACCGGTCCTCCGCTGCCCCAGCGATTCATCTCGACAGCCTGACGGAAATTATGGTCCCACCAACTACATGGCTTGTCGCAGCCTGGCTCTGACTTCTGATACCCTGGTGAGTAACATTTCTGGTTCCAATCAGGATGTAAATTCCATGTTCAGAATGAATGGCCTGGTCAGAATTCGCGATGTGGAAGACGGGACCACCAACACCATGATGGTCTCAGAAACCTTTGCCAGTGCTCCCATGTGTAGCGAAGTTCCCAGCAATAACAGTTGCGCCACGACATGTGCTACCGTCTATGGAGGCAACACCTCAGGTGCACAACAGGGCTATTCCTGGATGTGGGCACAACAGTATCAATCGCACTATTATTGTACGGTTTACACCCCCAACTCCAAAATTCCCGACTGCGGTGCAGGATCGAGTTCCACGAATGCGCTCCTGTCTGCTCGCAGTAAACACGTCGGGGGAGTTCATGTTCTGCTCGCTGATGGTTCCATCCGGTTCGCATCAGATAACATCGACATCAACATCTGGCGTAACCTGGGGAACTTCAATGATGCTAACGTCCTGGGTGAATGGTAAGATTCTGCCCTGAATTTTATCTGAATGAAAATTCCTCGCCACTTGTATTTTTTCAAGTGGCGAGGTTCTTTTGTTAAATCTGCCCATGGAAATCACACCACGATTTCCGTATCTTAAATTGGACTTGATAACCCACTATTCTCGATTCGGAAAAAAGACACAATGACCAGATTCCTTCGCTCACTACTGTTCGTAGTCTGTCTGACACCATTCCAGTTTGGTTGCGGCAGCAGTGCTCCCATGACACCCGAGACCGACACAGACCCTGCTGCAGAACTGGACCCGGCAGTCGAAGCCGAAGCACAAAAGCAGGCGATGAAAAATAATCGCTGAACAATCAGCAAATCTGTCAGGTTTATGCCTGCACACACAATTCTTAAGAGCCAGAGTCCCTCTGGCTCTTTTTTTTATCAGTCCTTAATCTCAGAGCGGACATGATCCGGCTTCACATGCACTGACCACACCTCAAAACCAGATAAAACCATTCAGAATACTGATCATTTATTTGCTGGAAATCTGGTGTGAATACTGGAATTCCAGCACCAATCCCTCTATGATTCTCCTATCTGATCGAGCTGCATTTCATGCCATTCATGCGTGTCTTTACTGCAGCTAACGACTCTTCAGTCGTCTTTTTTCTCGTGTCGGCCACCAATCACAAGCCGGCTCTCACTCAATCGTTAACACTGAAAACACGAAACTTACGTTTTCTCCATCGTACCAGTCGCCAGGCTGGAAGTGATGGCACGTCTTTATTTTCTGAACTGTAATCTGTTCGTTTCAATTTCATAGTTTCAGGAGTTCAATGAATGAAAAAAACGTTGCTCGCTAAGAAGCGTGGTTTCACGCTGATCGAACTGCTGGTGGTGATTGCAATCATCGCTATCTTAATCGCTCTACTGTTGCCGGCAGTTCAACAGGCGCGCGAAGCTGCCCGCCGCTCGCAGTGCAAAAACAATCTGAAACAGATTGGTCTCGCATTGCATAATTATCATGACAACTTCCGCATGTTTCCCCCGGGCGATGTGCGACGTACCTATGGCTCCGGTGTGCAGACCTGGACTACCAGCATGCTTGGCTGGATCCCCCGGATTCTGCCCTTCCTGGATCAGGCACCACTTTACAACCAGATCAACTGGGAAATGGAGACCGGCGTCAGCGCTACTCCTAACAGCAACCTCCGCAAGGTGAAACTCCCGGTAGTACGTTGTCCCAGTGATTCTTCCCGTCAACCTTCGGGAAGCTATGGTCCCACCAACTACATGGCCTGTCGTGGTACCACCATGAATACCACCAGCAACAAAGGGACTTCGATGTTCTGGAATAACAGTAATACCAGAATCCGGGACATTGAAGATGGAACTTCAAATACCCTGATGGTTTCTGAGACCTATGCCAGTGCCAAGCTCTGCTCCGAGCAACCTACTGGCACGAATGGCACCTGCCCGACAACCTGCACCGAATACACGGGCGGAACGCAGCAGGGCTTCTCCTGGTTTTATGGGGTGAACTACGAAGGAACTTACTTCGGTACCAGGTATACGCCTAACAATCCTCAACCCGACTGTGGCGGTGGTTCCAGTTCGCAGGCAGCCCATCTGGCAGCCCGCAGTAAACACGTTGGTGGCGTGCATGTCCTGCTCGGAGATGGTGCCATCCGTTTTGCCTCGAGCAATATCGATTCAACGATCTGGATCAACCTGGGGAATCCCCAGGATGGTAACGTGATCGGTGAATGGTAAACTGCGCTGAGAATTGACATACCTGTAATCCAATATCGCCACCTGGTCTCTCAATCAGGTGGCGATACTTTTACACGAAACGTTCCTGTCTGTTTCAGGAAACCAACCACGGAAAACTGGAGACATCATCCATGACTCGATATCTGCTTCTGCTACTTGCCACCATCTGCTTCACTCCCATCCTGTCTGGTTGTGGTGCGGAAGAGCCCATCGTCAAAGAAGACGAACATAACATTGTTGAAGAGCTTGACCCCGCAGAAGAGGCTGCTGCACAAAAGAAAGCCGCCATGGAAAACCGCTGATTTTTTTCAGATGAATCAGATCCAGGCGATCGTTTCTGGTTCATCTGACATTTCTACCCGCTCACCATTTCAGCTTTATTATCACTCCTCTCAAGACGATGATTTTTCGATCATCCCTCCCCTTCCCACTTTAAACTCCTTCCCATTCTTACAGACCTAGACATATTTGAGGTAAGAATTAGGAAAAAATACATTCAGCGATTTTTTCCAAAAAACTAGCTGGATTTAACGATCTGTTTTGCTATGATCGAGAAATGGGTCAGATTTTTTGAGATATCAAACAGCGTACCCGCCCTTCTCTTTTGTATTCACATATTTTGAAGCTTCAACGTGATTTGAAGCTTTCATTGTTAAGACTCCAGACATTTTGATCTTTGAGCACAGTGGAACATTACGTTCTTCTGTTGCATTTTCGTTTATACACCTTTTACAGGAATCAAAGATGTCGTAATCATTTCTTTATTTTTTCAGGAGTTCAAGTAATGAAAAGCGTGTTGCTCAAACGGAAAAGAGGTTTCACCCTGATCGAGTTGCTGGTAGTGATTGCTATCATCGCTATCTTAATCGCCTTATTATTGCCAGCAGTTCAACAGGCTCGTGAAGCCGCTCGCCGTTCGCAGTGTAAAAACAATCTGAAACAGATTGGTCTGGCTCTGCACAATTACCATGACAACTTCCGGACGTTCCCTCCCGGTGCCGTCAGAAGAACTTATGGCTCTGGTGTGCAATCCTGGGTCACCAGTCAGCTGGGTTGGATTCCCCGTATTCTCCCCTTCCTGGACCAGGCACCACTCTACAACAAAATCAACTGGGAAATGGAGCATGGTGTCAGCGCAGCTCCTAACAACAGCATCCGTAGACAGAAACTGACGGTCGTCCGCTGTCCCAGTGATTCGTCCCGGCAACCTTCTGGAACCTATGGCCCCACGAACTACATGGCCTGTCGCGGACAATCCAGAACAGCGGGAAACAATTCCTCCAATTCCGTTTTCAGTATGAACAGTCGCGTTCGCATTCGTGATATTGAAGATGGAACCTCGAATACCATGATGGTCTCGGAAACATTCGCCAGCGCTCCCATGTGTAGCGAACTGCCTGCCAGCAATGGCACCTGTAATGCTGTTTGTGCCACGAAGTATGGGAACTACACCTCAGGTGCCCAGCAGGGGTATTCCTGGATGTGGGCACAACAGTACCACTCCCATTACTACAGCACGACTTACACTCCCAACCCCAAATTCCCTGACTGTGGAGCAGGCAGTGGTTCCACAACGGCCACCGTCTCCGCTCGCAGTAAGCACGTAGGGGGAGTCCATGTACTGATGGGTGATGGAGCAGTCCGATTCGCTTCCTCAAATATCGATCTGAATACCTGGAGACATCTGGGGAATCACCAGGATGGAAATGTGATTGGTGAATGGTAAGCCTGACATTGCTGTCATTTAAAGATTCCTCGTCACCTGATTTAACAGGTGGCGAGGAACTTTCTTAAAGCTGCTGTCAGTTCTTACATCCCAGATAGTCATATTTCACGTGATTCAGATGATTCTATTTGATATCGAAACAGGAAAAAACTCGCTATGCCCCGCTACCTCTACTCAATTCTGTTTGTACTCTGCCTGACTCCGTTCCAGTTTGGATGTGGATCGAGTGCGCCCATGACACCGGAAACAGACGCCGATCCAGTTGAAGAGTTGGACCCCGCCTCTGAAGCAGAAGCAGTCAACAATGCCAAAAAAGACACTTAACTGAAACGGTTCGTGTCAGTCAGCAGGGTTTCTCGATTCAGTTCGCCAGTCGCGTTGCGGCCTGCCAAATATGCGATTCGTTTCGCGCTGCGCAACTCGCAGTGTCTCTGGGCTTATCTGACAACAAGCCCAGACGGAGCAAAGACCAGCATCAGTCAGATCCAGGTATGAACTCCAGCGTATCCTGACTGATATGACCAGAGTCGATCTGAACTTCACTGTCTCACTTTTTCTCTTTCCAGATCGTTGACCGCATCGGTTTTACTGTTGATTTCTTACTAATATTTCAACACCACAACTTACTCTTCTCATTTTTTTTGAAAACAATCTGGCAATACTGAACTGAGTCGTTATAGTGAATAAATGAGTCAGTCGGAGTTTTCACGAGATTTTCGTGGAATGTGAACTCCTTTACTCCCCCCATCTCATTATTGTGTTCTCATACAAATATGCTTCACCTTGGGTTTGAAGCATGAATTAAACAAGTTACAGACATTCAAATTTTCCAATACAGCAGAGCACTTCGCAGATCGCTGTATTTTTTTACGTCCTCATGTAGCAGGAAGTACGCCAATGCCATAGTCATTATTCATTTACGAGGAGTTCAACAGATGAAGAAAATGTTGCTCACGAAGAAACGAGGGTTTACCCTCATCGAATTGCTGGTCGTAATTGCCATCATCGCGATTCTGATTGCGTTACTGTTGCCGGCTGTCCAACAGGCACGGGAAGCAGCCCGACGTTCAACGTGCAAAAACAATCTGAAGCAGATTGGCCTGGCACTGCACAATTACCACGACAATTTCAAGATGTTTCCACCAGGGGACATCCGAGACTTTTACAGTGGTCTTAATTCATGGTCCACCAGCCAGATCACCTGGATGGGCCGTATCCTCCCCTTCATCGACCAGGCGCCGCTCTACAACAAGATTAACTTTGAACGAGCTCCTGGTACAGGTGGCTCGAATGCCAGTGTCAGAAAAACGAAACTCCCGGTATACCGTTGCCCGAGTGATTCTTCTCGTCAGCCCAATGGTGGTTATGCGCCGACAAATTATCTGGCTTGCCGCGGTACGGAAGGGAACTCGGGGCGCGATGATACCGAATCCATGTTTAGTATCAATAGCCGGATGCGAATCCGCGATGTGGATGATGGCACATCGAATACCATGATGGTCTCGGAAACATTTGCCAGTGCCCCTTTGTGTAGCCAGCAACCCTCAAACTCTTCTGAGGTTGGTACCTGTCCGGCCAGCTGCCAGACCGGCTCGAAGTACACAGGTAGCTATCAGCAGGGCTACTCTTGGTTCTACGGGCAAAAGTACGAATCTCATTACTACGGAACGGTTTATAATCCGAATAATAAGAACATGCCCGACTGTGGAGGTGGTTCAAGTACAACAGGAGCCCTGCTGGCAGCTCTCAGTAAGCACGTAGGTGGCGTGCATGTCCTGATGGCCGATGGGGCAGTCAGATTTGCCTCCAATAATATCAACAACCAGACTTGGAGATATGTGGGACATCCCCAGGACAATAATGTGCTCGGCGAATGGTAAGCTGGTCTGTTCTCTGAATCTAAAACTCTCGTCACTTTCAACATGTGACGAGAGTTTTTCCGGTTACCTGTCCAACCTTTGGGGCCTCGAAAGCATAACATTACAGACCCATTGCATCGGGCCATAATCAATAGAAGGAAAGAAGCGTTCCATGAACCGATTTTTATTATCGCTCCTGTTGTTGTTCTGTCTGGCTCCGTTTCAGTCTGGATGTAGTGGAGAAGCAGAGCCATTACATCAGGAGGAAGAAGTGGACTCTGAGATTGATGTGGATCAAGAAGCCGAAGACATGAAAAAATTAAACCAGAATTGAGTCCTGCCCTCAAAAAGTTGCTTCAAAATGTAATCGCAGGCAGTTTCAGCCGCTCGCGGCACGTATCCAGTATGCTGCGGGTGGCACTGGCTCCCACGCGACTGACTCCCAGGTCCCGGACTTCCAGCAGTTTATCCAGCGTGCGAATTCCGCCTGCCGCCTTCACCTGTACGGGTGGCGGTGAATTTTCCCGCATCAGTTTCAGATCTTCCAGGGTGGCGCCTCCCGTACCATAACCGGTCGAGGTTTTAACCCAGTCCACATTGACTGCGGTGCAGATCCGACACAGCTCAATTTTGTGTTTGTCGGCCAGATAACAGTTTTCAAAAATCACTTTGATCTTCTGACCTGCCTGATGTGCTGTTCTGGTCAGCAGACCAATTTCCGTCTCAACGTATTTCCAGTCTTCACTCAACACGCGGGACAGGTTCACCACAACATCCAGTTCGGTGCAGCCATCTTCCAGCGCCTGCTCTGCTTCACGCAGCTTGACAATCATCGCATGCCCTCCGTGCGGAAAACCGACCGTCGTGCTGGGTTCCACCTGGGAATGTTCCAGAATTTCTGCGCAGCGTTTCAGATAAAACGGCATGATACACACGCTGGCCACATCGTATGCCAGTGCCAGCTGGCAACCGGCCTCCAGTTCCGGCACAGTCAGGATCGGACTCAACAGGGAATGATCGATCATTTTTGCAATCTTGTAGTACTGGTCATCCATGGGTTTCACGCTCTGACTGGAATAAAGTTACGGAGATAGGTATGGCATTGTCGTAACGCTGCCAGACAGGATTCTGTCGAATCCTCATAGGCCCGATCTTCGACTTCCACACACACAGGTCCCTGATAGCCAATTTCATTGAGCTGGGAAAAGAAACTTCCCCACTCGACCTGACCCAGCCCGGGAAGTTTAGGGGTATGATACTCGAGTGGATGCGCCAGAATCCCGACCTGATCCAGGCGATGCTGATCCACACGCACGTCCTTGGCATGCACGTGAAATATCCGATCGGCAAAGTCACGAATCGGTGCCAGATAGTCCATGTGCATCCAGACCAGATGGGAGGGATCGTAGTTCAAACCGAAATATTCGCTCGGGATATCGGCATACATCCGTTGCCAGATCGCCGGAGTGCAGGCCAGATTCTTTCCCCCAGGCCACTCATCCTTTGTAAAAGACATCGGGCAGTTTTCAATCCCGATCCGGACCTCCTGCTGTTCGGCAAATTGAATGATCTCAGGCCAGGTCTCCAGGAACCGGGGCCAGTTCTCATCGACCGACTTTCTCCAGTCACGACCGATGAATGTATTCATCCGGTTGATCCCCAGCATGCGGGAAGCCGAGATGACTTTCTGAATATGCTCCACGTATTTCTGCGCTTCTTCCAGGTCCGGCGTCAGTGGATTCGGATAATAGCCCAGCGCACTGATCGAGATCCCGAACTCGTCTGCCAGCTGATGAATGGTCGTGACGTCTGATTTGGTAAAATCTTCGGCTGAAATATGAGTAATTCCAGCATAGCGCCGGGCATCCTTCCCCTCAGGCCAGCACATGACTTCCACACAGTCATAACCGATTTCAGACGCAGCCTGAAACACCTGTTTCAAATCGTAATCAGGTAAAATAGCGGTGACAAACCCCAGTTGCATGGCTCTGATCTCCTTCTCAATTCGCAAATCCGGTATGTCGACAGTACAAACTGTGACCGACCTACCATGATAAACGAGTCAGCCGGGCGGGTCTACAAAGACATGCAGAATCCCTTCGCGGAGACTGTCAGGGAAATCAGATCAGCAGCTGATTGGAGGGAGGAAAGGCGTTTCAGACGGGACGCTACCAGATTTCTTTGAGATCAAATTCATAAGCCTGAATGCGTCGGCCCGGCTCGAACTCCTCGGGAGACTCGGATAAGACCCGGACCCAGACCAGATGGCCTTCGTAGGTACCTTCAATCGAGACATGAGCACCCAGCTGATCGTCGTAGCTGACCGGCAGAGCCTGCCAGTAAAGTGCAGACACTTCGTCGAGGATCTGCCCAACCTTAAGAATGTCCAGACAAAATTTGGATGGGGCCAGCACGCCGTCCCATTCTCCGCCTACAATCTCCGTGTTGGAAGCGAACAAGGTCACTTCCCATTCGTCGCGGCTGTTATGGTGAAAAAAATGGCAGCCAATCGGCGCTAACACATCGACGTCATACATCAAAGACGCGACCTGATTTGCCATCGTTTTCAGCCAGGCGGGAGGGGCAGGCATCAAATGATTTCAATCTTAAAAATAGTCTGAACTGGTTGTAAACAAAAAGTCTATCTTTACAGTGCTTCAAATCAACAATCAGAAACAATCGGCTTACGCTGAGAGTGCCATGCTTACGCTCAGCGCGTGGTTGCCTCGAATGCTTCAGATTATTTGTGCCTTGCTTGAGGCTGCGATTAATTGGCCCGCAAACTACAAATAGCAAGACATCGATTCCCAGAGTCGAAACCGCTGGAATCTTTCGGCTTCCTGAAGATAAACACTGATCCTTGGATTGATAAATCTATAAGACTCACCTGTCGCAAAAGTAGTGCCAAATATATCAGGGATATAAGATTACGCCCTTCTGGAGACAACATGTCAGCAAAATGCTGACATGCAAAACTTTGCCGAACAGTTCATTCTTAAATGATCGTAAATCGTTTTAAGAAATTCAGACCGAATCTGAAATCAAGCATGACTCTGTTAAAAAAAAGAAACACCTTTGATTAACACATTGTTCAAAGGTGTTTACATTTAGTAAATCAGATTTCAGTCAGGTCTGCCAGACTTAACTGGATAGCAGACCATTGATCATCATGATCGCAGCGGGACCGACCAGCACCACGAAAATGCCGGGAAAAATGAAGAGCACGAGCGGGAAAATCATTTTAACCGCGGTCATCGCAGCCTGTTCTTCGGCCAGTTGACTTCGCTTCACGCGCATGCTGTCAGACTGGACACGCAACGCCTGGGCAATCGAGGATCCGAACTTGTCAGCCTGGATCAGGATTGCCGACAGAGCCCGCATATCGTCCACACCACTACGAATTCCCAGATCGTGCAACACTTCACGGCGGGGACGTCCCATCTGTAACTGCAGATTACATAATGCAAATTCATTACAGACATCGGGGGCCGTCTCCAGCAACTCTTCAGAAACACGCCGCATCGCCGCATCCAGGCCCAGCCCGGCTTCCACACAGACCACGAGCAGGTCCAGTGCATCTGGCAGCGACAGGAAAATACGCTCGATCCGCGCCTTACACATCAGACGCAAGACGATTTCAGGAAGATAGAAGCCAATCCCGCCGGCAATTACCAGCGAAGTCCAGCCGTTTTGAGTCATACCAAAATTATAAAAGCCATATCCGGAGCCGATCAGCACTCCCAGTAATCCCAGCGCGACTTTCAGCGAGAGAAAGATGGAAGGCGCATTCTCAGAATTGTAACCGGCGTTTGCCAGGCGCACTTTCAACTGGTTCTCTTCCAGTTCGGACTTGGGTGTCAGCGCTTTAGAAAGAGCAGGCGCAGCTTTCTCCAGAATGGAACTGGCAGAGGCGCCCTCATCCCCGCCATTGCGCAGATGTGGGTTGCGTAATTCATCCAGTCGTTCATTGGCCCGTGATTTATCGGAACTGAGTTTATTGACCAGGGCGATCACAGCCACGATCACCATTCCGAAGATAGCCCATGGTAACAATTGAACAAAATCCATAATTTCTTCCTCAAACTCGGTCGTTTATTACAGGTGTATTCTGTCAGAGACGAAACCAGTAACCTGGCTGTTCAAATCTTGATATTAATAATCTTCTTGATCCAGACTGCCCCCAGGACCTGCAGTACAATTCCGCCTGCGATCATTTTGCGCCCCAGTTCATCCGTAAACAGCAACATCACATAATCCGGATTCAGATAGTACACGGCAAAGAACAACGCAATCGGTAGAGCCATCAGTACGACACCACTGATACGACCTTCACCGGTCAGCGCCTGCACCTGCCCCATAATCTTAAAACGCTGCCTGATAATATAGCCAATTTTGTCGAGGATCTCAGCCAGGTCTCCCCCAGCCTGTCGTTGAATAACCACCGCGGTCACAAAGAATTTCAGGTCGAGGTTCGGCATCCGTTTCAACATGCTTTTGAGAGCAACGTCAATGGGCACCCCCAGGTTCTGTTCTTCATAGGCCATTGCGAATTCGGTCGAAATCGGCGCCGGCATTTCCTGAACGACAACGCTTAAGCCCGATGCCAGACTGTGACCGGAACGCAAGGCACGCCCCACCAGCTCCAGGGCATCCGGCAACTGCTGGGCAAATTTCTTGAATCGCCGGTTCCTGCGGAACAAGAGCCACATGAACGGCATTGCCCCCGTTCCCAGTCCTGCTACGGGACAGAGCGGTACCGGCGCATTAGTAAACCAGGCAATTGCAAACCCCAGGGATGCGGAGACAGCTGTCATCAGGAGAAACGTATCTGCCTTGAAGGGAGCTTCTGCCTGTTCCAGCAACAGTTTCAGATTGCCAAATTTCTCAAACCACTCCGAGATTCGATCCGAAAGACTGGCGACCCCTCCCTTGACGATTTCCTCTTTCAGCAAGGAAGCCGATTCTTCGGTGACTTTCTTCTGACCGGTAATCACGGCCAGGCGATCTTCCGCCTTGCTGGACGAAAAATCCTTGAAGACGAACATGATCGCTCCGACAAAAGCCACCATCCCCAGAAATGCAGCGATTGAGATGATAAGTGTCTGATCCATCTCTCTTTACCTTTACCGTATTAAATTTCGATAGTCCGAAATCTGATTCTGATTTCTCTACTGTTAATTACTGCAGGACGCGATTGGCAAACAGGTTCGAAGGCAGACGCACGCCTGCTGCTTCCAGCCGATCCATAAATGCGGGACGAACCCCTGTCGCTTCAAAGTGCCCGAAAGCGCGGCCATCCGCATCAATCCCATCCTGAACAAACAGGAAAATATCCTGCATGATCACAGTATCCTGTTCCATGTTGAGCACCTCCGTAATATGGGTCACTTTACGTGGTCCCCCCTGCAACCGGTTGACCTGAATGATCAGATCCACGGCTGAGGCAAACTGGTGACGCAATGCTTTCAGAGGCAGTTCCACGCCCCCCATCGTAATCATGGTTTCCAGACGGGAAACAGCATCACGGGGCGAGTTCGCGTGAATGGTAGTCAATGAACCTTCATGACCGGTATTCATGGCCTGTAACATGTCCAGCGATTCACCGCCACGACATTCCCCGATGATAATCCGGTCGGGACGCATACGCAGAGCGTTCTTCACCAGGTCCGTCGCAGAGATCGCTCCCCGGCCTTCAATATTCGGCGGACGGGTTTCCAGTCGCAGCACGTGTTCCTGTTGCAGTTGGAGTTCCGCGGCGTCTTCGATCGTAATCACACGATGATCACTCTGGATGAAGCTGGAAAGTGTATTCAACAAAGTGGTTTTACCGGAACCAGTACCGCCACTGATGATCGTATTGATCCGGGCCTTGATCGAACCTTCGAGCAACATCGCAATTTCCGGCGTAAATGCACCAAACCGTAACAGGTCTTCCAGGCCCAGTGGATTCGAACCGAATTTACGAATCGTCAACGAAGGACCATCCAGTGCCAGCGGTGGAATCACGGCGTTCAAACGGGAACCATCGGGCAGCCGGGCATCGACCAGCGGAGAAGTTTCATCCACACGCCGACCGACTTTGGAAACTATCCGGTCCAGGATCTGGAGCAGATGCTGATTGTCGCGGAAGACTACATTTGAACGCTCGATCCGTCCCCCCTTTTCCACAAACACATGCTTGGGGCCGTTGATCATGATGTCGGCAATATCCTGGTCTTTCAGTAATAGCTCCAGGGGACCGAACCCAAAGGTTTCATCCAGAATTTCTTCAATCAGTCGTTCGCGTTCAGAACGGTTGAGCAATGGATTTTCAGTATCACAGAGATGCTCGATCACCAGACGGATTTCCCGTCGCAGGGAATCTCCTTCCAGATCCCCGACTCGAGATAAATCCAGTTTTTCTACCAGCTTGCTGTGGATCAACCGCTTCAGATCATCAAATGCCATATTGGGATCAGCGTGGGAAAGGCCATGACCTGCCATTTGCTCAAAACTCCTTCAATTTGTGTCTTAGTTTTCAAAACCAGATGTGACTCTCAGAATTTCTCATCAGGCAACTCGATTTGCGAGATGGAATTCGCATGAGGTTTTTCCAGTAAAATCTAGTTCACAAAAACGGACGAAGTCGTCAGAACAGTAAAATGATGCAAAAAAACAGCATTTCGCTGTCTCAGAATCATTAACGGTCATATCGGTTCCAAAGATTGTACGGACAGACGTGATATTGATCGTTTTATCAGTTGAGCCTGTCACAATTCGGAACGCGCGCTGTTTTGCTGAAATGACATTCTTTTGCTGAGAGAAAGGTGGCTTTTCAGCAGGCTGTGGGCAAAAAATCGTCTGTAGCCCCGCAGCGCTGCTACCCGTCAACTGAAATTCAGCCGTGAGAATTTCAGAGCTTACGACCATCACGATCCACAAAAGCCAGAACATTGCTGCCATTATCTATTATTCTCCCCATTTCTGGTGAGACAGACAATTCAGCCAGCCTGCTCTCTCAACTGGAGCAGGCGCTCATCGACGTCGGTCTGTCCGCTGAGATCATTCTGGTAACCGAGCATGTGTCTGCTGAGCTGAGTCAGGCGTGTCAGCAGCTGAACCAGACAATCCCGGTTCAGCTGATCTCCCCTCCCCGGCCAGAGAGCTCTACAGCTGTCATCATGGAAGGGATGCAGGCTGGCTCTGGGCAGAATATTCTGGTCCTTGATACAGCTTACTGCCAGTCGCCAGAGATAATTAAGTCGCTGTACTCCCCCTTGCAGGATCAACAGACGGACTTTGTCCTGGCAACATTTCCGGGAAACACTCACTCTATGTTTGCTGGTTGGCTGACCCGACCTTTAACGAAAACCAAAGCGCTCCAGACCGGTTGCTTCGCGATCTCGCGTAATCGATTCGAACAATGCCGTGAGATTCTTAATCCGGCCAGTCCACAACCGGTTCTGGAATTTCTCGTAAAGAGTCGTTCCCAGGCAGTCGTCGAAGTCCCTCTTCCGGCTGGCGATCTGCAATCCCACCAGAGGGGCGTCTCATTCAGTGAACGAGTCCGCTGGGGAGTGCAGTTGAAAGAGCTGTATGAGTTCAAATTCAAAAATTACGCTTACTTCCTGCAGTTCGCGATCGTGGGTTCGTCAGGGGTGATCGTGAACCTGCTGGCGTTGTCGTTGCTGCTGAACTGGATGATTCGTCCGGTCGCTGTCGCGATGGCAATCTGGATTGCCATGACGAGCAATTTCCTTCTGAACCGCCATGTCACATTTTCATATGCCCGGCATGCCCCGATCCTCAAACAATATCTCGCCTATTGCGGCAGCTGTCTGACCGGAAACTTTTTCAACTGGTTGACCACACTCGTCCTGTGCGGATCGATCAGTTACTTCGCAGAACGTACTTTGATCGCTGCCTTAATTGGAATCCTGGTCGGCATGGGCTTTAATTTCCTGCTCTGCCGGTTGCTGGTATTTGGAAAACACAAAGCCGATGCCACTGTTCCCAAAACCAATCCAGCAGGCAAATCTCAAAGTTCGCCAGGTTGATCGCCCGCGGCAGGGGGTTGCCGTTTCTGCTGCTGAGCCACCTTTCGCTGAAACTGCTCAAATGAATGCGTTAACGAATCGAGCAGGCGGGGAATATTGGGAGCCGCCAGATGCACACGCGCTGAAACGCAGGAGCGGGGAAAGAAAGTGGTGATGAAATCAAACGAAAATTCCGTCGCGGAATGACCAATGCGGACTGCATTTGCATAAACACCGCTCAGCATCTCATCGGGTAGTTTCAGTTCATCGTACAATTCTTCCGCAGAAGGAGGCTTCTGAGCAGTTTCAGTCGGCTTCTCAACTGACTGCGGCTTCTCAACGGCCTGCGGATCCTCGGGGGACTGTGCAGACTCCGTCTCCGAAGTGACAGTCTCACCGACAGCGCCTGTCCCTCCGGCAGAAGTACCTGAAGGCGTTTCCGTCACAGGGGGAGCCGGCGTTTCGGACGCCGGTGATTCCAGACCGGCACCCACATTAATCGCATCAGATGAACCAGTGACCTGGGGAGGCAGAGGGGCTGGCATCGTGGGAAACCCGAATCTCTTTTCATAATTATTCAGATTATCGCGGAGCGCGCGGATCATCTGGGGTACGACGCCAATCGGCAGAACTACGCGGGCGACCACCTGCTGAGGAGTTGAAATTCGCAGCAGAAAGTCCAGGATAAACTCGTGTCCTCCCTGGAGAACGACAGCCCCCGTACTGAAGACACCTTTGGAAACGCCTTCCGGCACCCGGGCACTTACCTGGGAATGTCTGATCTCCTGAGTGTGCCGCTCCGGATTAAATTCTCCAGAGGATTCATCATTATTCTCTGCTGGTGTTGGTTCATCACTCATATTTTCAATTTCAGTCTTTCAGAATACTCAGGTTGGCTGTCAGTCAGTGATTGAATTCGATTCGTAGTGTCTGCATGTTGTTCAGCGCTGAACCCTGACGGATCCGACAAATTCATTTCGGGTCCTAAAGTGCACGGAGTTCCCGGGGCAATGGAAAACGGACCGATTCCTGGCGAATGGTTGCCGTCTCCACTTCCGCCTGATGTTCTTCTTCCAGGTACTGGACCAGTTCCTGCACCACGACTTCCGGGGCGCTCGCACCGGCAGTGATCAGAATCGTTTCGCAGTTTTCCAGCCATTCCGGATTCAGTTCCTGGACACCGTCTATCAGAAACGAAGGCTTCCCGGCTGCTTTTCCGATCTCCATCAGCCGTTTGCTGTTGGAACTGTTCTGACTGCCCAGCACCAGCACCAGATCAGCCTGGGGGACCAGTTCTGAGACAGCCTGTTGACGATTCGTTGTCGCATAACAGATATCTTCTTTGGGAGGACTTTCAATCTGGGGATATTTCTGTTTGAGACTTTCAATCACCCGACCTGCTTCATCCACGCTCAACGTGGTTTGTGTCAGATAGGCCAGTCTGGCTGACTCCGGAAATGCCAGACTCTCTACTTCCTCTGGAGTTTCAATCAGGGTAATGCTTTCCGGCGCTTCGCCCATCGTTCCGATCACTTCATCGTGTCCTTCATGTCCGATGAGAATGATGTTGTACCCGTCCCGCGCATACTTGATGGCCTCTGTGTGAACTTTCGTGACCAGCGGGCAGGTCGCATCGATCGTCCGAATATTCCGTTCCCGGGCTTCCTCTCGAATCTGGGGAGAAACACCATGGGCACTGAATACCAGAATCGAATTTTCGGGAACTTCACAAACCGCATCGACAAAGGTCACACCGAGATTTGTAAAGCGATTGACGACATATTTGTTATGGACAATTTCGTGATAGACGTAGATCTCATTACCGAAAATGCGAATGACCTCTTCCAGACATTCGATTGCCATATTTACTCCCGCACAGAAGCCGCGGGGATTTGCCAAAATGACTTTCATTGATCAGGTACCACTCAAGCAGAAATGAACAGAACTCTTCCTGCAGCGGGAAAACGGCAATGCGCACTCATATCTCCTGAAAGACAGCTTTAGGAGTACAGAGACCATTACCATGCAACGTCCGCTACACAGACCAGGCTGCCTTTCAGCAGCCCTGCAGATGTATTCTATGACGAACCCCGGAGTAAACCAAAGCCCCACGATTGAATTTTCGGACTTTCTGTACAGGAATGCCCCTGTTTTCCAGCGAAAATCTATTCCACAGTCACGCTTTTCGCCAGATTACGCGGACGGTCGACATTGCAGCCCCTGAGCACTGCAATGTGATATGACAGCAACTGCAACGGAATCGCCGTCACCAGTGGCTGCAGGAAATCATCGACATCCGGTACATAGATCACATCGTCGGCAATGTCGGCGATCTTCCGGTCCCCTTCACAGGCAATCGCAATGACAGGCCCCTTACGCGCCTTCACTTCTTCGAGGTTGCTCATCACCTTGGGATAGATCTGCCCGCGGGGAACAACAAACACACTCGGCGTCTCTTCATCAACAAGCGCAATCGGCCCGTGCTTCATTTCAGCGGCAGGATATCCTTCCGCATGGATGTAACTGATTTCTTTCAGCTTCAAAGCACCTTCCAGTGCCCCCGGGAAGTTATACAGCCGCCCCAGGTAGAGAAAATTATTGAAATTACAGTACTTGTCAGCAATCTCTTTCACCAGGTCATTACATTCGAGGCATTTGCGTACCTGGTCAGGAACCTGATGGATGGCATCAATAATCCGGCGACCGGCGGGATACGAAAGATGTCGCATGCGGCCCAGAAACAGTGCCAGTTGAATCAGTACCATCACCTGTGAGGTAAACGCTTTCGTGGAAGCGACTCCGACCTCCGGTCCCGCATGCAGGTAGATTCCGCCGTCCGCTTCACGGGCAATCGTGGACCCGACGACATTACAGATCGCCAGCGTCGGATGACCTTTCCGTTTACATTCCCGCATCGCTGCCAGGGTGTCTGCGGTTTCTCCACTCTGGGTGATTGCAAAGATCATCGTGCTTTCTGACATCGGCGGATTGCGATAGCGCAGTTCGCTCGCATATTCTACTTCCGTGGGGATCCGCGCGAATTCTTCCAGCAGATATTCTCCCACCAGACCGGAATGCCAGCTGGTTCCGCAGGCTGTCAGGACCACCCGGTCAATCTTTCTGAGCTGCTGGGGGTCCAGATTCAAACCTCCAAATTTTGCGGTCGCCTCATCTTCATCAATCCGACCGCGCATCGCATTTTCCAGTGTTTGAGGCTGTTCGAAAATCTCCTTGAGCATGTAATGTTCAAAGTCACCCAGTTCTGCATCTTCACTGACCTGATCGAGTGTCTGAATCGATGGTTTCTGCTGGCCCTCATCGCGATGGAAGACTTCGACTTCGTCACGTGTCAGCACAGCAACTTCATGATCCGACAGGTAGATCACTTCCTCTGTGTAGCCCACCAGGGGACTTGCATCACTGGCGATGAAATGTTCGCCCTTGCCGACACCAATTACCAGCGGGCTTCCCAGCCGGGCTGCGATCAGCATATCGGGCAGTTCCCGAAACAGAATGACCAGGCCATACGTCCCTTTGAGTCTAGAGAGAGTATTCTCCACCGCCTTGAGATAGGTGCTCGTCTCATCCAGGCTTTCACCGAGCTTGATCTGTTCTTCCAGGTGGTGAGACAGCAGATGGGCGATTGTTTCTGAATCGGTGGTGGTTCGGAACACATACCCCAGCCCCTGCAGTTGCGTCCGCAGAGAGGCGTAGTTTTCAATCACCCCGTTATGGACGATAACGACTTCGCCATTCCCTCCGACATGGGGATGCGAGTTCTGGTCGTTCGTCTCACCGTGAGTCGCCCAGCGGGTGTGCCCGATCCCAGCGGTTCCTTCAATTGGAGTGGATTTATACAGAGCCGCCATCTCCATGACGCGCCCTTTTTTCTTGCGCACCTGAATTTCGCTGCCTGCGTGGACCGCAACCCCGGCACTGTCATAGCCACGATATTCCAGTTTCTGGAGTCCCTTGATCAACAAAGGCCCTGCTGGGCGATGTCCAATATAGCCGACAATTCCACACATTTATTCGCGCTCCGTCGCTGGATGAGGGAAATCAGTTTGATTTGAGAAACCAGACCGGTTTCACCAGAGGTTTGACTGCACTCTGTCCTTGAGTTCTCAGTCTTCTGGAATCAGAAAATAACAGTAAAGGCCCAATCCAGACTGACGCCCACGTCATGGAAAGGAATGAGACCAGATAAGTACTTAGAGGCCGGGAAGATATCACAAGAGCGAAAATTGAGTCAACCACGTTTCGCCTCTCACAACATGGACAGCAGAGGAACACTCGTCCCCTACGCCATACGCAAACTCTTATTCAACAGAGCTTTACAATTTCTTCGCCGAACAGGCAGGGGGAACACCTCTTCAGGTGAACCTTCAGCCCTTGATCTGCACACGCTCGGCTGCCAGTCGGGAGACCGCAAAAGCACACGCAGCATCGGCGATCGTCGCATCAAAGATTTCCGCTAAGTCAGTCAGACTGGCCTGGCTCAGTATCGGATGCGACCGGACCAGCTTTTCAGCCAGAAAGACAGCACTCCCACTGATCAAAACCGTCCCCACCGGCTCGCCTGCCCGTTCCAGAACGCGATCGACGGCCTGTTTGAGCTGCTCCAGTTGCTGTGATACCAGCCACTCTGCCATCTCCTGTAATTCAGATTCTGACAGTTCCGTAGTATCACAACAAACCGACCGCGCCAGTCGAACTCGGGCCGCGTCACGGGTAGCTGGTTTTCCATTGGCGGTCTCCAGATCCAAAGCATCTTCAGGCCGCATCTCCAGCAACAGATAGAGATCAAGCGTCGTTGCGAAACTTTCGGCAGCCAGGGGACACATCTGCCCTCGGAGAGGAACACTCGGGGATACCATCGCCACGGGGGTCCGTCTTCCCCCGGTGTAAACCAGTTCCCCCGAGAGCAGCCGTTCCACATCGGTCAGTCCTTCGGGCACCGGAAAGCCCTGCTCCAGTGGAATGATGTCCGTCGTCGTCGAGCCTATATCAATCAACAGGCCTCTCTGCTCGGGAACCATCCGTCCTACCCAGGTGGCCAGGGCGTGCCAGTTCGCTGCAGCGGCCAGTAGTGGAAATTCTCGAGCAATGTCGGTGGTAATAAATTCAGCGCCGGTCGACCAGACAAGCACCGGCGCAGGAGCAAACGCTTCCTCAACAGCTGTCAGAATCTGATCCACGCCCTCGGACTTCGTTTCGAAACAGTCAGCCAGTTCCCCTGTCATGGTGACCGCGACCAGGTCAGGGCGCCCAAAATCGGCCAGCAGTTCTCTTAAGGTGCCTGCCAGCAACTCCGGCGTCTTCCATAGCGCAAATGGGACAGCCCGGGCTCGGCCATCACAGTCCGCCACCTTCAGATTCGCACCACCTACGTCCAGACCAATTACATACATCGTTCGTCTTTCTTATTATGCAGGATGTATTCAAAACTTCCATCAGCCTGAAATTCAACGGCGTCCCCCGTCTCCCAGCGAATTAAGGGGGCCTCGGCTTTCATTCCCAGAACTCGCTCCGCCAGATTATCAGACGTCAACTGACGATACCCTGTATAACTGGTTGTCAAACGTGGATTGATCTCAACCAGCAGAGGCGAATGCGGCGTCTGCTCAGGCAACAGAAGATCAAAGCCCACATACCCCGCCAGACCCGGAAGCCGACGACAGACACGATTCACCAGTTCCTGAATGGCCTGCTCGCATTCGAATTCCAAAGTAACAGGAATTCGCCCACCCTGATACACAAAACCCGATTCCCAGCCGATGCGCTGTTCTCCAATCGGACACAACTCACAGTGCCCCTCTTGAATCAATGCAGCAACGGAAAGTGCTTTACCAGTGACAAAGGGCTGCCAGACAGACGCGTGTAAACCTGTCTGCAGTTCCGGAATTCGCCTCTGCCAGTCTTCCAGTCGTTTGAAGCGTTCCAGCCCCAGTCCGCCTGCACCGAAACGCTGTTTGATCAGGCAGGGAAAGTGTTTGGGAAAACCAAAGTCGTCGGACAGCAACTCGGTTTCGATCACAGGGATTCCTGCCTCATTCAAGAACTGATACAGACGCCACTTATCCGCGGTCAACTGGATCGTCTCCAGATCAGGGCCCACGACGCGTGTCCCGTTTTCCTGTGCCAGCCTCGTTCGTGAAACCAGGAGATCATCAAACTCGGGGGCAATCACCCACGCGACATCTGCCCGTTGGCACGCCTGATGAAACAGTTCTATCTCCTGTTCGGGCTGTCTGACACGATGGATCTGCAAACGCTGATCGCGTTCCGCCTGCTGATATTCGGCAGAAGTCAGCAGCCCCTCCTGCACACAGGTCTGCACCTGAATATCAGGAATCTTCAACAGATCGGACAACACTGCCTCCAGCATCGCCAGCCCCTCCGCCAGCAGAGAAGGTTCAGCCTCTGCCAGCAAACAACCGCCGCTACAGAGATATTCGGAGACAAAAACGTTCAATGACATACCTGATTGAATTCAGATCCAGGGTAATTTCCGTTGTAAAACTGGTCCGCGACGGGCCATAAATCCGTTAATGGGATTGTATAAAAAATGATGATCACAGCCTCTTCAGTCTAGAGATTCTGCCAACCTTTGTTAATTGTCACCACTGTAGAACACGCTGAATTCCCTCCGTTTTTGTCTGGTTCTCTCAATCTGTGAACCTGAGAGGGTTCTGCTGATCCTGCAGCTGGAATCATTGGCATAACAGTCACGACTTTGAAAGGAGACCTCGACTGCTTAATCCCTGGATACCTCTGCAGATGCTCGCTCTTACTATTTAAAAATACTGCCTGTTTTCTCCCTGTTGTACTGAAGTCTGCGTGATAAACTTTGAATGGAATCTGTTTCCTTTGAGCGTAAGAGGATTGTTCATGCCGGGCATTGAGAATCGGCCAATATTGAAACTGACATCAGGAATGCTGTTGCTGCTGACACTGTCGCTCACAGCGTGCACTGCCTTTGCGCCCAGCCAGCGTTCATCCTGGAAACTGACCGATCCCCCCTCACTGGCACCACAGAATCAACCGTTAAACAGTCCCAAACCCGGTTCCCCGAATCCACAGTCCCGTGAGACACAACGCGTCGGACCACAGGAATCGATACCACAAAAAGAGACAGAACCCGCCCAGCCAGATAAAGAACTGTTTGCTGTCCCGGAATCCATCGATCGCAATCAGCCTCCACAGCCGCGCGATCTACCTGAGGATATTCCATCGCGTCCGCGACTGGAGACTCCCCAACCCCAGACACGCGGCAAACCTGAAACAACGCCACAGCGACCTTCAGGACCGATGATGACACCACCGGCTCAAGCGGGGCCCCTGGAGATGACGGTGGATGTGATCCCCAAGCGGCAATTGGGCAGTGGGGCCACTTTTTATCTGATTATTAAAAATACCAGCAACCAGTCTGTCCGGAATGTGCTCCTCGAATGTGAGTTCGATTCCGCCCTGCTCTTTCCCGGCAGACGGGAGAAGAAAATCGGACAACGTCTCGGCACCCTGCAACCAGGCGAGTCCAAAGAAATCAACCTGACCCTCTACAGTGATACCCTGGGAAATCACTGCTGCCGTTTCCGGGCGATGGCGGAGGGTGAAGAACTTGTCTGGAAGTCGGTCTGCGTCGAATATGTCAAAAAGCAGTTAGAGCTGTCCGTCATCGGCCCCTCCGCCAGGACGATCGGCAGCCGCGCTGAATATATTATCAAACTCTCGAATGTGAATGACGTCGATCTGAAAAATGTTAAAGTGACGGTTTCTTATGATGCGTCACTGATTCCACGCGAAGCGTCTATCGGCTCGGAACGTGAAACCGGCCAGTTGAAATGGATGCTGGACACCATCCGTGTCGGTGAGGGCGTGCAACTGCAGGTCGAGTTTGATTGTGAAGTGGCCGCCGAATATGCCTGCATGCGCGTGAATGTCACCAGTCCGGAACTTCCCGATGAACAGGCCTCAGCCTGCCTGAAAGTCACTCCCGCCCAGGGTGTGCTGGACGTACAGGTCCGCGACACCAAAGACCCGATTGCCCGTGGTGAAGAGACGACTTATGAAGTCAGTATCGAAAACCGCGGCCTGCAACCAGCTCGAGGGATTCAGCTCCGCGCAAAAATCCCCCGCATGTTCCGCGTCGTTTCTGTCGAGGCTCATCAGGGGAATCAGAAACTCAATCTGCGACCGGAAGTCAATCAGAATACATTAGTCGTATCTCCCGTACAGGAGCTGCCGGCGGATGCATTCCTGCGTTATACCATTCAGGTCAAAGCGCTCAGCTCCGGTGATGGAGAATTCGACGTGACCATCACCAGTAATGACTCAGACAAACTGGAAACACGCGTCAGCGAAATCACGACTGTCAATCGCTGAGCATTTTTTACCGCTTTGAAACCTGTTCCGGAAAATCCTGCTGGTACCGTTTTACCAGTGCTTCCATATCCGCAGGAACGATATAGATCTTGCCGTGAATGGTTTTCGTTTCTCCCGGTTGCAGTCCCCCCAGTCGGAAATCGGCGTGCAGACAGCGAATCACCCCCTGAAACAGTTCCTGGTAAGGCTCAAAGGCGGTAGCGAAAATCCAGCGATTATCACCGCTATAACAGCCGATCAAGCCGTTGCTGGGCACTTCACTGTTTAAAGGACGAGGATTGACATCCGTGCGGGGCACATCCGCCGGACACCAGACCTGCCCGGGAATGTATCGGGCAGTCGTAGCCCAGTTCCGGGTCGGCATGAACGCCGGCTTCCCGTCCAGGAAAATGAACGATTTTTTGATGTAAGCGTACTTATCATCTGTCTGATCGGCTCCCAACCCGGCAAATTCTCCCACTCGAATACAAGGCTGCGCCCAGTGCACTTCCGAACGGCGTTTTGTCGGATTGTGAGCCACCAGTTGAAAATCAACTTCATCTGATTTTGCCGTGATCGTGTGCTCGACGATGATCCCATCCGCGACCGTGCATTTCAGCTTGAGCACCGTCCGATCTGCATTCAGGTCGATCGTCTGTGTCTCATGTTTAACGACCGTATGCTTTCCCCAGTCGGCGTCTGTCGAATTCGCGCGACAATAAGCTTCCAGATAGTTAATCGGAATCTTGCCCCCCGGAATATGATCGCCGTGAATGTACAACATGTTCTTTTCACGGGAAAGCGTCAGGCGGGGAGACGCCTGCTTCTCAGCAGCAGTCAACCGGTGAAAAGTGGGAACCAGAATGGTGCTGATAGAGATTCCCAGTAGTAAAAGCGAATGAGCGAGCGACTTCATCACTTCCTCCAGTCAAAATCAGTTGTGAATCAATGCGAAAGAAACTCCCGGTAGCAAAAGAAAAACAACCGGAATGCAACTCACACGCCGGTTGTTTTTCGTCATTCAGTTTTCAAGTTCAGGAGATTTAGACAAACGGTGTCACGCCGGGCATTGCCACTGGGGGTTCGGGCAATGACATTGCCATATCGTATTTCTCAGGTGACAGATCTTCTTTGGAATTCATCGCCTGTTCCCAGGTGAGGGTCTTACCAGTATAGGCTGACATGCGGGCAATGATCCCCATCATGGAACTGTTTGCCATGTACTCACCGTTGTTGATGATTTCACCATTCCGCAGTGCTTTGTACATCGCGTTATGTTCCAGCTGATGCATGTTCGTGCGACGGCGGGCCCCTTTCCAGGGATTCTTGCCCTCGATCTGATACTTCATCAGTGTCGCGGTCCCCTCTGTCCCGGAAACAGTATCGACAAACATCGAACTGCAACCCTGCTGATGGCGGGTGGATGCGAGGAACTTGGTTCCGTTGGCATATTCGTAGACTGTGCTGAAGTGGTCGTAGATGTGCCCGTACTCCGGTGCAGTACGGGTCTGACGACCGCCGACACTGTAACATTTCACCGGATATTCGCCCATGACCCAGGACTGTTTATCCAGTTCATGCACGAACTGTTCGGTATT
This sequence comes from Gimesia panareensis, assembly GCF_007748155.1. Lineage (GTDB taxonomy): Bacteria > Planctomycetota > Planctomycetia > Planctomycetales > Planctomycetaceae > Gimesia > Gimesia panareensis. Next base: position 5,843,299 of record NZ_CP037421.1, read on the forward strand.
GAAATCGCCGGACAGCCAGGTGTAGTAATACCAGTTCCGCATCTGGTATTCCATGTCGGACCATTCCGGTTTGCGTTTTGCCATTTTGGCCACGCCGCCCAGGTAACGGATGCTCTGCAGCGAGATGATATCGCCGATACCACCGCTGTGAATTTTATCCACCATTTCCTGCATCCCGGTTTCATACCGCCAGCACAGACCGGAAACGATGGTCAGGTTTTTCTTTTTGGCTTCTTTGGTCGTCTCCAGTACGGAACGAATTCCGGGGCCATCGACGGCAACCGGCTTCTCACAGAAGACATGCTTCCCGGCATCGATACAGGCTTTCAAATGCTGGGGACGGAAGTGAGGAGGCGTTGCCAGCAGGACCAGGTCCACACCGGAATCAATCAGTTTCTGATAAGCATTGAAACCGACAAACTTATGATCGGCATCCACTTTGACACGATCCTGTACTTCGGTCTTCTTCAGGTTCTGATAGCTTTGCTCCAGCTGATCACCAAACGCATCCGCCAGGGCCACCAGTTCCACATTCGGATCTGCACGCAGAGTCTGGGCCGCCGCTCCCGTTCCACGACCACCACAGCCAACCAGACCGACTTTGATCAGTTCGGTGCTGGCAGCAAAGGCACCTGAAGTCAATGCGGGATTCACAACCAGCCCGGTTGTCGCCAGCGTGGCCAGAGATTGCTTCATGAAATTACGGCGACCTTGAGCAGGCTGCTGTGAGGAGGCATTTTCGTGCATCAGAAAGACCTTTCGTTCGTGTTTCAGCAAAGATAGAGTTCGCGGGATCCAGCAGACCGAAGTGTATTGAATCCGAAATCAGGTAGGAAATATGAGGACAATCGCCAGTAGTGTTTACTACTTAACGATCTTTATTTATTATCAACGCCGACTCAGGCAAGATCAAGAGCACGATCCATGCGTTCCGAAATATCCTGTAATCTCTGACGGTCGCCACCCTTCACCTCAGCCGTCGCCCAGCCTTGTGTATAACCGATATCTTTAAGCGCCTGACGGACTTCGGGCCAGTTACAGTCCCCTTCAGTAATCTCGACCTGGAAACCTTTCCAGAGCCCCTCATCCTTCTGTTTCTGGCGGCTGTATTCCTTGATATCCAGCTTGCCGATACGCGGCCCCAGGATGCGAATCCACTGCTCGGGCCAGCCAAAGCGAACCACATTCCCGACATCGAAGTAAACACCTGCCGCAGGGCTGTCCAACTCATCGATAAAGCGGGCCATCTCCAGGGGACTCAACAGGAAGTTATTCCACACATTCTCGACCAGCAGTTTGATGCCCTGCTTCTCGGCATAAGGCAGATGCTTACGTAGTTTCGCCTGCTGCTGTTGATAGACGACATCATAAGGATTGTTCTGGTCGACTCGACCGGCGACGACCAGGACGCTGGTTCCCCCATAATATTTAACCTGATCAATGGAGTCTTTCAGTTCATCCCGGCTGCTGTTGAGAAATCCGTGAACCTGCACTCCCGTCGCATCAATGGCTTTGCGCACCTCTTTGGGATCGACTTTCGTGCGATAATGAATCTCGGTTCCCTCAAAGCCCAGATCCTTCAGCATCTTGAACTTGTCCATCACCGGAATCTTTTCCGTAATCATCTGGTACTTGACCGCTTTTTTGATACGGCCCTGCTTTCCAGCTGTCTTCTCTTCCCCAGCAAGCCCCGCCAACGGCTGCAGCAGTGAACCGGCCAGAATGGTCGCCGAGGTTTGCTTGAGAAAAGTTCTGCGTGTTGACTCTGCTTCCAAAGTAGTGATTTCCGAACCTGTTTCCGACATGCCTGCTCCTGTTTTTGATACAACCGGGGAATACATCAACCTCGACTTATATTGAGCATACCCCGGCATCAGGGAAGTCGCAAGATTACACTACTTTTCTGGGGTGTTCCCTGTGACCTGCGGATTTCTCGTCACTGTGACCTGGACCGCCCCCTCATTATTATTGAGGGAGTTCCAGGCATCGTTTAACCGAAAATAAACGGTCCCCGAAGCGGGGGCCATCCAGACCGCCTCTGCCCCCTGTGGGTACTCATGCAGGAGCGTCTTCATTCGAGACGCATTGTCCGGATCCGGTCGAATCATCATCAGCAGGCGTCCCAGAGGCTGTCCGTTGAAATACTGAAACGAAATCCCGTCAGCCGTACTCTTCCAGGGTTTGGGCTGTTGTGCGAGTGTAAACATTCCAGTTGCAGATACTTTGTATGTCTCTCCACGGGTCACATGCACCCCACTCGATTGCCAGCCGCGATACGCATCAATGATCTCTGTCTTTGAAGAGTCCCGCTCCAGGTCCTGCCCCCTTATAAAGGAAATCATCGCGCGTTTTGAGTCGTAGCCTGGCTGGAGATTGCGGGCGAACAGCAGCCAGGCATCATTCACTTCAACCGGATCGGGGCCAACAACTTGTTTGATTTTCTCTGAGAACGCGGCCCCCTGCATGTGATGAGCCAGTTCGCGAAACGCAGCCTGATAGCGGGGATGCTTGTCGAAAAACTGGCACAATGCCCAGGACCACGAGTATGTTGCCGCGTCATCTTTCGCGAAATCGTCAGGAGTCAATTGCATGACATCCAGCATGGTTGGGGGAGGCGCATTCTGGACCGCTTCCTGAATCAGCGAGATTCTGCCCAGCCCGGCGAAATCATTTTTATTATGGGGCATCACGTTAAACTGAAACTTGCCGTCTGCCCCGATGCGGTGCGTCGCCATCGATTCGGCGATTCCTTCCAGGTACCAGACCGGTGCACCAATATTTTTCATGATCATGCTGTAACAGTGCGTGTATTCATGCAGCATCAGATGCCTGAGATAATATTCCTCAGTTTGAGATTCCATCCAGAACTGAGCGCCCTGATGACGCCCGTTGATAATCCGAGCCAGCAACCCCGGAATCACACCGGCTTTCTCAAAACGTTCCCGGTCCTGCATGATATAGCCGGTCACCTGGAATTCCGTCCCTTCACGATTGGGAGGCAGGGGACCAAAATAGTTCTCCAGTGCCGGGTAGAACTGTTCGATGACAGCAGGCAGTTTTTGCGCCAGTTTTGGATCAATGTCCGTATAAAGTTTCAGACGCGGCGATTCATAACACTCAATTCCCAGCAGGGACAGCCGCTGATTGTTGTGATCAGGACGCTCATCGCTGGGGCGATAAACTTTCTGCTTCTCTTTCTGCATCGGGGGAACAGACTTTGGCTCAGCAGGGGCAACGCTCTGCGCGGGATCCTGTTCTGCTGTTTTCGCTTCACTCTGTACGGCCTGAGTCTGTTTCTGCTGATCCGATTCCTCAGGAACGGCATCAGACTTACTGGTCACAACGACCTCCGACTCAACAGGTGCCTCTGGCGATCTTGTTTCTGTTCCACATCCGGTCAGTACGAGACAGACCCAGAGCGGGTGGACCAGCTTCAAATTTAATCGCGACGCTTGCATGAAAGCCGACTTTCAACCGGATGAACGGGACACTTTACTTGAGGGAGACCATTGCAGTATGAAAAACCTGTTTTTATTGTGACCGATTTTGCCCCCCACGTCGAGGATGCTTTTGTTTCTCCGCCCTGAGTTGATCCTCATGCGCGATTATTGCAAAATGCGGTGTAGACGTCTGTTACGAAATTCAGCTGGCATTACTTCCTACGTGACACACCAGCCGAATCGATAATCAATTCTCCCTGTTTTTCTGACTGAGGATCATCTGCATGAGCCCTTTCCGCTACAGCCTGAACGCCAGTACGATTCGTACCACACCGTTACTCGATAAAATCCGCGTCACAGCCGAAGCAGGATATGCCGGAATTGAGCTCTGGTTTGATGAGGTGGAGCAATTCCTCGCCGCGGGGGGTGAACTCGAGACCATCTCCCAGGCGATTCAGGATTCCGGGCTGGCGGTCCCTACGATGATCATGTTACGCGACTGGTGGTCAGCCACACCGGAAGAATATCCCCAGGTTTTTCAGACCTGCCTGGATCGCATCAAACTGGCGGCAAAACTCGGCGCAGAATATGTCATTGCCTGCCCGCATCGCGACAAAAATCCAGACTATGATCTGGGTGCGACACGCTATCGCGAGTTGCTCGAAGCGGGCATCGAAGCAGGCGCCAAACCCGCTGTGGAATTTCTCGGCTTTGTCGAAGACGTCACAACGATCGAAGATGCCCTGCAGGTCGTGGAAAAATCAGGACATCCGCAGGCGACTCTCGTGCTCGATCCGTTTCACGTCTTCCGTGGCGGCGGCTCCATGGATACCATTGCGCAACTCAAACCGGAACAGATCGCGATTTCTCACTTCAACGACGCCGTCGACACGATCCCCCGGGAAACACAAATGGATCCGGATCGGGTTCTGCCTGGCGACGGGCACCTGGACCTCGTCCATTACTGCCGCCTGCTGAAACAGATCGGATATGACGGCTGGCTGTCACTCGAGCTGTTCCGGGATGATCTCTGGCAACAGGACCCGCTCCAGGTCGCCCAGGTGGGACTGGAACGGATGCAGATCATTGCGGAACATGCCTGATTCAGTCTGCCTGATTCAGTCTGATTGACTGGCGGCAACGAAATCAGCCAGCGTCTCCAGATTTTTCGCGAACACTCTCGTTTCAATAACAGGTACGTTTTTGAGATTTGCGCTGCGGATTTCGCCCTGCGTCAGCCAGGCACCCTGTTCATTCAGCGCGTTTACAACTGACTGCGCCCGCGCCTTCAATGCGGGTGTCAACCGGACCCGACGCTGGGGAAATTGCATCGAAGCCAGTTTTTCCGGAGAGGCTTTGAGTAACTTTTCATACTGACGTTGCAGTGAATCCACTTTGGAGCTGACGATGAAACCATAATGCGTCGGCATGTCGTCATCTTTGTAAGTCAGCTCATATTTTTTTGTAAAGTATAAAGGCCGATTCGTTTTCAACTCATAAAATCGAGCCAGTTTGCCTCCCGGCAGTTCTGACTTTTTCAAATAAGCCAGTGCTTTAGGAATCGGGGCCAGATACTTCTTTTCTCCGGTATAAATGTAAATCTGCAGCAATGTTTTGATGACGCCCTGCGACTCGCCTCCCGTGACTGCAGGTGGCTCAAATTTACGGGCCCAGGCCGGCTGCATCTTCAGATTGTACTGCTGCGCCCAGGCAGGCTGGGGTTCCGGCATCTGTGCCAGAATAATAAAGTCGCCTGCTTTCAAAGCGGAATCCCGATACCGGGGATCCTGGTAGACGTGATATGCCAGAAACATCACGTTCACCAGATCCTGGATCGTATTGTCGTTGAAAGTGTAATAGCCTGTGTATTTCTGCTTGGGAAAGGTACGTGACCAGTGATCCGGATAGTTGGCTTTCAGTACGGGATACTCTTTCGGATCAGGAAAATGGTCGTACCGCTGGGGCCAGCCTCCGTTCGGAAACTGTGCTTTGATAAAGGAATCCAAAGCGTACAGGGTCGCTTCATGCAGCCGCTGATCTTTGAATTTGAGCTCCTGATCAAGTTGAATCAGGAAATGGACGGCAGATTGAGATTTATTGTCATCAAATGTGGTGATATTTCGCGCAGAGGGACCGCCTCCGTCGACGCGAAACTGGGATTGGGAACGCTTCGAAAAATCGACGGAATCAGCCCAGCCCCCCGACTTCAATTGGCTATTAATGAGTGCATTTGCTGTCGCTTGAGCGGCTTTCAATAAATAAGGCTCCCCGGTTTTCTGATAGGCACTCAGATACGCTTCTCCTACCGTGGGAGTTCCCGGGGGTTGCAACCAGATCATCGAATCCGTAGCGAGTTCTTCCCCTTCCCGGTACTTCAAATCCCGGCTGTAGCGCCAGAGATAGCCCCCTTCTGCTGCAACCTGAGTGGTAAAGAAATCCGTCGCCTTCCGCATTGCCTGTTTCGCCTCAGCCACGGAAACGTCTGCCTGCAATTCTCGTAGTGATATCGTTCCCCCTGCCAGGAAGCAAAGTAGAATCAGACTTTTCAGTAGTCGAGATCGGGAGAGCATAATCATGGTAGACCTTCCTTTTCAGTAGTACACCGGTAGAAACGCCAGAGATCACATCCTACCTGAAAGAATCAGTTCAGTGAAAGCAACCTATTTCTTAACCTCTTTCACTAAATACGCCTGCGCTTTTTCTCACAGGTACTGGGTTGCGTCATGAGGCAATCTTTGTAATGCTCATTAACACTCACGATATTCGCCTAAGATTTTCCCGGAGAAGCGCTTATGTTGGAAAACTGTCCATTGATCCTATCAGCGATCCGTGTCAACCTGGAGAACCCATTCGTCATTCTGGCGATCGGTATCTCGATTGTGATCGGGATGATTATCTTTCTCCGGATCAATGCATTTCTGGCTTTGATCACTGCCGCCATGGTCGTCAGCCTGTTGGCACCAGAATCTACAGATGGTGTTAACCGCATGCAACGGGTCGCGATCGCCTTTGGTGACTCGGTCTCCGGAATCGGGATCGTGATTGCGCTCGCTGCGATCATCGGTAAGTGTATGATGGATAGTGGGGCCGCGGACAGGATCGTGCGCACCTTTCTCAGGGTGCTGGGAGAAAAGAACGCCTCGTTTGCGCTGATGGGGAGTGGCTTTGTGCTGGCGGTGCCCGTCTTTTTTGATACGGTGTTTTATCTGCTGATCCCCCTGGCCCGCTCTCTCTATCGCAGTACCAAACGCAATTATCTGATGTACGTGATGGCGATCGCCGCCGGAGGTGCGATCACACATACACTGGTCCCCCCGACTCCCGGACCGCTGTCGATGGCGGCTAACCTGGGTGTTGACCTGGGAAAGATGATCTTCGTTGGCGCCCTGGTCGCTTTTCCAGCCGCGCTGGTGGGTATCTTATACAGCATGTTCGCTAACAGGATGATGGATATCCCGATGCGGGAAGTCGCCGAACATACAGAGCCTGATCCTCTCAAGGAAGATGAACTCCCCTCCCTGTTTGTCTCACTCTGCCCCATCGTCCTGCCTGTCTTGATGATTACGGCCAACACGCTCGTCAATTCGATGCTGAAAGGGGGCGTCGGGCCGCAGGGTGTGCTTACCAAAATCAGCCCCTTTACTTCGATCATTGGTGATGCCAACTTCGCACTGCTGGTCGCCACTGCCATTTCCATGATCATTCTGTTTAAACAACGTAACCTGACCCTGCTCAAACTGGGTGCCTCGGTGGAAGAAGCACTGATGAGTGGTGGCGTGATCATCCTGATCACCGCGGGGGGAGGCGCCTTCGGTAAAATGCTGACGGTGGCCCAGATCGGACCTGCCATCCAGGGGATGTTCAGCACCGAAGAAACGAAGGTCGCCGGACTCAGCTTTCTGTTTCTCGGCTTCGGAATTGCAGCCCTGCTCAAAATCGCCCAGGGTTCCAGTACCGTCGCCATGATCACGACATCTGCCATGCTGGCTACGATGAACGTCAATTCCGAAATGCTCGGTTTTGACCCGGTCTACCTGGCCACGGCCATCGGTGCAGGGTCGCTGATCGGTTCCTGGATGAATGACAGTGGCTTCTGGATTTTCTGCAAGATGAGCGGGCTCACTGAAGAAGAAGCCCTCAAATCCTGGACTCCGCTGCTGATCGTACTGGGGTGCACCAGTCTGGCGACAACCGTGTTGTTGACGTTTGTCTGGCCCATGAGCTGAGCTCCTTCTGAGGTGCGTTCTGCTTTACACTGCCTGTGTCAGCACCTATGCTGGAAGCAGTGCATTCCACTTGAAACCTCGACTTAGCTAACGGGATCTCAGGCATGAGCCAGCTGTTTCCAGACTGTCAGATCGTTCCGCTCCCGGACTTTCAATTCTCGTTTCGCGTCAAAGGAAAAGAGCGGCTGCGCTGGCATCACTCTCCTGAATATTCACGTCCCTTCTTCTATCCGTTTACGGGACCGGCAGGCGTTCCGCTGACCCGGATCGGGCATCCGGGAGCGCCGAATCATGACCACCATCGCTCAATCTGGTTCGCCCACCATCAGGTCATGGGGATCAACTTCTGGGCCGAAAATACGGGGGCTCAAATCCTGCAGAAGCGCTGGATTTCCATCGACGAAAGAGACGCCGAAGCAATCCTGGCTGTCGAATTGGACTGGATCGATGGCCATGACCCCGCCCCTCTGCTCAGACAGGAACTGATTGCCGCTGTCAGAACCAATGACGCTGATGAGCTGTTTCTCGAGCTACAGACCACCTTTCACCCCACGGCCTCTTCCCTCGAATTCCAGAAAACGAATTTCGGCTTTCTGGCGGTACGGGTTGCCCGTTCCATTTCGAGCTACTTTGGCGCAGGTACCATCACTAACAGTAACGGACAGGTGGGGGAAAAGAATATCTTTGGCAAACCAGCGGAGTGGATGGACTATTCCGGACCGGTCACACCGGAAGTTACTGAAGGCATCACTTATTTCTACCATCCCTCAAATCCGGTAGCAGGTATGGAAAAACCAGTCTGCTGGCACGTCAGGGAAGATGGCTGGATGGGGGCCTCGCCTTGCATGCATGGCCCGCTGGAGACAACGCGAAAGTCGCCGCTCACGTTTCGCTTCTTACTGCACGCTCATGCGAATCAACTGCATGCAGATCAGGCAAATCGAATCTATGACTCTTTCGCTGAAAGCTCAGACTATCAGATTCGCAAACCCGAAAAACGACATACCAGTGCCACGGTTGTCCGGAAAAACTGATTACCAGATCAGCTCAATACCGGCTGTGATCCCGTCAGCAGAGAACTTGCTGCTGTTATCCTGGACGCGCGTGCCGACAGCAGGATTTGCTGCATCACGATTTTCATTGTAATCAATTATATTGAAGGCTCGTGAGATCTGACCGATAAACAGGTAATCGTATCCCACGAAACATCGAAAGTGCTCGTTCACGTTCACTTTCGCATAAAGGGACAACTGAAAGATCGGTGAAAACTCGTTATTTTTATCAACGGTCACAATCCGGGGATCGGTGGCTGTAAATAACTGGTCGGTGGCAACCTGATTGGTATTCCGATTAAACCCGAAAGTAAATTTCGGCTCAGCACCAATTGTAAACCACTTCTGTCTGAATTCTGTCCGGGCACCAATGCTGGGACCGAACACCCGGTTTTCTGATTTCGAATAGATGGTCGTCGTTCGCGGATCTGTGATTAAAGCCACGCCGGAATCTACACCAACCTGGTTCAGTGATTCATTGAAATTGATATAACGAAACCCGAACAAGGGCTGCATCCGAAACCCGTCACCAGGCAGATAGGAATCCAGAATGTAGTTCACCCCTGTTCCCACCATTTCGGTATTCATCGTTACGGAATAGCTGGTGTCATACACATTCGTATTCGAGGCCGGGGCACCGTTGATTTTAAAGTTGGTCACTACCACCAGATCATCATCAGGGATGGAATTGGACTGCGTGGCATAAATATCGTCTGTCGGGCGGATTGATTTGTTTCTGAAAATCCCCCAGACATTCCATTCCAGAGTTCCTTCCGGCAGGGGAAACTCCAGTGAACCTCGCATACCGTTCGTATCCATTGATTGATCATTGTAATCCAGTTGAACCCCGGTCCCTCGGGAAATCCCAGCCTCTCTGTCAAAAACGGTCGTCGGCTGTGTAGAATCCGCAACTCCCAGGATCGGCGTACCCAGCAGCACATCATCTGGTCCCTTCAAGGACCAGTGGAGATATTCCAGCTTGAGTTTAGAGGAACGAAACATATTGCCGATCTGTTTATCGATCGGTGAATCATACGCCCAGCCGCGATCCACGGGTAACTGACGAACCAGAGAACGGGAATAAGTCGAGACCCCGGAAAACATCCCCGGGTTCTGAATCATTTCCTGATCCACCATCTCGGCATCACCATGCATGACGTATTCTGCAGTGCCATCTTGAGCAGTTGCTACCGGGCAATTGACCACCGGAATTACGGTCGAACACAGCAGCACCAGCAGTGCACTCAGTCTGAATGGAGTAATCATCATTACCTTCCAGGATGTGCGACTCATCAATTAAAACCTTGAAATATTTGGATCAAAACACACCAGCGTGTTAATTAAACAAGACATTTAAACTGGATCAGGGAAACAGCTGGCCGTCCACTCTGATTTGTCCATTGAATGTACCCCCACCAGCACGGAACAGGAAAATACTCCCCAGGTTTCCGTTGATCGTCACAGGGTTGTCGATCCCTGATCCGATTTGCAGAGGCCCATTGGTCATGGTGTTGAATCGGATGGCATTTTCGGTCGTTAAGATACTGCCAGCGAACAGGCTGATATTGTTGTTATCAATCGTAACGGAAGAGTTCGTGGCATCGACCAGATCAAAGTTGATCGCTGTGCTGCTGACGGCAGACATATTGATAATGTTGGTGTCAATCTGCACATTGGAGTTCGCTGCCAGATCCAGGAACCGGATACCATACGAGGTATCACCGGACATCTGGAATCCATTCCCAAAGTTATTTGAGATCAGGATATTGGAAGGACCTTCCGTCTGAATCTGAATCCCCTCACTGTCTGCCCCGGCCAGAATAAACTCATTGTTATTAAAGACCTGCAACGTTAAGAGATCCGCCAGATCCGTACTGGTGGCATCGATGTTGATCCCCTGGTTATTCGTGACGCCGGTTCCATTCGCAGCAAAGATATTTCCGTTTGACACAGTGATATTCTGTGGTCCTTCCCAGATGACTGACAGACCAGCAGTATTGGAAGCGGTGTTCGTGATGGTGTTACCTTCCAGCAGGACGTTGAGCACGGAATCATCCATCAGAGTTCCAGCTGTCTGGATCCGGACTGCATCAGCACTGTCGTCGGTAATAATGTTGTTCTGCAGTGTGATAGTGAAACTGTCATCTGTGGTGTCATTCAACTCAAGATTTGCCGTGTATTCAATGGAATGTTCTGTCGTGTCCGTACCATTGTCCAGCAACTCGGAATTAGTCATCTGGAAGGTACGACCATTGATAATCCGGATACCATCACCGAGTGAGTCCTGCACTCGAACCAGATCCAGGTTCACACGTGGACCATCATCCACCGTCGTTTCATGCCATTCGATACCTGATACCGTCGGGGCCTGAATTTCGAGACCGTTGAGATTCACACGACCAATATCGTTCAACCAGACACCGTGTGTTGCTCCCGTAATCGTTCCTCCGGAGTCAATCGTAACGCCGTCACCTTCAATCGAGAACAATCCGGGTGTGCGTACCAGACGGATGCCGGCACTGTTCAGGAAGAAGCCGTCAGTAATATTCAGGTCTGGTCCAGTGGTCGGGCCTGCCGTCACCGAAGTCAGGTTCATCGAGAGGCTGGAATCCTGAATATCAATGGCCGCGGCGTTTGTCACATCAATGATACCGCCGGTCGAACTGATCGTCCCTGAATTGTTATCAGCAATGAAGGCCAGGTTGTTAATCGTAGTCAGATTCAAATCGCCCAGGTTAATATTTCCAACGTTGTCCTGGACATACACAGCGGGAGCCACGACGGGAAACGCAGCACTGTTCGCTGACACCGTCAGTGAACCAAAACCGATGATCGGCGTATTATTCAGTACATGCACAGTAGGCACTGTGGATCCAGTGGTCCCTCCGACGGTGACGTTCGCAAAGGTAACCTGGCCGGCTGTTCCACCCTGTCCGGCATTATCAATATACAATACTGAACTGGTTGTACTGTTATTAGAAAGAACCGCATTTCCCAGTGTGACCAGCGGACTGTCATTCAGTACAATAAATGCTTCATTTGTGGTCCCGGAGATAGTCGTCGTTCCATCCACATTGAAGACACCGGTGTTCCCACCGTTATCAAATGAGATCCCCTGTGCTGCACTCCCGGAAATTCCCAGGTCTCCACTGAATGAGATCACACCTGAGGAGTTATTGACATCGATCGCATGGGTTCCCGGAGAAACACCATTACTGATTGTCGTATTCCCGATGATATTCATTCTGCCTGTCAGATTCTCGACCAGAATACCAGTGCTGTTCCGGTTCTGGATGGTGAGTCCATCAACTTCGAATGTCCCGGGAAAGTTTTCTACGTATATACTGGAATTTGTCGCTGAATCAATGACTGTCGAGGGTTGAACCGTATTTCTGACGGTAATGATCGCATTGGCAGATCCGCCGGTGACATAAATGCCTTCTTGAGTGCTCCCGGTAATAGAGACATTATCCAGAACCGCCCCACCACCGATACTGCTGAGCAAAATCCCCTGGCTGCTCGTGTCGACCACCGTAGAACTGGTCATGTTAACCGAACCACCCGTCGTATTCTGAATCAGAACACCATAACCGGCTCCGGTATTGGTAATCGTACCAGATTGATACCTGATTTGCGGATCGCCTCCGTCTACGACAAAAGCATCCCCTGTGGAGTTGGTGACATTGGTCGTATCGAATGACAGGCTGCCAGTCGTACTGCTCAAGTAAATGCCCTCTCCGGTGGCATCATTGACATCAACATAATTGACAATGACATCTGAGACACCGATCCCGGACACACCTCGTCCGGTAGGATTGTTCAGGATAAAACCGGAAAATTCACTTTGAGAAGCCAGCACGACTCCATCGCCCACCGAGTCGTTAAAGGTAGGACGCAGAAGGCTGTTTGGCCTGAGCGGACTGCCATAGAGAGGTGAATGCGGCAGCAGTTTCGAGCCAAAGCCCTGGATATCGATATAGTGATTCACACTCTGACCTTCACCCAGGATCCGATCTCCCGAGACCAGTGTGATCGGCGCTACGTTATTGTATTCACTGCCGGCATGAGTAAAGATAATGTCTCTGTCAGGACCAGCCTGCGCGTCGGGGATCGTCTGATAAGGATCCAGTACGCTACCGATGCCTCCCGGACCTGCCTGTGAATCAACGTGCGAGACGGTCCAGGGGCTGCCTGTAGCCGGATTGATGGCAACCAGTCCTGAATCCACAACTTTACTCTGATCGATAACCACGTTGTAATTCCTGCGTACCCGCTCAGCCATGCGGTACATCTGCGTGGATTTTTCCATCTTGTTCCACTCAGGTTTACCGGCGAAGGTCCAGGTAATGTTGAAAAACACATTGGTTTTGAATGTGTCGTCATTGGTGACAGTCAATTCTGCAAGCACGTTCGGCAACGGTTCGGCCTGTAAACGCCCACGCCAGCCCCAGACCTGCGGGATACCACTGGCCTGGAAATTATAGGTACCTGCATAAACGCGTGTCTCAAACTTTTGTGCCAGTTGTCCCCAGACCGGGACACCGATTTCGGTATCAAAACCACGCATGGCGGTTCCGATGGTACGGGTCTGATCGTAGAGGATGTTGAAACCGGAAAAACGCTGACTGCCGTTGTTGAACTGCAGGTCGAGCTGTTGCTGGCGATTTCCGAACGGCACATAGAAGTTGGCATTCGCATCCCAGTAGCGCCCCATTGTTTCAACGTTCAAGGCTGACTGCTGGAAGACTTTGTTGGTTGAGTCATCCCGATCGTAATAGAAACCGAAACCAAAGATCCGGTCGGTGTCATAATTGTAGAATCGATAAGCAATACCACCGGTTCCACCCAGGTTACCACGGTTGGTCCGGAAGAGTCTGAAGTTACCGAAGAGCATTCCTGCGTCATCCGGATTTTTGGTATGTGTGAACAGGTAAGGCATCGCTTCCAGGTGTGTGATCGATTCATTTAAACCAACGGTTTGACCAGCTTGATGACCGACGCGGAATAAGGTTCCCATGCCATTACCAGGGACGACTGATGAAATCCCATCAAGTGTATCATCCACTTCGCTCCCGTCTGCAATGATTGTTGTAAAATCACCTTCTTCATCTGCCAGTACCGTTCCCGACATGGCGGAGATTGCCAGCACGATAGCGCCCGCAATCAGGCGGAATGCAATTTTCATAAATCGTCCAGAATAGCTTGATGTCGACACAGGCATCTGTATTACCTCGGCAAAGCACGCTGAGTGCATTTTGGCGTTTGGGTCCCGCTCTGTTGTATTTTGATCTGTCATGAAAGTATCTGGTTCTATGACAATTTTTTCAGGAAAATCCATGAGATTATCTCAACAAGTAATCTTCTGAATTCGGGAATGAGACCGGGGAGAAAACTCCTCAGACTCAATGAGTCAAGTCGTATCTACGCTACATATCTGCACTCAATCACAGACGAAATCCCCTCGGCAAAATACTGACTGCCAGACGGGTGACACCTGTCATTGAACGTGGTCAAAATCAATTGTAAATCAGGGAGTGGTTCAGTCAGACCAGTCAGTAATCACCATGAGAGATGGTTGTTGATGATTACGGTTTCTCCGGAGAGAAACTGATCCAACTTCAAAAGGATTTGTTGTGACATGAGCCGGAAAAAAACTGCTTTTTACCGGAATCATGTTATTGGTATTTGATAAGTTTTCAGGTTGTTTTTAATGTGAAATGTAACTCGGAAGAATCTTGGGGCAGTCTTTTGATCAGGCTGCTCCTTTTTTTGAACTGTCAATCAGCCAGAACTGGCCGGGGATTCACAGTCCAGAGAGAGAGTGATTCTTTGAGTATAAGAGATGTTGGGCGGGAACATATTCCAAATCCAAAATCGACGAAAGACGAATTTGACCTTTCGCATCAGAATTTTTTGACAATTTTCAAAATAGTCGAGAAAATATAGTGTCCCGTTTCCCCTCTCACTCCCCCCCACCTAGTTGGAAAACACGATCTTATCCATGAATCAGCAACCCTATTTAGTTCATCTGGCTCTGCGCCTGGCAGAAGGCCTGGAACAGTATTCCACTTCCGATCTGGAAAAACACCGCACATTTATACGCTCCCGGCAGCAGCCAGATGGTGGCTTTTCCGGAAGAGAAGGCGGTTCGGATCTTTACTATTCCGGCTTCGCTGTCCGCAGCCTGGGAATTTTAGGGGGATTAGAACCAGATGAAGCCGAGTCTATCAGTGGTTATCTCAGGGACTTTTCGCTGGAAACACTGTCTACCATTGATCTTTTGAGCTGGTTGTATTGCGCACTCATCGTCCAGGCTTCCGGTGGTGAGGATCTGCTGAACTCTGCCCCTGAAAACTGGAATGTCCGGGTTTCTGAAAGGCTGGAAACACTCAGAACGCAGGACGGCGGCTATGCCAAATCAGAACAGGGTGCCCTGGGAAGCACTTACCACAGTTTCCTGATCGTGCTGATTTATCAGTTAATCGGACAGGAGGTTCCCGCTCCGAACCGGCTGATTCAATTCCTGTATGATATGCAGCGCGATGATGGAGGATTTGTCGAAATTGCCCCGATGAAACGCAGTGGAACCAATCCCACAGCCGCTGCCGTCGCTACGCTGCTGATTCTGGACGCGATGGACGATGATTTGAAAGCAGATGTCCGGGATTTTTTGAATCAGGTCAAAAGCGCAGAGGGAGGGTTTCAGGCCAATACGCGTATCCCGTTTGCTGACGGACTTTCAACATTTACAGGCCTGCTGACCGCACAGGATCTGGATCTACAGGACCTCATCGACCGAAATCAGGTGCTGAAATTCATGCAGGGCTGGCTCGAATTTCCCACTGGTGGTTTCCGCGGGGCCAGTTGGGATGAACAGGCGGATGTGGAATACACCTTCTATGGACTGGGAGTGCTGGCCCTGCTGGGGAAACAGGTAAAGCCCCCTGAGTAAATAAGATGGGGCTCGGTTTGACATCACAGGTCTTTATTGCGATGCAACGAAAGCAGCCCGCAACCTGTAAAATTATTCAGACGCTTCGTCCTGATATAACAGGCGACCACATGATTTACAGAAAACCAGTCGACCGGAATTGAGCTCAACACGACGCTGAGGTTCAATCATCACATTGCAGGCAGAACAAAATTTCCCGGCAACATTTGCCAGGGCACCTGCTCCATGCGAGCGAACAAGTCGTTCAAACTGCACCTTGAGATCGGCAGGAATAATCTGTTCCGCGTCGGCGATTGCTGAGTTACACTCCGCAATCTCTTCATCTAAAGCATCTTTAACAGATTCAAACTCCTGTTCGGCTTTTTTCGCCTCATCATGAGCTGCTTTGATCTTCTCTTCCCAGGATTTCGCCTCACCCTCTTTCGCATCGATTTTGTCCATCAGTTCCAGAATTTCATCTTCCAGAACACTGTTGGCCATCTGGTCTGCTGCGATCTGACCCTTGATGATGTCAAATTCCTTATTAGATGTCGCGGAATTCAACTTACCCTTTAAATCCAGTATTTTCGCTTCATTGGACTGTAAATCGAGATTCTTCTGCTGGACCTGTTTCTTTAACTGAGTGATCTGCTCCTGCACAGCCTTGAGTTTGTCTTCCTGCTGTAAAGCGAACTGTTCTTTTAACTTAATTCGCTTGGGGCCCTGCTCCAACTTCAGATTCACATCATGCAACCTCAGGTAAAGATGATGTAAGGCTTTCAAACTGGCTGCAGTTGTCGACATGTTAAAGAACTCCGAAATCGCTATGGGGGCGAGCCGCGACACCATAAATCACCGCGGCTCTGTGCTTTTAGTTTGTTATAAAGTTTTTGGCAGCAAATAGCCAGACATACGATGGAAAACTGTCAGATCTTCGCTTCTCACTCCGGGAAGGCACTTGGACCTGAGCAGACCATCCTTTTCAAATCAAAAAAAAACGCCGATCAAAACTGATCGGCGTTGCTGTTTCAGATACTGGCGGAAGCCGCGGTATCCGCAGATTCTTCTTCGGATTCCGTCTGGCCCCAGTCGGGGACCAACCCTTCAATAAAGCCCTGCAGCTGTTTGCTGCGAACAGGGTGCTGCAGCTTACGGACCGCCTTGGCTTCGATCTGACGGACTCGCTCACGTGTCACTTTGAAGATCCGTCCGACTTCTTCCAGAGTATAAGTGTAACCATCCCCCAGGCCAAACCGCAGTTTGATGATCTCGCGCTCACGGTAAGTCAATGTTTTCAGAACATGGTCAATCTTGTCTTTCAACATTTCCTGACTGGCAGTATTGACCGGGCTGTCGGAATCTGAATCCTCAATGAAATCACCGAAGTAGCTGTCTTCGCTTTCTCCGACTGGACGATCCAGGCTGATCGGGTGTCTCGAAATCTTGAGAACGCGGCGTGTCTCTTCAAGGCTGATGCCGGCGACTTCCGCTGTCTCTTCCAGGGTGGGCTCACGTCCATTTTCCTGCAGCAGCTGCTTACTGACTTTCCGCAGTTTGGACATGGTCTCAATCATATGGACGGGAATACGGATGGTCCGAGCCTGATCCGCAATCGCCCGGGTGATTGCCTGTCTGATCCACCAGGTCGCATAGGTTGAGAATTTATAACCACGGCGATATTCGTATTTATCAACGGCACGCATCAACCCGGTATTACCTTCCTGAATCAGATCCAGGAAGCTCAATCCACGGTTACGATATTTCTTCGCAATGGAAACAACCAGACGCAGGTTACCGCCGGAGAGCTCACGCATTGCCGTTTCATAATCGAGATAACGCTGCTTGACAGACTTGATCCGATCACGCAGGGTTTCTGGAGTTTCCATGGTCATCATGACCAGGTCCTGCAACTCCCGCTCCAGATTGGCCCGATCATCTTTTGAGTTCTTGACACGCAGGTCATCCAGATCGCGGATCTGATCTTCCAGTTCGGTCATCCGCTGCGAGATCTGCTCAAGCCGCTTCATACCGATCTGAAGTCGCTGTGTCCGCAGACTCAATTCTTCAATCAGGGTCGCCATTTTGCGGCGCCGTTTCTGCAGCGTGGCATAGGCTTCTCGACGTTCAGCCTTAGACAGTTCCGGGTTGATGAACCGCTGAAAATCGGCCGTGTTTTTGCTGCTGAGATATTCCAGGGTTTTCAGGTTGTGTGGCATCCGCCCCAGAATCTGATTTTTTTCCAGCCCCTCGGTCACAGAAACCTTGATCGTTCTGTCAAAAGGCAGTTCCGTTTTGTGAACTTTGTCCAGAATATCGATCGCCTGCCGCATCGCATAGTCGCTGCTCAGCAACTCACGACGGAACCGTCGACGCGTAATTTCGATTTTTTTCGCCAGTCGAATTTCCTCGTCCCGGGTCAGCAGCGGGATTTCCCCCATCTGCGTCAGGTACATGCGAACCGGATCATCAATCCGTCGGGACAGATCATCTGAACGTGTTCGACCTTTGGGTTTCTCCGGCTGCAGCACGGTGATGACCTGATCGGGAATGATATCTAATTCGATTTCCTCGATGGTCAACAGAAGGTTATCCAGTTTCTCAGGATTGAGCGCTTCATCGGGCAGATAGGCGCTCACCTGATCATAAGTCAGATAACCCTGTTTTTTTCCATTTTCAATCAGTTCATTCAATCGGGCGTCGAGTCGGTGCACGTTGCTTCTCCCAATCTCTTTAAGTTAATGGGTCTCAAGTGAATTCTTTTTATGTCGTTTCTGATGAAATTCAGATGCTTTTTTTAACAGTTCTTTGGCATCGGAACTCAATGTGTTGCTTTGAACTTTCTGGACCAGCACTCCCTTGGTGCGTTCATGATGTTCCCGCTCTTCCCGCCATTTGAGGTTCTGAATGGAATGCTTCAGAAAATGGGGAATCCCTTCCTGGGGAACGGTCGAGGAGTGCAGCTTGGAGTGAATCGCTTTTTCATGAGCCTGGAAGTCAATTTTGACGACCAGTTGTTTCAGCTCTGGATCGTCAATCCGATCCAGAATGCGACTCATTTCAGGAACGATCCCCTCCTCAGTTAAGTCAATACTTAACTGGTACAGAAAGCGAAGTCGGGGATCTTTCAGGTTGTCAGGTGATATATGTTGCTGAATCTGGGGGACACATTCCGGATATACAAAGATAATTTCAAGAAGTTCGCTCTCAAGTTGATTGTCTTTCGTTGTATTTTCTGTAGGTCCACTGATTCCAGAGGTGTGGCTGGCACTCGGAGTTGAATGGGGGTCGGATGAAGGGATACTCTGTTTCAGACCGGGGTTTTGCTTCTGTTTGACTTCACCTAATCGTTTTCGGACAACGTTCTCATTCAGGCTCAGTCGATCTGCCAACTTTCTTAATATGA
The DNA here is from genome assembly GCF_007748155.1 of Gimesia panareensis. Classification (GTDB taxonomy): domain Bacteria; phylum Planctomycetota; class Planctomycetia; order Planctomycetales; family Planctomycetaceae; genus Gimesia; species Gimesia panareensis. The sequence continues at coordinate 5,862,351 of NZ_CP037421.1, forward strand.
TATCTTCACGTATTGTACCGGTTAAGTTAGGACTTGCCGCCAGAAGCTCTAGCATTTCTTCTAAAATTCGGTGTTGCCCGTCAATTGACTCCAGTCCAAATTTCTGAACGCAGAGATTCAGCTTAAAATTCCACGCTTCAGGGGCTTGATCGATCATTTGCTGCAAATGTGCTGCCCCCTGCTGTTCCAGAAAATCTGCCGGATCCTGGCCTGCCGGCAGTGTCAAAATTCGTAAATCTACTTCCTGAGCGATGAATTTGGTTAAAGCCCGCTCCGCCGCCTGCTGACCTGCGGAGTCACCGTCAAACACCAGCACAACCTTGCGCGCCAGACGTTTCAGGTAAGTCACATGTGATTCAGTCAGAGCAGTCCCCAGCGTAGCCACCACATTTGTCACACCAAACTGATGTGCTGTAATGCAATCGGTGTACCCTTCGACCACGACCACGGTCTCTGTTTCTCGAATTCCCTGGCGTGCTTCGTCCAAACCAAACAACAGCTTACTCTTAGTGAAGATCACACTTTCGGGACTGTTGAAGTATTTTGCCAGTTTCCCGGAATCGACTCCCGGCAGAATCCGTCCTCCAAATGCAACAACCCGTTTTCGCTCGTCGTGAACCGGAAACATCACACGATTAACGAAATAATCGGAACAACGTGTATGTCCCTCTTTTTTGAAGATCAGTTTTGCTTCCAGCAGCAGTTGTTCGGGATACCGGTTCCGTGATCGATTGACCAGCCATTGCCAGTCATCGGGATGAAAGCCCAGGCGAAACTGAAGGATTGTCTCTTCGGTAAAACCTCGATCTTCCATCAGGTAGCGGCGGGCATACTCTCCGACCGAAGTCTCCATCAGACACTCATGGAACTGCGTTTCCGCCCATTTCATCACTTCGAACAGGCTTGTCTTTTCCAGCGCAGGCTGCTGTCCGGCATGCTGATGTCGCGGAGAGAATTTCGGAACTTCCAGATGAGCCTTCTCAGCCAGAATCTTGATCGCTTCGACGAAATCGACCCGGTCATATTCCATGACCCAGGAAAAACAGTCGCCCCCCACATTGCAGACCCAGCAACGCCAGGTGCCCCGTTCGGGTGAGATGACCAAAGAAGGATTATGATCATTATGAAAAGGGCACAGACATTGAAAATCACGCCCTTTGGGAGTCAGTTGTACCGACTCAGAAACCAGTTCAACGAGGTTTGTCCTCTGACGTACCAGTTCTTTGAAATGTTGATCAAATCCTGGTGACACCAGTTTCTCCTGAACAGTTAAAAAGCATCCCCGAATGCCACTTTCCGTCAACAGCTGGAAAGTGGACATTCATACACAAACCTAGAGTGCTTCCCTGCTCAACTCTGCGTTCTAAAATTCTACACCATAGGAAGAGAGGGTCAAGAAAATGTGAATCACGATTCTTCACACATACCGTCGCTTAAGGTCAAAATTTGTATAATGTTACAAAAATGCCTCATCGCGCAACTTCAACGGATGCCTCAGACTGAACCCTACTCCCCCTGCCTGTTTAATCCGAAAGGTTGTGTGGGATATCCCAGACAGCACCTTCATGATTAGACAGTTGGTTTATATGAATTATACTTATTATACCCCCCAGGCAGGTGTCTGCAATCTCTCTCAACGAGAAACCAGACTGGATTATTGCACAATGATCGCCCCCGGGCGGAGGTAACACCCCGCCCCATTATTCGGCAGCGGCTTCTTCCTGAGGAGCTTCATCGGCAACCTCATCGGCCTGTTTGATCTGCCAGAGCGAAATATTGCCGAACTTCTCGTTGCACTTGGGGCATTTTGCCTTGGCAATCCCTTTGCCGGTTTTGCCACCGATCCGCTCTTTTTTGCGTGAATCTTCACTGACGGTTAACTGGCAGCCCTGACATTGACGGCCCACCAGGGTCAGTTCGATTTCCGGGTCTGCTTCGTAGAATTCCAGATTCTCATTCTCCAGAACGTCGAACTTTTCCTCGCTGTAGTGACAGGTGACCTGCCGCACTTCATCAGTCATCGGAATTCCTGAGTCCTGCCCCAGATCGCTGACTCCATGCAATTCCTGCAGGGCTTCTGCAAACTTCCGGTATTCTGTCAGACTGAAAGTCAGATATTGATTTTCCTTGATTTCTTCCTGCTTGGGCAGTGCGATGGCAATCCGCCCTTTTCCAAACACCGGTACGCCGGCAAAAACGGACTCATGGTCGTACATCGTTGGAAAAACAACCCGCAGTTTCTGAATCTGCTCGGCTGAAATCGTCTGCACGCTGGCTGCAGGAATTTCGGCATCCTCTTTTTCTTCACGAAGATGCTGAGCAATCTCTATTCTCGCCTTATCCTGTTTATCCTTGGAGCCTCCCCCCAGCAGGCCTGCCTTGACCAGTCCGAGTAACAGCATTTTTTCAGGGGAAATCGCGACATCGACTGTCGTGAATGCTTTTTCCAGACTGTTGGGCTTCAGTTTGAGCTTGGTCGGATCAACGGCATGCAATTTGATATTCTGGAACCAGTGAGAATAGGTACCTGGATCGAACGTTTCTGTTCCTTCTGCAGCCTGATTCTCATCGGTAGCAGCACCGGCTGACTCCGCTTCTGCCTGTTGGGGAGCCTCCGTGGGAACCAGGTACATCACATTACAGGCTGGACATTTGCCAGCTGCCCCTCGATATTCTTCCCGTACGCGAATACGGTGACCGTTGGGACAATAGACGACTATGCCCCCCTCAATTTTACTTCCCCGACGGCGACGGCGTCCCCCCTTCCGACGACGTTTTTCTTCTTTTTCCTCTTCCATTGCGACATTGAGAAGTACGTCTCCTCCCGTCGCAACCGAATGGTCCTCAGCAGGCTCTGCAGAAACATCCTTCTTTTTGTCCTCTGCCGCTGCAGCATCTTCTTCCTTTGATGCTGCTTGATCTTCCTCAGCATGCTGTTTTGATGCTGCTTGATCTTCCTCAGCGTGCTGTTTGGCTTCTTCTGCTGATTCTTCCCGTGCCAGCGGAATCGTCGACTGATCTTCCTGGCTGACCTCTACACCACCGGCTAACTGGAAATCATCATCGCTCGCTTCATATTCCGTAACAGACACACTCTGGTCCAGTTCGAAATCATCATCGTCACGATCCGCATAGGCAGTCATCGTAGCTGTGGATCCCCGCGATTCCTCTTCAGCAGACTCATCAGAATCTTCTGGCAGTGGACTGAAGATCATGGGCGCCGGATTTTCCTGCATCTTGCGATAGGCTTCCGCTATGTCTTCGCGCATAAAGGAACCACAGTTCCAGCAGCGGACCAGTCCGACCCGAACCATTTCATTACAGAGCGGACACGGTGTTTCGTTAGGATTAGTATTCTGTTCATCCGGAGTTATGTCATTTGACATAATAAATCCCTGTACCTGGATAAAAACGAAGATGATGACTGGGAGATAAACAAATCATAATTACTTCTGGATGGAGTATTAAACCTGAAAGAATACAGAAGAAGAAATTCAGAAGTTCGTTGAATTATGATCAGAAACAGTGAATATATGAAATTATCTGAGAACCACACAAACTGTGGTGCAACGCCAGATTAACATAGCACCCGGGTAAATGCAGTATCGATTTTTGCTTTTATCAATTTTAACGCTTTACGGAAACCAGTCTGAGATTTTTCTCGCAAATGCGACCATTTTCAAGACAGCTCACATCTTCAATCTAGTTCATACCGTTTGCAAATCAAGCTACTGATCCACATTATGGAAAACGCCTGTTCTTAACCTCAATGATTATAATGGATATGGTTAAAAATGTTCAAGAGTATACAAATCCCCCGCAAAGAGTACGCGGGGACTGAAATCCCTGAAAACTCGAAACCTGTTACGTAAGAGAGGACTGGGGAACTACCACCTGTTATAGTATCTGCATTACTGCCCTTCTGGAGAGTGAATTCAATGCCCAACGCAGAACAGTACCTGAAACCGGAAGTCATTCAGACCGTGGCCCGGCTGGATCTGCGTGCTAAATTCATTGTGGAAGGATTTCTCAGTGGCCTGCATGCCAGCCCCTATCATGGTTTCAGCGTCGAATTCAGCGAACACAGGCGCTATACGCAAGGTGACGACCCACGTGACATCGACTGGCAGGTCTACGCCAAAACAGACCGGTATTACATCAAAAAGTACCAGGCGGAAACCAATCTGACCGGCTATCTTGTCCTGGATCTCTCTGAAAGCATGGCCTATACCTATCGGCAGCAACTCTCCAAATTTGACTATGGGATCTGCCTGGCTGCTTCTCTGGCCTACATGATGATTCACCAGCAGGATCCGGTTGGTCTGATCACCTTTGGTGATCGCATCCGGAATTTCCTTCCTCCCCGCAGCAGACGGGGGCAACTGGGGAACATTCTGGCGATGTTGGCTAATTCACAACCCACTGGTACCACTGAAGTTTCACAAAATCTACAACAGATCGCTTCGATGGTCAAACATCGAAGTCTACTGATGATTTTTTCTGATCTCTTAACCGATCAGAAAAGCGTGCTCGACAGCCTGCTACGGCTCCGCTATGCCGGACACGATATCATCCTGTTTCATATTCTGGATGAAGCGGAAGTCTATTTCCCCTTTGAGGGGATGGTCGATCTGAAGGAACCGGAACTGGGCGATTCAATGGTTCTCGATGCGGAAGGCATGAAAGCCGACTACCTGGAAGCCGTACAGGAGATGCGGGAAAGTTACAGCGAGAAACTCTTCGCCATGGGAGTGGATTACGTTCCCCTCGATACCAGCATGCCATTTGATAAAGCTCTGATTGAATATCTGTCCCAACGCAAGGCCCGTTTTTAACTATCCTTATGAACACAACCAGGGGTTATCCATGCATGAAGGTACCGTGAGTGAGGTTAAGTTGTAAGGATTCAAAGCTAAATACTGGTTACGACTGGTCTGTTCTTGAAATCTTAACTGAGTATGCCAGTCTAATAGCTTGCAAGTGCTGGCTTCCAAATTTAGAGTGTTATTCACTTTGGATCATTGTGTTTGAAAGGAATCCTGAGTTGCAGGCCCCAGGAATGGATGTGGGCCGCTCAGTGATCTGCTACCAGTGCTGTTTTTTTGATTTCTTCTTTAGAAATTGAATTTTTTACAAACAGTGCATCATCACGAATCGTAGTAAGCTCGCAGATTTTCTAGCGTTAGCTTCGTCGGGCCTTTGTGGCTCGATATACCGTTCTCATTACTGATTAAATACATAATTCACAGTGGGGAGTTGAGAACCGCCAATGGACAACGAGTCAGTTATTCAGATCAGCAATCTGACAAAGATCTATCGTGATTTCTGGGGCCGCAAAAAAGTTCGTGCTCTCAACTCATTAAGCCTGGAAGTAAAAAAGGGCGAAATCTTCGGCCTGCTGGGCCCGAACGGGTCCGGAAAAACAACCACTCTCAAACTGCTGCTGGGGCTCTTGTTTCCCTCCGATGGCGAAATCAAGGTACTAGGACAACCAGCCTCCAACGTGGAAAAGAATGAACGGATTGGATATCTGCCTGAAGAATCCTATCTGTATCGTTTTCTGAATGCGGAAGAAACACTCGACTTCTACGGCCGACTCTTCAAGATTTCCGCTCAGGAACGTCGTGAACGTGCGGCTGAGCTGATCGAAAAAGTGGGGCTCGGACACGCGAAACGGCGTCAGCTCAAAGAATACTCTAAAGGGATGACCCGCCGCATTGGTCTGGCCCAGGCCCTGATCAACAACCCCGACCTGGTGATGCTCGATGAACCGACCAGTGGTCTGGACCCGCTGGGGACAGACGACATGAAACGCATGATCGTGGAATTGAAAGAGCAGGGCAAAACCGTGCTGATGTGCAGCCACCTGCTGGCGGACGTTCAGGACGTGTGTGACCGGATCGCCATTCTCTACGGCGGCGAACTGAAAGTGATGGGTCGCGTTGATGACCTGCTCAAAGAACAGGAAGAAACCCAGATTCTGACTTCCCGCCTGAGCGATGAAGCCATTAAGGAAATCGAACAGGTTGTCGCCAAACACAATGGTAAGGTCGATGCCATCGATCATCCGACTGCGACTCTGGAATCCCTGTTCCTGAAAACGGTTCAGGAAAGTAAAGAGCGACCGGGCCAGCGTTTTGTCCCCAAGACAGAAGAAAATAAAGCTGCAGAGTAAGCAGTCGGCTCTGCCTGGTCAGACTTATTCTCGATCATTGACTCTGTCTCGGCTGAAGGGAATCAGCAGAGCATCATTTCCTTTGAGATGTTATTCACAGAAGTAAATCATTATGTCTTTTGATCCAATTCCATTCAATTGGCTGGAAGCTTTAAAACATTTTGCGTTAGTGTTTGGAAGCTCCATGGTCATTGCGCTGGTCGTTTGCCTGGTGGTGGGTGTCATCACCCGCGGCACCAAAGGGATTATCGATGTTTTCCTGGGTGTGCTGGATTTCTTCGTGCAAATCATCCACATCTCGCCCCGTCGCATCTGGTCATTATCAGTTCTGACGATTCGTGAAGCGCTCAGACAGAAAATCCTCTTTGTCTTTATTATCTTTGCGGTGCTGTTCATGTTTGCCGGCTGGTTTCTGTCCGGGACTGCAGACAGACCCGATCTGCAAATCCAGTCTTACATCGACTTTGTACTCAAAGCCATCAGTTGGCTTGTGATCCCGATTATGCTGCTGCTGGCCTGCTGGTCGCTGCCTGAAGACATTCGCCTGAGAACCATCCATACCGTGGTCACTAAACCGGTCTACCGGATCGAGATTGTCATGGGCCGTATGCTGGGCTTCACAGTATTGGGAACGGCCATCCTACTGGCGATGGGCAGTGTGGGTTATGTCTGGATCAAGCGCCAGGCACCTGAATCTGTCAAGAAGGCGCCCGAGATTATAGAAGAAAATCCAGAGGAGAGTGAAGAAGAAAGTCTCCTCGTCTCTAAAGTCCCCATCTATGGCGCTATCACCTTCCTCGACCGTGAAGGTGCCCCCGCAGTATCCGGGATCAATGTGGGGGATATCTGGATGTACCGCAGCTACATTGAAGGAGCCACCAAAGCGCGGGCGATCTATAAATTCGCAGGGATTGATGAAAGCGATGCCATCAAGGACCAGTTGAACCTGCAAGCCTCCTTCGAAGCATTTCGTACCCACAAAGGGGACATGGAAAAAGGCGGGATTCTCTATAAGCTCACCTTTGTCAATGAAGACAAAGGACTGCGGGTGGATTCATCCCCCATGATCAACAAGGAATACACAGAAAACCGTCTGAAAATCGATCGTAAAATCGAGGTGAAGAATAATCCCGATGAAGAAGTCATCGTCTACGATATTTTTGACGACCTGGTTGATAAAGATGGAAATCTGACGATCGAAGTCGCCTGTCTGGAAGCAGGTCAGTTACTGGGTATGGCCCGCCCGGACCTCTTTGTCCGTACTCCCGACCGGCCTTTCCTGGTGGGATATTCCAAGGCGATCCTCGGGATCTGGCTCCCGATGGTGCTGGTCATCATGCTGGGGGTCACCGTCAGTTGCTTCGTCAAAGGTCCCGTTGCCATCCTGACAACGTTTACCGTGGTCATGGTCGGATTCATGTCCAAAGAATACATGAATGACATCCTCAGCGGACAGATGCAGGCTTCCGGAGCAATTGAAGCGTGGTATCGCCTGCTCACTCACATGAATTCTCAAACGGAACTGCCGAAAGGCGCCGTAAGTAATATAATCACCTCGGTCGATGGCGGAATCCGGAATTTCCTCTGGCTCTGCCAGCAGGTGATTCCCAACTTTGGCATTTTCTCTAACATGCGTGAATATGTCATCAAGGGTTTTGATGTTTCCTGGAGTGCAGCTCTGCTGCCTGGGATCCTGACTGCTGCGGCCTATGTACTTCCCTGTTTACTGATTTCATTCTACAGTTTGAAACTTCGCGAACTGGAGGCGAAATGAACAAACTCTCTTCTAAACATCGAAAACTGGCCTACGTTATCGCAATTATCATTCTGTTGATACCTGTGATCTGGCTGGGCATGCCTTCCACCGGCGAAGAAGGTTCGGGGGGGGAACTGGCCCAGTTGCGTGTCAAATATGAGCTGGGGGAAAGCACCCTGGGTGATGTTGACCCCTCCAGTGCCTCAATGAATTTCGTTCTGCTTGGGTTGCGGGGGATTGCCACCAACCTGCTCTGGATGGATGCCAAAGACTACCAGGAACGAAAGCAATGGGCCAAGCTGCGTTCCACTGTCGATTCCATCATTCTGCTTCAGCCACACTATATGAAAGTCTGGGACTTCCAGGGTTGGAATCTGGCCTACAACGTCTCCGCAGAGTGGGATGCGGTTGAAGACCGCTACTTCTGGGTCAAAGAAGGAATCAAGTTCCTGAATGAAGGCGTCAGCCGCAACGAACGCTATCCCGAACTTGACTGGAAAATCGGCAACCTGCACGGTCAGAAAGTCGGTCGCTCCGATGAATGGAAACAGTTCCGCAGATTCTACAAGGTTGACCCCGACACCGATCGTTATGAAGGTGGTCCTGACCCCGAGATCAATCCCGAACGTCTGGACAACTACCAGGTCGCAAAGCAGAAATACCTGATCGCCAATGAAAAAGAACTGAAGCACAAACAACACCTGCAAATGCGGATGCTGTTCCGGGCTGCTCCCTGGCATGCTCAGTTCGATTTCGCCAATGCCATGCAGCGTGAAGGTAAATTCGGCCCAGAGCGCACTGCTGCCTGGGCACAGGGCAAAAAAGAATGGACCACCATCTTTGGTCGCGAAGAGTTTATTACCCCCAAAGGCGCCATTCTGCTTGAGTGGTCGAATAATGAAAAGTCCCTTGAGGAGATGATAGCTCTGGCCAAACGCGATAATGTCACTGTTGAAGACAAGAAGCACTGGGCCAGCCGCTATCAGGACACATCCAACTACCGTTTCTGGCGGACACGTGCCTCATCTGAATCAGAGCAGCAGACGATTGACGCACACGAAGCCATCTATGACGGTGAAGTCGCTTTAACCGAAGGGGACTTTGTGACGGCTGAAAAAGAACTTGAAAAAGGCATGAAACTCTATTCCTCAGTCCTGGAAAAATACCCGAGCCTGATGGCAGAAGACCTGGCCATTGAAGAAGGTCTGAAAGCGGTCTTGCTATGGCGCTATCTCTATGATCTGAAAGGACAGCCGGCTCCTGAAATCCCGTACTACTACCTGAAACAGCTCTGGATGAAAGAACAGGGCCGTATTCCCGGATTGCAGGAAGATCTGCGTCGCGATTTCGGTATTCAGTAATCACGTCTGCGATAAATCGATCCTTTTCCAGAGCCATCCGAGAATTCGGATGGCTCTGTTTTTTCTGGGCGATACAAAATCGACAGATCAGTCTGCACTCTGCTTAAATTGGCTCAAGACTTCATCCGCAGTTAAGGCACGCTTAAAGAACTTGACATCTTTCAGCTTCCCATGAAGGTAATCGTGAGCACCAAAGCCGATCTTGAACGGTTCCGCATTCGATAAATCATACTCAGCCATATCAAAGGCAGTCGAAGTTGCGACCAGCTTGCCATCCACATACAGCTTGAGATGCGACTTTTCTTTCACAGCCACAATCTGCCGCCAGCCTGGTTTCAAAGCCGTATCGTAAGTCACGCTCTTCCCTGCTTCGATCGATTTCACGCGACCTGCCGGTAAGGTTCCGGCAAACAACCGCCCCTGATAAACGGCCATCGACCAGACACGCCGATAGCGGACATCGGGAGTCAGATCGAGCTGCCCCATATTCTTCCAGTCCACGCCTCCGTTGTAACGGTAGACTTCGGCCAAAGGTAAGGAACCGGCATACATGGCCCCGTTATAGACGACCAGAGGCATACTTTCTTTCTCTGCTCCCAGTCGCCCCGCCAGCACCCAGCGTTTCTCTCCTGCATAGCGGTAGACCTCGGCATGCGGCCATTCGCTGACATACAGATTCCCTTCATAAACAGTAAAACCATAGGTCTGAGTCGCTTCTCCTACCTTTCCGGCATGCGACCACTGCTGGCCGTCATACCGGTAAACGGCTCCTTCGTCATATCCGGTGGCATACAGGTCCCCATTATAGACAGCCAGGGACTCCACCCGCTTCCCTTCAGGAACGCCACAGGAGGTCCATGTCGTTCCGCCATCATATCGATAGAATGCAGCCGGTGCATACATGGATGAGGCATACAGCTTTCCCCGGTAGACCACCATGCCGTTGATCGCTTCGACGCCCGGCAGATTGCCGCAATATTCCCACTTTCCCTCTCCCAGGTAACGATAGACATTCCCCCCCAGGTGGGGATTTTCCGATTCTGACAGCGAGGATCCCTTCAGCCGATACTTGCCCGTGCCCGCATAGAGATTCCCCTGGTAGACTGCCAGAGAAGTCACGGCATTGCACAAATCCGGCGTACCGCAGTCAATCCAGTCCTGACCAGCGACATATTGATAAACATGACCGGCCGCTTCCCTGCCCGGTACACACGTGCCTGCAAACAGTTTGCCATCGTGAACGGCCATGCTGTAAATCAGAATCGCGTTTCCAAGTTGCCCATGATCAGTCCACTTCGCATCGACTCGGCCATTGTCGATACCGAACTGCAGGTTTCGCCAGTTCGACTGGCTGCTGGTCACCCCGGCATGATTTTTGATGCTCAGCTGAAAGCCGCGCCTCGTTTTACGGTCATACTTGCTGCATAAGGTACCGATCACATCACCCAGGTCCGCACTGGTATTGACTGTCATTGAAATCGAAAAGTCTCCTGTCCCCAGAGACAGCGACCTGGAATCTGGAACTTCAATATAAGCAGTGCCACCATCGAAGTCAGCAGGCTGGCCCGCTTTCAATTTGACACCGTGATTGATCCCATGATTCTGAAAGGAACTCTGATCCCGCGCGCTTCCGTTGAGCCGCCAGTTACCAACCAGCGTCTCTTCTGCCTGAGCCAACAGCGGATCTCTGCAGATCAACACACAAACCAGGATCAACAGCCAGTACATCTTGTCTTTCATCATCGGTCAGTTCCTATCTGTTCAAAGCCAGAACTCATGGTCACACACCCATTATTAACAATGCTTACAAAATAGCAGAACAAAATTTTTTCCTAAGATCAATCCACATAGATAAATTCGTTGGAATTCAGCACAGCCAGACAAAGATCAGTCAGTGCAGCCCCGGCATAAGGATCCTGCATTTTCGTTTTCCCCAGGGGCAACAATAACTGGTCTGCAGACCGCTGCTCCTTCCGGAGCATGTCCCGCTGAGATTTCAGGAAGGTCACCAGTTCTTCCAACTCGTCAGCAGCAGGATTTCGTCCCAGGGTACGTCGGATCAGTAATACCACCTGCGCCCCGGGGTCTGCTCCTGCCTGATCCCGGATCAAGCCCGCCAGCTCATGTGCAGACTTCAGAGAACTCTCTGAATTCAACATTAGCAGCGCCTGCGGAGCAGTCGTCGAGTTTCCCCGCCGCGGACAGCTGTTATTCGCATCAGGCCGGTCAAAGGCATCGAACAACGGATAGCGCAGGTTTCGTCGCGCGAAGACATAAATACTCCGTCGGTAATGATCCTCTACGCGGGGACTGGTCTTCCACTGATTTTTGAGTAGTGTCTCACGTAACTCTCGAGGGAGTGGCGGCATCACTCCCCTGCCCCCGGTTTTGGCAGAGAGTTTGCCGCTGATGGCCAGCATCGTATCCCGAATCACCTCGGCATCCAGACGCTGACGGGGAAACCGCGAGAGCAGCTCCGCAGAAGGATCTTTTTCCAGGGCCAGTTGCCAGTCACTGATCGTTTCCGGAGAAAGATTGACCGGCCTGCTGGTCTGCTGATAAACTCGCGAGGTCAAAATCAATCGATGCAGCGATTTCATCTTCCAGCCGGACTCCATAAATTCGGATGCCAGCCAGTCCAGCAGTTCGGGATGTGAAGGCTGTTCCCCCATCAGTCCAAAATCGCTGGGGGAAGCACACAATCCGCGTCCGAAGTGATGCTGCCAGATCCGATTCACGATCACCCTGGCAGTCAGTGGATGAGACTTCTGAGTCAGCCAGCGGGCAAAAGCCAGTCGTTGTTGCCGTGCATCTGCAGATTTGATGTCCTGTTTCTGTACATTCGCAATGCGCAAAAAGGCCGGCTGCACTTCAGGTCCAGGCTGACGCCAGTCACCGCGCATCATCACATGACTAGGCTGACGTGGTTTCCCCGTTGCAGCGAGGGTTGTCATCGAACGGTTTTTCACGGGCTTCACTGCCGGTTCAAAGAACGCTCGCATGCGATAAAAATCGAACGTGCTGATGGGATCGTATTTATGATCATGACACTGCGCGCATCCCATCTGCAGCGCCATGAATACTGACCCTATAGTCGATGTCATCTCATTCAGCAGCGTATGACGTCTTTCTTCCTGGGAATTGATATCCGGCATATCCGGTCCGGAAAGACAGAACGCCGTTGCTGTGTGAGCCTCCGGATTCTCCGGTGCAATCACATCCCCCGCCAGTTGCCAGCGGACAAACTGATCGTAGGGCAGATCTGCATTCAATGCCTTGATCACCCAGTCTCGATACTTCCAGGCGTCAGGGCGAATCTTATCGTGCTCATACCCGTCCGTTTCCGCAAACCGGGCCAGATCGAGCCAGTGTTGTGCCCAGCGTTCCCCATAGTGTGAGGATGACAGCAGACGCTCCACCAGCCGTTCGTACGCACCTTCCGATTTATCCTTGAGAAACTGATCCACTTCCTCCGGCGTGGGAGGCAGACCGATGACATCGAAGTAGACGCGTCGGATCAGTGTCAACCGCTCTGCATCGGCAGCCGGTTTCAGATTCTCGGCTTCCAGTTTCGCGAGAATGAATCGATCGATGGGCGTCCGCGACCAGCTGCTGTCTTTGACATCCGGAATTGCTGGCCGCTGGACCGGCTGAAAGGACCAGTGCTCCCGATCCGCCTCGGTGATCGGAGTCTCCTCTGGTGTTTTCAATTCCTCGGCTGACGCTCCTGCTGCAAAAGAAATGCAGCACAGGCCAGCATAGAGTATCGATCGTTTCCAGAGCTCCCTCATGTCAGCAGCTCCTTCACAATCTCGATCTCTGCCGGTCCCGTCAGTCGTTCATCCAAGCCGTTATGAAAGTAGGTCAGCGTCTCGTGATCCAGTCCCATCAGATGCAGCAATGTTGCATGAAACTGATTAACGTGCACAGTCTGTTCTGCGGCTCGTAAACCGATCGGGTCAGTCGCACCATAGGCACGGCCTCCCGTAATTCCGGCACCGGCCAGCCAGCCACAGTAGCCCCAGGGATTATGATCGCGGCCTTTCCCCTGCTCACTCATCGGCATCCGCCCGAATTCCCCGCACCAGACAACCAGCGTATCCTCCAGCAAACCTCGCTGTTTCAGATCTTTCAGCAGCGCTGCGATCGGTTGATCGGTCTTACGACAATAGGCGGTATGATTCTTCGTGACATCGCTGTGCGCGTCCCAGCCCACGGTGTCACCCGAGTACAGCTGAACGAAACGCACTCCACGCTCCACCATCCGTCTGGCCAGCAGGCACCGTTCACCGAAGTCGCGCGTCTGCGGATCATCGAGGCCATACATCTTCTGGGTCGCCCCGGTCTCCTGAGTCAGATCCACAATCTCTGGCGCTGCAGTCTGCATGCGAAACGCCAGTTCGTAAGCGGCAATCCGCGCAGAGAGTTCATCATCCTGGTCGCGGGCCTCCCGATGCCGCCGATTCATGGATTGGATCAGATCCAATGTCGCCCGTTGTTGTCCCGCGGAAATCCCGGCTGGAGGCTTCAGATTCAAAATCGGTGTTTTGCCCGGCCGCATCGTCGTTCCCTGGAATGTTGCGGGCAGATAGCCACTTCCCCAGGCCGGAGGTCCCCCTTTGACTCCACCACCTGGATCGGGCAACACCACAAAGGCCGGCATGTCTGCGTTTTCAGAACCCAGTCCGTAAGCGATCCAGCTGCCCACGCTCGGGTGCCCCATCAGAATACTCCCTGTATTCATCTGGTAGACCGATTGCGGGTGATTCACACTGTCACCGTGCAGCGAGCGGATCACACACAAGTCATCCACCAGTTCCCCGGTATGTGGCAGAAAGTCACTTACTTCCAGCCCCGATTCGCCACGCTTCCGAAACGGTTTGATGGGAGCCAGGAGTGGATTCTTTGCGACTTTCCGCCGCGTCATCACTTCCCCGAAGCTGTCGGGCAGAGGTTTCCCGGCGTATTTGATCAGATCCGGTTTGGGGTCCCACAAATCCACATGACTGGGACCGCCATGCATGAACAACCAGATCAGACGTTTGGCCCGTGGAGGAAAGTCGGGTTTTCCGGGAGTAAGTGAAGCTGAGCTCGCAGCACCCTGCGCTGTGTTATCCTGCTGCAGCAGGGAGCTCAAAGCCATCATGCCGATTCCACCACCGGCCGTCTGCAACAGTTCTCGACGGCTCATCACACCGGAGAACGCGGCACCGGGTGGAGTTCGCTTCTCTGCCTGATTCAAACGCATACCGACAGCTCCCTGAATGATGACGTCCAGATGACTGCTCATACTATATCAGGGAGAGACAGGCGGCTCGACTGAATTCAGAAAGGAATTCGGTTTTGTGGAAAAATGAATCGGGTCGATCTCGAAACGTTTGCACGAGAGACCATTGTCGAGAGTAGAGTCTTTGATGCTCTTAATCGAACACCGGCACGCGGGTTTTGTTTCGCAATAATTTTGAACAAGTAAGAGAGTGAATCAAGAAATCTTTCTATTTTTCTTTGGATTCTGAAACCATCCCAGGCTCTCTCAAGTATTCATGACGCGGGGCTCACCACATGATTTTGCGAGGAATCATGTACTGTTTCTTTTTGGCAACATGTTGTCTTCCAGCATCGTATGACACCTGATTGTCAGGTCAGAGCAGAAGAGTTGATGGAATTTCCAGTTTTTCTGAATTCAAAAACCATCCGACTCCGGAATCTAAGCTATATGAATACTGACCAGGCGCACGAACAGGTCGTCCTTCAATCCTGCAGACACCATGTGAATCAGAAACACACATTCACAACATCAGAAAAAAGATGGGGAGATCAATGACTTCAACTTCACCGAGTTACCTGAAAGGATTCACCACCATCATCGCCGGAATCTGTTTCATGCTGCAGGTCAGTCTGGCCAGTGCACAACAACCCGGTCCCCAGCCGACACAAAAAAACAGAACACTGTCACCACGTGCCATCGAAAGCCTGGTTACCGGCATCGCCTTCTACCCGGATGATCTCGTGGAAACCATTCTGCAGGCGTCTCAGCATCCACTGGCGATCCGCCAGGCATCTGAAAAACCAGCAGGACGTTTCGGGGAGCGCTTTGCCCAGCGCGTGCAGCAATTCAACCAGACCACTGATTCCAGCGTAGAACAACTCAAACAGTATCCGGAGATCCTCGCTCAACTGAGTGACAATCTCGCAACGACCACCTTACTGGGCCGCGTCTATCAGACACAACCCGACGACGTCTGGCGTGCCATTGATCAACTGCGGGCCGAAGTTGACGCCGCACTTGAAGAACAACCGGAACAGTTCGTCGATGCCAGCGGTGCGCCCTTGACCGGACAGGCCGCTTACGTCGCTGCCGCCGGTTATGTCGCCGGTCGTTACTTTGTTCCGGCCACCATTTCAGAACTCTATGTGGCATATGCCCACCCCAACCAGACTACGACGACCGCCGTCTATCAGGGACCTGTCGCAACAGGCACTGCCACTCAAACGACAACGACCGGCCCTTATGGTCACGCGACAGCCTCCACGGGCAGCAGTTCTACAACCTATACCGGACCGAATGGAAACACGGTCACCGGAAATACCCAGGGGGGCAGTGTTGTCTACCAGAACGGTCCGACCACCGTCGGCGCCGGTGCCGCCACCACGACCATCACCGGTCCCCAGGGAAATTCGGCAACTGCCACAGGGGCAGGCATCGCCGGCAAAACGACCGTGGGTGATACCGCCTATTTCGGAGCTGCAGGGGGCGGAACCGTCAACACTTCGAACGGGCTGTCTGCCAGTGGTGCGGGACAAATCACTGGATCGGTTACTCAAACACCGTCTGGTGCGAACTACAACTCTCAGGCCAGTGGCTCTGTCGCTACCAATACCGGCGTCAACGCGTATGGTACCCGCAGTACCAGCGGGAGTGTCAACCAGAACGCCGATGGTTCTGTCAGCGGCGTGCGCTCCTCTTCCACTTCGGTTCAAGGAGCCAACGGCTACGCCAACGTACAACACAACAGTTCTGGTACGGCAACGGGGAATGGCACCGGGACCTATAACGGTTCTACCACAGTCGATTCCAGCAAAGGTTCCGCTTCCGTCAGCACGACCGCCGGCGACGGTCAGATCAGTTCCACTGTGACGACACAAAACGGTTCTGCGACAGGTACACTGGGGGACGGTCAGGCAGGCCCAAGCTCATCCTCTGCCAGTAACCGTCAATCGAAGAGCAGTCAACAGGCGGCACGTTCGACCAGCCAGCCAGGTTCTTACCGCGCCAGACGACAGGCTTCTGCCTCGAATTCGCGTTACAGCAAATCGTCAAGTCAGCAGATCGCCTCTGGTTTACAGAGCATGCAGAAAAACTGGGGACAACTCAGTCAGCAACTGAACCGTTCCTCACAGGCGGCAGCCTCACAACGTAATACTCAGTCCTATTCACAACAACGACCGACGTCTGGCTATACGCGCAGCTCCGGATATGGTTCGAACTATTCGAACCGCAGTTCCGCCTACTCGCGAGGAAACACATCATCCTCAAGAGGCAGTTCTTCCCGGGGCAGCAGCCGCAGCTCATCAGGACGTTCCCGTGGTGGCCGGAGATAGGCAGCATTGATACATCGTCATTCAGTAGACAGACTCTTTCCTGTCGGGGAAAGAGTCTGTTTTGATTTAGCGTGATATTGAATCAGATCTGCAATTCGCATTGATCTTCAAATTCTTCAGCGAATTTGCTGGAATGACTCAATAAAATCACCCGCTTTAAACAAAGCATAGAGAGCCATACCAATTCCGATCACCCCTGCAGTAAACGTCAACAGACGGTGCAGGCGGAGCAACCATACGCTTTGCGGCTCATATTTCTTGTGAGACCTTTTGGCAAAGTCTTTGCGACAGCTCTGATAAATGGCCCGCACTCCCATTGTCATCGTCCCCAGGATGAAGACGGCAAAAAACAGATACAAAAACAGAGGTGAAGTCATAGTTCCTCCGCAAGCCAGAATATTCTATCTGTCTGGCGATCACTGCGTATTCGGAAAATATGATGAAGTTCAGGCTGGCTCATAGGGATCCTCGGGAGCTTCCAGCGGAAGCTGTAATTGTTCTTTGATCAGTTGCACTGCCTGAGCTGGATTGAGTTGCGCATTCGTAAAGTTCCAGAAGACAGCCCTGATCTGGGGATCTCGTCTTCGCCAGAGCTTTAAGGAATGTAATCTCTCATATGCTTCCTCTGCCAGAAAGAAGATCAGATCGGAATGCTGGTCCCCTCCCCCTTTGACCCAGTTGGTATCGACATTCAAGAGGTCAACGGCTTCAATCCTGAGCGGTTTCTGCCTGGGTGAGCGATATGAATACAATTCAATAAATTCTGGACCAACGACAACAAATGGTTCTCTGGTGAACGCCAGGTTCAGCAGCCATGCAGCTGCCGGGATCACAAACAGAAAAATAAAGAGCGAGAATCCCCAGAAAGCTCCCGCAGACCAGTTCTGAAAACCATCCGGGGTCAATAATTGAGAGAAGTACAACACTACAAAAATAGAAAACCCCACCGCGCCCACCAGATGCATCCAGGTACTGCGATCAATTTTCTGTGGTTCCTGCATGGGCTCATTTCCATTAAAGCGCTACCTGAGTTTCTTCCAGGGGCAGACCTTCTTGATTACAGTATATCCTGTATTTGAAAAATGGAGAATAGCGTGGGCTTCTCCGCAAAAAATAGGATACAATCAGATCTGCAGGACAGACTCCTGACCATCCTCGCGATGGGCGATTCCCACTGTCATCTTTACAGACGCTCAAAGCGGACAGTCAACTCAAACCGACCAGGTACCATGGCAAAGCAGAAGAAATTCATGCTCAGTATCGGTGAGATTATCATCGCCCTGGTAATCCTCGCCATCCTTGTCATACTGCTGCTGCCCGAAGAGCAGGTGGCTGACAACAGCGGAAGCAGGGAGCGTTTTCGATCACAACTGAAACAACTTGGACTGGCCTGTCAGGAATATCAGGCAAAATATGGTTGTCTGCCACCCGCTGTCATTCCAGATGACACTGGAAGGCCGATCCACAGCTGGCGGGCCATCCTGCTGCCCTGGCTGGAAGCGGCTGGCAGATCTGAACCGCCTGCGTTCGAGTATTCTTTCAGCGAGCCCTGGAACAGCCCTTCTAACCGGCGGGCCGTCCAGGACAACTCCGATCTTTATACCCTGCTGATCACCAGTGACGGCACACAAATCATTCAGAGATCAAAATTAGCAGCCGTGATTGGAGAGCATACGTATTGGAGTCCCCGGGGTGACTGTCGTCGTATTCAACATCCAGAAAATGAGGGCGAACATCACATTCTGTTAATGGAAATCCCGCATCTGGAAGGTCCCTGGAGCGAACCCAATGACATCACTTTTGAGGAAGTACTGACACTCAGTCAGAAAAACGGTTTTCACCCTCATGGATCTCATATTCTATATGATGATGGCAACGTTAGCTGGCTCTCTCCGGAAGAACTGACCGAAGCAAATTTGAGGCAACTTCTCTGTCCGTTTGAAACAACAGGTTCAGCATCCAAAGCTGAGCAGTCTCCCTGATTTTTCATCTACTACGTAAAATAAAATATCTCCTGTTGACTTAGTGTCTCAAAGACACTATCTTTCCGGTAATCCAGGTTGAAACCAGCCTGCTACTCGACAGGAGAGTCCCTGATGACGACTTTAGTACAACTCAATCAGTCCAAACCACGTGCCACGCAACTGCAACCGCGTTATCACGTCACTGTCCTCTCCAATTTCGCCCGCGGTTACGATAAATACGCGCGTGACTACTCTAAAGCACGCATCTCCGAAAGCAGATTTACTGATAAATTTCATCTGCTGGAACTCGATCAGCTGCAGATTGGCATCGAGAAAAATAATCGCCTGCTTAAAAAACTGAACCTGCCGGATAATCAATTGCTGGTTCTGGAAACATTCGTCGATCCCGATCAGCTGCAGGTGACAGAACAAACCGGACTGGGGCACTATATCCAGAGAGAAGCCATTCGACTGCAGCGCGTTTACCTGGTTGATCGGGATTTGACACTCCATGAAATTTCCCTCGAAGAAGCCATGGCGAGGTCACTTTCAATATTACAACGTAACCTTTCTGACTTCAGCGAGTTAACCCCCCGTTCCGTTTCACTGCTACCGGTTGCCATCGGCTGCCAGGCAAAATGTTCGTTCTGTTTTTCCAAATCCTCTGCGTCCACTGACCAGGAAAAAGGGACTCTGTCTCCCGAATACATCAATACCATCCTGCAGACAGCGAAAGCACGCGGTGCTCAAAGGGCCGTGATTACCGGCGGTGGCGAGCCGACTCTCTACCCGCGTGCAAAGTTGCTGGAACTGATCCGTCTCGCTGCCAACTGGTTCCCGGAGAAAGTGGTTCTGATCACCAATGGCTATCTGCTGACAGAAATGTCCACGACCGAGAGACTCGCCTTTCTGGAAGAACTTCAGGCAGTTGGCCTGACAACACTGGCGATTTCGCATCATCACTATGATTCAGCAGTGAATCGGCGGATCATGAATCTTGAAATCGACATCGCGAAGATTTCCAAATGTCTCACTGGTCAGCCCGATCGGTTCCCCTCACTCTCCATGCGTCTGATCTGCGTCCTGCAGAAAGCAGGCATCGAAAGTCAGTCTGCCATCCGAAACTATCTTGACTGGGCTGCCTCTCTGAAGATTCGCGAAGTCTGTTTCAAAGAATTATATGTCTCTACCAGTGTGGAATCGGTTTACTTTTCCCGCCCCGCCAATGAATGGAGCGAAGCCCATCAGGTACCACTTCAGCTGCTCTTGGATTACTTCCAGCAGGAGCAGTGGGTGCGGATTGGAGAGCTCCCCTGGGGCGCACCGATTTATACAGGAATGATCAAGGGGGTCCCAATGAAAGTCGCCGCCTATACCGAACCCAGCCTGCTCTGGGAACTGAACCAAGGTCTCTGCCGCAGCTGGAACATCATGGCTGACGGACGCTGTCTGACCTCGCTGGAAGATCGCAGGAGTGAAATACAGATCGTATGAACTACCAGGAATACCGGGCAGCGAAAGAGGGTTATCTCCAGTCAGATCCACTTCGCCTTGATTGTATGAATACGCAGAAAGCCTTGAGCTTCCTTGCTCCCTCCTGCAGTAGCAGCGAAAAAACATTTTCCCCCCAGGCAGCACTCTCTATCTGGCAGGATGTTGCCGGTTTCGATCTCACAGATCTGAAAATCATTCCCGGCAAAGGTGTCCGTGAACTTCTCGCACACCTGATTGAACAACTGAAACAGGAGCAGGTTGAATTCATCTTCCCCCGTGATGTCTATCCCATCTATCATCAGCTTCTGTCAGGTTACCCCTGTCAGCAATATCGTACTTTCCCGCAGTGGGAGTGGGATTTCCTGACCAACTCACCAGAGCACCGGCAGGTCCTGCTGCTGACACAACCTGCGGTTCCCGTCGGCCGCTACCTGCATTCTCAGGAAATCACCGCCGTCCTGAACTGGTTGTCCGCCGATCAGAGAAGACTGTTGATTGTCGATGCGGCGTACGCCTATGAACCAAATCACAGTATCTACCACCAACTGTTGCAGTCAGGTCAATGCGTCTGCCTGTTTTCGCTCTCCAAACCATGGTTGCTGCCAGAACAGTTTGGCCTCGCAGTCAGTCACCGGGAACAGCTCGCCGATAAGTCACTCCTCTCAAACGATTTCTCCACAGACTGGGTCGCCCCGTTCCGACAGCACGCCACCCTGCCAGCGAAGCTGAGCGCCCTCTTTACTACGGAATGGAACCAGTTGGACAATGCGATACACCAATTCGCTCCTGACTGGCAACCACCACAATCTGCCTATTACTCAACCGTTAACATCTCCTTCGAACAGCTCCTGGAGGAACATAACACCCTGGGCGTGCCTGCCACTGTTTTCGGCTCTGACCGCACCGATGCCACCGTCATCTCCTGTCTGTTCCACATCCAACAACGGAGCCTGACCGATGTTTGACAGCCTGGAACGTTGCCTGCAACTCTATGAAGATGCACAGTTTTATGAAGAGGAATTTGAGGACCGTTCGTATGATATCCCCTTTTTCCTCGAATCAGCCAGACAGTGTGGCGCCCCAGTACTGGAACTGGGATGCGGTTCAGGCAGAATCACCATTCCGATTGCCCGTGCAGGAATCGACATCGACGGCATCGATCTCTCTGCCCCCATGCTCGCAAAAGGAAAAATCAAAGCCGCTGCTGCCGGATGCGATCAGATCCGGTTCCAGCAGGGTAACTTCAGCCAGTTTGTCATGCCTCGCGATTACAAACTCATTTTCTGTGCCACCAATGCCCTGCAGCATCTGTTGGAGAATCAGCAGATCGACGACTGCTTTGCATCGGTTCGTCAATGTCTTGCCCCCACCGGACTGTTCGTGATCGATGTCTTTAACCCGGATCGCACAAAACTGGCGCGCCGCTGGGATCAACGCTATCTGTTCAAAGAAATGCAGACGCAGACGCACGGAAAACTCTCCGTTTTTGCCCGCAGCGAATATCATCCCGCCAGTCAGATTCTACGATTCCAGCTTGATTATCGACGGCAGGCGGACGACATTCAGGTCAAAGTCAAAGACGTTGAAATGCGGTGCCTGTTTCCCGATGAACTCGATGAATTCTGTCAGCGGCATGGATTCACCATCATCCAGAAGTTTGGCAACTACCAGTCAGATCCGTTCACAGCAGACTCTGCGAAACAGATTCTTATGTGCAGGGCAGCTCCCACTTCTTAATTCAGCAATCCTTTCGCACAATCTTGTATCAGAACTCGATTGAAAAACAGAAGTATCATCAAATTTGATTCCTGTTATACTATCTGGGTGTCCCTGAACAGTTAATAAATCGCAGAATTTGAGTCGTTCCTCTTCTCTGAAAATCAGCATGTCAGGTCAAACGCTGATGAAGTTCCCACTACACAAATTCGAAATCGAAACGGAATCAGACAAAGAGCTGGGAAGACATGTGACACGAGAAATCCACAGTCTGCCCATGAGTGTAAAGCAAGAATATTCGGATGCGGAACGTTTTGCGTTTCAGTTGATTCTGGAAGAATATGTTGTCGGACTACTGAAAGAGTTGAAGTCAGCCTCTCTACATACCCGGCACTGGATGACGACCGGCTATCGACTCGTCGTGATCTTTGAACGGAGACAGATTACAATCTCTTTCAACGGTCAGGAAAAAGTGCTCCGTTATCCGGAAGCAGAACACCCCGATTCATAAGGAGTCAGCGCTCAATTGAAACGCCTTGGTCAGCTCAAATGGTTTCTGCTACTGGCTGTTCTTTCAGGGGGAGTGGCACTCTGGTTTTACTTCAGCATCGATCCTCTGGCACGCGCCAAAAAAAACCTCAGAGCAAAAGGCTATTATGTTAATAAGGTCTACCGCAGTAATCCGCTTGACCAGTCCCTGATTGATATCAAATCATTTCTGAAACGAGAGGAACTCTCTGTTTCTTATACGAAACCGCACCAGAAACGAGAGACTCTGGAAGTCGCTGCTGAGTTAAATACGCTGGCCCCGTATATCGAGAAACTCAATTGTGGTATGACGAAAATTGGAGACCAGGATGCCCTCCTCGTCGGCAAGATGCAACAGTTGAGACAGTTACAGCTTTATGGTCCTCAACTGACCAACCGTGGAGTCGCTGGACTTTCAAATCTCAAAAATCTTGAGTGGCTGGAGCTCTATGCCCCGCAGGCGACTGATGAAGGCTTGAACTGGCTGCATCAATGTCATCAATTAAGCTGGCTCTTTCTCACTGACGCCAGAATTGGCACCCCGACATTACGTCAGATTGCCAGCCACCGAAAGTTGACCCGACTCAATCTGCAAGGTACCCGGGTCAAGTCTTCAGATCTGCAATACCTGACGGGGTTGCCACGCCTGCATATGCTCGAATTGAACAGAACCCTCATCAACGAACGGGCAGCTCCCCACTTCATCCAGATGAAATCTCTGGCCGTTTTGTATTTAAGCGAAACGGCTGCTGGAGATCAGGTCTGCCAGGCACTCACGTATCTCCCTCAACTGACTGAGTTGAAACTGGATGACACCCTGATTACCAACCAGGGGGTGCAGGAGGTACTTGAAGAATGTCTTGAGCTCGAAAACCTTTCCTTACAACACTGTGATGTCTCTACCCAGGCATTCTTACAAGCCAGAAACTGGCCCCCCCGCCTGAAACATCTGTCGATCTCCGGGACTGACATCACTGGCCCTGAGTTGCTTGACCTGCTGCAGAGACATCCCTCGCTGGAGATGGTGGTGTATGATTTTCGGAAAGCAGACCCTGAAATCGTCAAACAAATCGAATCGATCCTCGTGAAACGAAGTCAATATAATTCGCAGGGGAAATAAACAACCACATTCACTGCCCGCCTGTAAAACTGGTTTTATCTGAAAGGAGTCTGACAATGTTAAAATCAAAAAATATCTTTGTTTTCGTGACATGCATGCTGCTGATCTGCACGCTTTCCAGCTCGGAAGGCAACCAGAAAGCACAAGTCAAGAATGAACTCGTGAAGCTCAGGGCCATCCAGACAGGCACCGGGCCTCAGTTGGAAATCAAAGCGGGAGATTTCGTCTGTACGACTTCTCAAATGACCGTCCGCCGCAAACAGGGAAAGCTCTGGACCGTCAAGCCGGTCAATGGCCAGGTCCAGATGCAATGTGGTGAGCTGATCAGCACAGCGGGACAGGTTGAAATCGCTTTGCGTTTCTGAAGAGGATACTGTTCAATTCGATTTTTAACCCATGGAGTCAGTGGCAGTATCGGCTGCGATTGTACCATGCTCTTCCGTCAGAAACTCCATCTTGCCACTTTTGACGTCATACAGTGCGCCGACCACCATCACTTTGCCCGACTGAACCAGTTCCCGGATTTCCGGACTGCGGGCAGTAATTTCATGCACGCTGCGATACACATTGCGGCGGGCCACTTCGTCAATAAACAGTTCCTGGTCCTCTGGATTCATCTCATTCAGATGTTCGCAGGCTTCTTCATCGACACAAGGAACCACTTCATGCACGATGGAATCCAGGTGCGCACAACCGGTTACCTGGGTTGGGTCACTATGATCGCACATCAGGTGCACCGTGGACGAGACCGCGCCACAACGGGTGTGCCCCAGCACCAGAACCAGTTTCACACCAGCCACGAGCACACCGTATTCAATACTGCCCAGTGATTTATTGCCAATCACATTTCCGGCAACACGTACACTCAGAATGTCGCCGATCCCCAGATCGAGCACCAGCTCCGCCGGCACTCTTGAATCAATACAGCTCAGCACCACCGCCAGCGGATGCTGTTCGCCCGCCGTGGCATTGACCTGGTGACCGAGGTCCCGGGAAAGCCGGTTATCGGTGTAAAACCGCTCGTTGCCATCGCGCAAAATCTTGAGTACCTGCTGAGCGGTAATGCGGTCTTTCAAATCACGGGTCGAATAATCGGCAAACTGGATTTCATCATTCAAATGATACTTCCGCCGAAACCCGCGCAGGCTGACCGAGATCCCTCGTGCCGGACCGATTTTCGTTTTAAACTCCTGAATCAGGCTCAGAATATCGGGATCGATATAATCGGTATGGCTGGCGTCAATCAACAGGTTACTGCCCGGTTCCGCTTCATTGAGAACCTGATCCAGGGCAGCCCGGTTCAGAAAGCTGACCTGGTTCGCCAGTTCAATATGCAGCACATTGCCTCCCACATGTGTCTCCATGATCCGACGAATGGGCTGGCGCAGACTGCTGTTGAGAATAAAGAGCAGACTGACTCCCAGACCAATCAGAATTCCGGTCAGCAGGTCAGTGAAAACGATCGAAAGCAGCGTGATCAGAAACGGCAGAAACTGATAGCGTCCCTCGGCCCACATCTGGCGAAACAGACTCGGGCTGGCGAGCTTAAAGCCGGTCACCAGCAGAATCGCCGCCAGCGCTGCCAGCGGAATCATATTCATGTAGACTGGAATCAGGGCGACCGAAATCAGCAACAACAAACCATGAAAGATGGTGGATACTTTCGTCTTCCCGCCTGAGTTCACATTTACCGAACCACGTACGATCACAGAGGTGACAGGCAATCCCCCAATCAGACCGGAGACCATATTGCCAACCCCCTGGGCCACCAGTTCCCGGCTCGCTGGTGAATTGCGGTTTTCCGGATCCAGTTTATCTACCGCTTCCAGGTTCAACAGCGTTTCCAGCGATGCGACGATGGCAATAGTCGCACCAGCCAGATAGATCCCGGGATTAGCCCACTGAGAAAAATCAGGTAACGTGAGAAATGTCAAGAAATCTTTCGCCGTTTCAGCAACGGGTATCTGTACCAGGTGGCTGGTCTGAATTACCCAGGGGCCTCCCAGTCTCTGAAACAGCAGATGCAGGCAGACCCCTAACAGCACCACGACCAGCGGACCGGGAATGACAGAATTCTTCAGAAGCTTGACACGTCCCCAGGCAGCCAGCAGTACGATCGAAATCAGCCCCACAGCCGCGGCACCGAGATGAATGTCTCCTTCAAAGACGGTCAGAATCTCGGTAAACGTATTCTGCTTGTCCGGTTGAGTGAATGACATTTCTCCTTCCGGATCGGTATCGTGTCCCAACACGTGCGGAATCTGTTTCAGAATCAAAATCACACCGATCGCGGCCAGCAGGCCTTTGATCACACTGGATGGGAAAAAGGCCGAGAGTGAACCGGCTCGAACAATCCCCAGGATGACCTGAATCAAGCCCCCCACCATGACCGCCAGGAGAAAGGCCTGGAACGATCCCAGGCTGGCGATCTGGGCAATCACGATCGCCGTCAGGCCCGCCGCAGGTCCACTCACGCTGGTACTGGAGCCACTGATGGAGCCGACCACCAGTCCGCCGACAATTCCCGCCAGCAGGCCCGAAAACAGAGGCGCTCCGGACGCCAGGGCAATTCCCAGGCAAAGTGGCAGAGCAACCAGAAAAACGACCAGACCAGAAGTCAAATCGCGGGGTAAATACGAAAGCGGGTAGCCCGCAGCGCGCGCGTGGTCCATGTCAGTCAACTTATACTCAAAAACTCGGTTGGCGGGTATTTTTGGAAACAGCTTCGGAGTCTGAATTTCTGAAATCAGGCAAACCCAAGCTGTTCCCCTGTGATGATTCAAGTGAGATCACCAGATCATCAGACGGGCTCATGAGAGCAGTAGTCATAAAGTTAATTATATGATCAAAACCCTTTTTACAATTGGAATTTAGCTATTTCTGAGAAATTGAGTCGCAGAGACGATTTACCACTTTAAAAATGAATCCCCCGGCTATAACTAAACTGGGTCAATTACAGGTCTGATCTGAAGATGAAAACATTTTTCGGTCCGTCCCCTGACTCAAAACCGGTCGTGGATCGATTATATTTGCTCATGGGAGAGAACTATCCACATGCATCAAAACCGCTTGATATTCCTGACGCTCCTGCTGATAACAGCACTGACAGACCAGGCATCCGGCAGCGAGAAGGCAACCCACAACCGTGACTGGTCTCAGTGGAGAGGCCCCCACCGCGACGGAACCTTACAGGATAGCGCTCTGCCTGACTCGCTCGACGAGAACAAACTGAAAGTTCGCTGGAAGCTGCCCCTGGCCCCGGGATACTCTGGTCCGATCGTGACTGGTGACAAAGTCTTTGTTACCGAAACACTCGATCAGCAACAGGAAGTTGCCAGAGCATTGGACAGAAAAACCGGAAAGGAAATCTGGAAACAATCCTGGCCCGGTGCGATGAGTGTTCCCTTTTTTGCGAAAGCAAATGGTGACTGGATCCGCGCGACCCCCGCCTGCGATGGCGAGCGCCTGTATGTCGCTGGCATCCGGGATGTGCTGGTCTGTATGGAGGCAGACTCTGGTAACATTCTCTGGCGGGTCGACTTTGTAGAACAGCTGAAATCTCCCTTGCCCTCCTTCGGATTTGCCTCTTCGCCTTTGGTGGTTGGAGATGCCGTTTACGTACAGGCTGGTGGTGGCTTTTGTAAGCTGAATAAGCTGACGGGTGAGATCATCTGGCGAGTGCTCGAAGATGGGGGCGGCATGTTTGGCAGTGCGTTCTCCTCCCCCTGCCTGGCTCAAATTGAAGGAGTTCCTCAACTTCTGGTGCAAACACGGACGACCCTGGCCGGCGTAGACCCTGATACCGGGAAAATTCTCTGGAAACAGAAAATTCCCGCGTTCCGCGGCATGAATATTCTGACGCCCGCTGTTCACAAAAACACCGTGTTTACCAGCAGCTACGGCGGACGCTCATTTCTATTTGAGATCAGCAGGACAGATGAAGGCTGGCAGGTGAAAGAACTCTGGACCAATCCGACGCAGGGTTATATGTCGTCTCCCGTCATCATTGATGGCTACATCTATCTGCATTTAAAAAATCAGCGTTTCACTTGCCTGGATCTCAAAACAGGAAAAGCCGTCTGGACTACAGCGCCCTTTGGTAAATACTGGAGCATGGTTACGGACGGTCAGAAGATTCTGGCACTGGACCAGAAAGGCGACCTCCTGCTGATGAAAGCCAGTCCAACCAGCTTTGAGCTGCTTGATCGTCGTCAGGTCGCCGAGGATTCCTGGGCCCATCTGGCTGTCAGCGGGCAGGAACTGTTTGTGCGTGCTCTGGATCAACTTATAGTTTTTAGCTCAGCCACCGACAGTCAGACCAGATAAGAGACTTTCATGAATGTCCCTGAAATTCGGATTCGCCAGTTAAATCAATCTCCCCTTAAAGATGATGGAGATTATGTCCTGTACTGGATGATTGCCAATCGACGGATTCGCTGCAATTTCAGTCTGCAACGTGCCGTCGAACTGGCCAAGCGTCTGAAGAAACCACTGGTGGTTCTAGAAGCCCTGCGCTGTGGCTATCAATGGGCCAGCGACCGAATGCACCGCTTTGTTCTACAGGGTATGGTAGACAACCGAAAGCAGTTCGCAGAGACACCGGCCACCTACTACTGCTACGTGGAACCCAAAGCGGGCGAGGGCTCCGGACTGCTCGAAACGCTGGCAGAGAAAGCCTGTGCCATTGTTACCGATGACTTTCCCTGCTTCTTCCTGCCCCGGATGCTGGAACACGTTGCTCCCCGCCTGCCCGTCTCTTTGGAAGCCATTGATTCCAATGGATTGCTCCCCCTGCGTGCTGCGTCACAGGTTTATCCGACCGCTTATGCATTCCGGAGATTCCTGCACAAAGAACTCCCCCCCCACCTGCTGGAGACACCCAAAACAAATCCTCTCACCCATTTCAAACTTCCCGAACTGAAAAAACTGCCGGGAGACATTCTCAAGCGCTGGCCCATGGCTTCCGACGAACTCCTGCAGGCCACTCCCCAGGTACTCGCGGATCTTCCACTGGACCATCAGGTGGGCCCCGCAATTTTTGATGGGGGCGCAGAAGCGGCTCATCAGGCGCTCAAACGCTTTCTCGACCAGCGCTTCGACCGTTACGCAGACGAACGGAATCTGCCTGAAGAAGAAGTGACCAGCGGTTTGTCCCCCTATCTGCATTTCGGACACATCTCGGCACATGACATCTTCGATCACATCGCCCGCCGCGAACACTGGTCGGTAGAAAAAATCATGGACCAGAAGGCGACCGGCAAACGCTCCGGATGGTGGCAGATGAGCGAAACGGCCGAGAGCTTTCTGGACGAACTGATCACCTGGCGTGAACTGGGCTATAACATGTGCTGGCAACGGGACGACTACGATCAGTATTCTTCTCTGCCCGACTGGGCTCAAACGACGCTCGAGGAACACGCCTCCGATCCCCGCGAGTACACGTATTCGCTGGAAGAATTCGAACAGGCCAAGACGCATGATCCGCTCTGGAATGCTGCCCAGACGCAGCTGGTCACCGAGGGACGCCTGCATAATTACATGCGGATGCTGTGGGGAAAGAAAATCCTGCACTGGTCTGAATCTCCCCAGAAGGCGCTGGAGATCATGATCGAACTCAATAACAAATACGCTGTCGACGGTCGAAATCCCAATTCGTATTCTGGTATCTTCTGGTGCCTGGGCCGTTACGATCGTGCCTGGGGTCCCGAGCGGGAGATCTTCGGTAAAATTCGCTACATGAGCAGCAAAAACACCGCCCGCAAATTCAGCGTCGACGGTTACCTGGAACGGTACAGTCACCAGAAACGCCAGGGCGCGCTCTTCGATTGAAGTCTCCTGCCTCGCTCTATTACACTGACTCTCTGTAATCCGAATCAACAGAGACTGTCAGTGAATTAATTCAGGGAGCCTGGTGTGGCCAGAGATCTTTTCCAGGGAACGGTACCTTATTATGTGCGGTATCGCGTCCCCTATCCGGAAACCCTGCTGAAACAGATTCTGGAAAAGGCTGCCATTTCCGGTACGGGCCGAATGCTGGACCTGGGCAGCGGCACCGGCGAAATTGCATTGAGACTGGCTCCGGAATTCCAGATTGTAACCGCAGTCGAACCCGATGAGAACATGCGCAATGCCGGCATTCAAAAAATGCAGGATCAAAAGATCCTTAACGTCGAGTGGCTGTCTCAGACCGCTGAAGAATTTTCTGCAGAAGCCAATACCTTTGAACTGGTGAGTATCGGGGCTGCCTTCCACTGGATGGATCGTCCCGTTCTGGCTCAACGGATACGGGACTGGCTACTTCCGGGACAGCCGCTGGTCATTCTCGGCTACACCAGTATCTGGAGCGGCACAGCAGACTGGCTCCCCCTGGTACGCGGGGTGCTTCACAAGTGGCTGGGAGAAAAACGCCGCGCCGGCTCAGGCAACTATCCCGAACTGTCCCAGCCACACGAACAGGTTCTGCTGGAAGCAGATTATGAGTTCGAAGAAATCAAGTACCAGCACGCGCAACACTGGAAGCTGGACGACCTGATCGGCAATCTGTATTCCACATCCTTCGCTTCCCCTGCAGTTTTAGGTAACAAGCGAAACGCATTCGAAGCCGACCTGAGGCAGGCACTCCTGGCATATGATTCAAGCGGCACCTATACCGAAGAGATGACGTTTTACGCACTGCTGGCATGGCCAGGGTTAACATACTGCTAGTCTTACAAGCACTGCCAGTTGAAATACATCTCTAGATTTTCACTAAACCTGCTCATCGCCACCACTTGCACACCTATATACATAAAGATACACTCAGAAATTAATTGATTTATCTTTTCAGGTGAAGCGTGGAAAGAAAGATACAGTGAGTGAAAATCAAAATTCAAAATTGAGTGCCTCACAAATTCAAAATATTATTTATGTTGCACTGAATGAATCAAAAGACTTAACGTCAGAATCTGAAGACTTCATAGATAACACCATCGGAGATCATGCTTATTCTCCGGACACATATCTTAAAGCTGCATCCGCCATCTATCGAGAGATCTACTATCGCTGCGCAAAAGATCTTGAACTTACCTCCAGAGAGTCATCACTACTGAGTCACGTAATCCGACTACTAAAACTGAGCGACGATCTTGTTATTCAGCTCGATTATGAGATTGGTTTAATGATCTATAAAAAGATCTTCCGTGAAGCCGTCTCTGACGGGGATCTCTCTGAAGCGGAGCAAGAACTTCTCGAATCAACTTCAGATTTTTTTAAGCTAAGAAAAAGGGATATTAATAAAGCGATATCCAAGCAAGCCCTCTCATATTATTCATTTTTGCTAGCGAACTCATTGAATGATGGAATACTGAGCCAAGATGAAATGGAAAAACTTGCGGTAGTAGCACATCGCTTTGGTCTGACTCAGAAAGACTTAAAGAAACTCTCAGTCCCCAATAAAAAAGAAATTCTGGCCAGTGCCTTAGGTTCGATTAAAGCACGGGGAGAGATTTTCGAAGGCGATGAAGAATATATCCGCTCTCTTGCCAGCTTCCTAAATGCCCAGGATCTATTAAAACCGTGTTTGATGGATCTGGAGCTATATACTCATATTTTTGAGATCCGAAAAGGCAACCTTCCCATCTTGGAATCACATGATTTCATTTTACAGCCGGGTGAAAAGTTACATTACTCCGTGCGAATTACCTATCAGAAAAAAATGGGAAGTAAGTTAAAGAAAAAGAATGGCACACTATATATCGGAAGTCGCAGATTAAGATTTGTCGGTCTTCACCAATCTCATGAAGTCAAATACAAAAACATCTTCGATATCAAGTTCCATGTCCAACGGAGTCCCCGGCTTTCTTTATCTGTTTCATCTGGAGCAGGAGGAGGAGATTATCTCCTGCAAGGCAAAGTCGATCCAGGAATGCTTTTCGAATTACAGGAAGCAATTATGTTTCTAATAAGAAAATCGCGCGGGCTAGAAAAGAAAGGGATTCGCGGCTCTCGATATATTCCAGACGATATACGAAGTGAAGTCTGGTATCGAGATGGAGGACGATGTGTCATTTGCAATGCAAGTGAATATCTCGAATTCGATCATATCATTCCAATATCTAAAGGTGGTTCATCTTCTGCGGACAATCTTCAGTTATTGTGTAGAAAATGTAATTCTGAAAAGAGTGATTCAATCTAAAAGATACGAACCATGAATAGACCAACCGAATCGAAAAACACATTCTTTTCTTTTTTAGATCATTTTAATTTTATTGAAGATGACTCCAGTTCCTATGAAGTTGGAATCACAGATGAAGGCTTTTCGTACCTAGATCTTGCTTCTGAAAAAAAAGTAAAAGCAATTTCTTTTCAAGAGAAGCAAAAAAGAGAAACCGGTGCCGCCCTTGATGGCTCAAAACGAGCGCGTGGCCAATCTAACATCAGCAAAATTGAAACGGTAGAGCATGATGAGGTTTGCTTCGACACAGACCTGATGGCCATCCTGCGAGACATCGATGAACGAAAAAAGAATACGGCATTTATGCCCTGGGCAACCGGGGTATCAATCGTGTTCTTTCTTATATGGATACTCATTCCAGTTTATGCGTCCTATCCAGTTATTCTGATGATCTTTTCAGGAATATTTCTATTTCCTGGCATTATCTTTCTCTTGGTTAATGTCTCACGTTTTGACCATTCACGCAGGCATGTGCAATTTGCATATCGGCTTGAGGGAAAAGGGCAGGCAGCATTTGACTATATTAACGAGTCGATCTTAAACCTGAAAAAATGCGGGAATGTCCTATTATTTAAAGGTCGTCGGCATTTTGAAGATTCTCGATATTCAGGTGGTGCTGACAACAGACCTGAATTCGCAGATGTTTCATTCGACCTCAGCCATCCCCCTCTATTGGATCTGGATTTCGCTGTCTGGCATATGAATGCTTTTCAAAAGGATTTTTATTTTATGCCAGACCATATCCTGGTATTTCAGGGGGCCCAAGCCGGCGGAATCAGCTATGGAAACCTGTCATTTGCCGTTGATTCAGAAATTATTCAAGCGCATGGACTTGTAAAAAGAACATCAGACTCAAACGTCGTCGGCAAAACTTGGCGATTTGTGAATAAAGATGGAAGCCCAGATAAACGATTCAACAATAACATCGAAATTCCGGAATTAAAATATGGTATCCTGAAGTTGGCGGGAGCTGGCATTGATCTGGCTCTCTATGCCAGTAATCAAAGAGCCTCTGATACTGTGCCGGATGGTTTTTCAAGCATGCAGTCACTGGCTAAAAAACCTGTTCGAAAAGTCGCCGAGGAAAGAAGAGCACAGGCAATCGCCCGAAAGAAAAAGCGATCAGAGCAAAGATTTCAGACGGTTTTAAATGCTTTATGCTGCATGATGTACGCAGATCGAAAATCATCGACGGAAGAACGCAAGAAAATTATCTCACTCATGCAGAGAATCAAGTCCCCCTGGGATGAAACCGAGATCGATCAACGGATGAGGGAATTCGTTCTCAGTACTAAAGAAAAGGGGCTTGAAGCAATGCTCACTGAGACATGCCAGCAACTGGGTGAAATAAAAGACCAGCGCCAGCAGGATGCGATCATGAAATGTCTGGATCGAGTAGCGTCAGCTGACGGAACTATAGAAGATCAAGAACGCAAAATTCGCGATCGATTCCATTCAAGTTTAATTTCAAATTCGTAATCGTAGCTGTTTTGCCCGATACCAATTAATTCTCAATCTTTATCTCTGACGATAGCCGTGATACAAGTTCAGGAAACGAAAGTCTTCCTGCTGTGTGATCTGTTCGGCAGTGATCTCTTCCAGTTTGGACAGCAGCAGAGCACCGCCCGTGAACAGTAATCCGCGTGACTTCTGTTTCGGTTTGATGATGGCATCCGTCTCCAGGCATCCCCACTGGCGCAGCTGACTGTAATAGTGATCCGAACCCGATGTCTGACTCAGCGGAATGCACGGGATTGAATGCGCTGAAAAAAGCGAGCGGATGTCACTGGGAAACCTCCCCAGGATCGTCTGTGTCTCGTCCGCGTCAGGGACAGAAATCAAGGGTGCGACGATTGATAGCGGAGCAGGCATTTCAATCGCTGCCAGTTCATAAATACTGTCCTGTTCTTCAGTTGCACTGACGAGCGAACAGGAGAGTCCCCAGATGACGGCAATTAGAAACAGCTGACGCATGGATGGTCCCCTTTTACGGTTCGATAAGTGATGGCGTACATTCAGTCGCGGTTCTTATCAGAAAGCAGAAAATGAGTCGAGATCAATTGTCCAGTGCGGCTCAATACATGGGCCAGATGCCTGGTGTGGCCAGTTCAAGCACATGATTATCGGGATCTCGGAAATAGAGACTCTCACCGCCGCGGGGCCAGTGCATTCTGCTTTCAATGGCGACCCCCGCCGCCACCAGTCGCTCTTCCCACTGCTGCAGGTCATCACGCTCGATGGCAAAGGCGAAGTGCACGGGGCCATCGCCGTCGTGGGGAGGAATGACGCCCCCCTCCAGATGCGCTGCGGTATGCGTTGCCCCTCGTTTAAAAATCAGGAACACACTCCGATCGCCGGCATTCATGGCGCAGAACCGCTGGTCTTCTGCCATGATTTCAAACTCAAACAGCCGTCGATAGAAGTCGACTGCCACCTGCAGGTCATCCACGTAGATCGACGTCTCCAATACGCCATGCACTTTCACTCCGGTTTCTCCTCTCAGGCTGCCTGACTCTGTGCATCCGCTTCATAACGCAGGATATCGCCGGGCTGACATTCCAGAAACTCACAGATCTTTTCCAGCGTCGCAAAGCGAATCCCTTTGACTTTACCCGACTTCAACAGCGAGAGATTCTGTTCGGTAATCCCCACATGTCGGGCCAGATCGCGCGAGGTCACTTTCCGCCGCGCCAGCATCACATCCAGTGTTATACAAATTCGCATCAGATCCTGTTTCATTTGATCAAAAACATTCAGACTCTGTTTCTAATATAGCTGAATCCCGAGCGGGGAACCAGCGGTTTAAATGATCTGCGCATGCTCTTCCGCAATCAGGCTGGCCCGCTGAAGCAGACTGGCCACCACCAGCAGCAGACATCCCACGGCTGCCATCGTGATCTGCGTGGAACTGATACTGATCACCAGCATTTTCTGTCCCGGTGGATTGTCCAGCGTGAGCAGCACACTCATTACAACACCTGACAAGGGAGAGAGCAGCGCTGTTCCCAGGAAGCCGCAGGCGAATCGTTTCAGGTTGTGGCTGTTTTGTGCAGTCAGATACTCTTCGTTACAACAGGCACTCAGAAACCGACGCAGGGCAAACAGTCCCCAGTAGATGGGAGCGGTCACGAGCGCAGTCAGCAGAACCATTCCCCCCTTTTTAAAGACAGTCAGGGGAAAAGAAACCGCACTTTGCGGGACATACCGATTCGCAACAGCGATCTGATCAGCAAAAAACCAGACCAGAAGCAGGAGCAATGGAACCAGCCAGATTGCCAATACACTCCCTACATATAACAGTCGGCAGACCAGCCGGGTTCGATCATGAGTCGCCATCGTGAGGAATCCTTTCCTGAAGAATTTGTTGTCGGACGGCGAACTTTTATCGTTTTACGATAAACAGCACAAGCCCGGATTTAGAAAATTTCAACCAGATTCAACTCCCTTTCGACAACCAGCCCCCTGTCTGTGGGGTTGCTGTGGATTGCGTATCGCGATACCAGGCTTTGAGTTGTTTCAGCATTTTCGCAGCCTGCTGCGGTTTGGATTTGAGCAGATTTGCTTTCTCTTCCGGATCCTGATCCAGCCGATAGAGTTCTACTTTTTCATTTTCGAACGTGCCCGGCGTGGCGCGGGGATGCTGCACCACCAGTTTCCAGGGGCCGTCCCGCATTGCTTCGGCCCGGCCTCCCCGGTTGGAAAGTGAAGCCCAGAACAGGGGACGTGGCGGCAACCCCTGCTGCTCAAACAGGACCGGGGACAGATCGACTCCATCCAGAGGACGATCTTCAGGCGGAGTGACCTGGGCAATCCCCAGCAGGGTCGGCATGACATCAATACTGATGGCGGGCACCTTCGAAACGGTCCCCGGCTTGATCCGTCCCGGCCACCAGGCGATGGCAGGCACACGGTGCCCCCCTTCATAGACGGAGCCTTTCCAGCCCCGCAGCTTCGGACTGCCACTGGGAAAATCGCGCGAGGGTCCATTGTCAGAGAAGAACAGCACAAAGGTATTTTTGTCGAGCCCCGATTTGACCAGGAACTCTCGAATCTGACCAACGCCCTCATCAACCGGCAACGTCATCCCCTTAAACTTTTCAATGCGCTCAGCTTCATTTGCCGGCTTCCAGCGTTTCCAGCCTTCCTCTTCAGTGCGACGTACGGGATCGCCGGGGACCTGCACGGGGTTGTGAATCGCCTCATGTGCGAGGTACAGACAGAAGGGACGATCCTGGTTGTCCTTGATGAACTGCAACGCATACTGATTGATCAGATGCGTCGAGTAGCCGGCTTCCTTTGTCTCGTTCCGCCCGTGCCACCAGTCATGTTTCACATGATCGCCCACGTGACTGATGAAGTCGATATTCCCGCTATGATAGCCAACAAAAGTGTCGAAGCCGTGATTATCGGGATGATACTCATCCGAATTTTGCGGATAGCCCTGGTGCCATTTCCCGATCAAACCGGTCCGATACCCGGCCTGCTTGAGCGATTCGGCGAACGTATTTTCAACTGGTTTCAGGCCTTTTCGGTGCTCGGGATGATCGCTGACGGGATGAATCACCGCCTCAATTCCCGCCCGCTGCTGATAGCGACCGGTCAGCAGGCCGGCACGAGTGGGGGAACAGACTGTACCCGAGGAATGAAAGTCAGTCAGCTTTAACCCTTCTTTTGCCAGCCGGTCGATCTCGGGAGTTTTGAAGTAAGGATTGCCGAAACAGCTCACTCCGGCATACCCCATATCGTCGACCATGATCACAATCAGATTGGGACGATCACCCGGCGATCGCGTTGCTGCATTTGTCTCTGTCTGAAAAACAGGCACACAGATGCTGAGAACAAACAGGCTCACAAAAGATAAACGCATCCTGGAATAAGGCACAATCGGTATCCTCATGCTAACGAACTGAATTTTGACGACTCAGGCGGGTACAGTTCCGATTATATCAGAAGACAGAGGAAAAGCACGTACGCCACCGGCAGAGCTTAAGATTCCCCCAGTCCGCTCGGAGAATCAGGCAAAAACAGGATTTTCTGCTTGCGTTCCTGTAATGACTTCTGGATCATTTAACTGCAGAATAATGGATCCGTTTTCATCTCACTTCTTTCTGGATCTTTCTTGTGGCAGGGCCTCGTCATGATCAAATTCCAATGCGAATTCTGTTTCCAGGAATATAACGTCCGCGATGATCGCGCAGGACAGACTCTGAAATGTAAATCCTGTGGTCAAAAGATGCGGGTCCCCTCTGGTGATGATGATCTGCAGGACGATCTCTACGAGGAGGATGAAGAAGTATACCAACGCTCCTCCCGCCCCGTACGGAAACAGAAATCTTCCAGCGGTTCTAAAAAGAAACAGACTTCGAAAAGTTCCAACAGTCCAGTAGCCATCGTCGTGGGGATCTGTGCTTTCGGACTTGCATTTTTTGTTTCTTATTTCCTGGTTCGCTCTTTAGTGGGAGGCGGAAAACCCGAGCAGGTCGTTCAGCAGGAGCCACAGGAAGTGGTCCCTGAAGAAGCACAGCCTGCATCGGCTCCCGCGGCAGCCCCTGCTGAAACGCAGGAGAAAACTAACGCCCCACCGGAACAGAAACCAGACAGCAAACCACAGGCAAAGCAAAAACCGGCCCCCGTCAATGCCACTCCGAATCCCCCGTCTCAACCACAACAGCAGTGGACTTCCCTGGTGGATCCGCCCCTGATTACCGCCGACTGGCCGGAATCGTCCCGCTTGAAAATTGATCTGAAGAATGCAGAAGAGGAACTGGTGGTGCCCAGCAGTTCCAGCCCTGTCGTCGCCGTGCATTATAAAAATCGCAATCTGCATCACTTTGAGATCTGGAATCTGGCAACCGAGAAAAAGATTGGCGAGCTTACCTTTACACCTCCTCGAGAGTGGCTGATCCTGTCGCCAAAATTCAAATTAAGCGTCGATGGTAAATATCTGCTGGCACAAATTCTCGAACGAGACACGAACATACCGAAACTGATCTGCTGGGATACCACCACTGGTAAAATCATCTCTGAAATGGAAATCGACGCGCCCCGCACGGTCATTTCACTCTATGAAATCTGTGGGGATCAATGGGCCTTCGTCCAACTGATTCGCAACGTAGACAACAAGTTTAAAACCATTCTCAAACGCTGGGACTTGAAGACCGGTAAACTGGACAAGGAAGTGGAGATCAAATCAACGGAATTCGCCAGCCACAGCTATGCGATCAGCCCGGGAGGTCACTACCTGGTAACGAACGCCAGTAACAAAATATTCTTCTATGATCTGCAGACTTTAAAACTGCTCACACAGCAAGAACTGGATGGCAGCTATCTTGATCCCCGTGCGAAATACTACTCACTGAGTACAGTGAACTTCTCCACGGATGGAAAAGAACTGGGTCTGCTGCTCACCCAGTCAGGTCAGACAGAGGTCTGGATCATCAACCTGAAAGATGGTCAGCCAGAGCGGAAATTTCAAGTCGCCGGAAACCTGAGCGAACAGTTTCGTGAGCCTTCCTACAGCGGGAACAATCTGGAGTTGACCCCCTCCGGCAAAAGTTTTCTGCTCTACGGTGCCCTGCTCGTCGATCGACAGACGCAGCGAAGTGTCTGGCTGTTCCAACCACCGCCCAATGTGATTATCCGCAGACCGCTCTATCTGACTCCCCATTATCTGTTCGCAGGAACGGACAGTGCCCTGAAGGATGCCCAGGGACGCCTGAAACGTAACAGAAAACCGCAGCTGGTCACCGTGCCGCTCCCGGAAAAACAGATCACCGACAGCCTGGCTGCCTACCAGAGTCAATCCGATGTAATCCTCGGCGCAGGGACGAAAGTCAGCATCGATATTAATGTCGGTGCAATTAAATTCGGAAAGGCAGACGAGGTCAAAGAAGTTCTGCAGGAGGTTCTCCAGGAACGTCTCGAAGCAGATGGATTGGAGGTCGCAGCAGACCAGCCCCTGGTGTTCCAGATGGAGTACCAGGAACAGGAAGGCAACAAGCTGCAGATGTCCAAACGGACCAGACCCTCTGCTGGAAATCCTCTGGGTCGAACTCCAACCGGGGAAACGCTGCAGACCACGGCAGCGGCTTTTAAACTGTCCTGGATTGACAAACCATCCAAGCGCACCCTCTGGTCAAAACAGGTTCTCGTCAATCCACGGTTTCTGATCCTGCGTAATGCGACAGAACAGGCTGCCCGTGAGCAGATGTTTGAAGGACTCCAAAACCGGCTGATGGGGGAACTGATTCCCTACTTCATTCCGAAAGAAAAAGGGCTCTCCCGGCTGCCCGGCGAGACACCACTGCCTGAGTAAGCTTCAGCCGAGAGACCGACGCTGGTGCAATCCGCAGGGATTCACTGAAACTCAGATTGATTTCTTTCCTGCCGGGAGGCTACAATAGCAGACATGGAAGTCCGATTAGTTGGCGTCGCACTCAATTCTCACCTGATCTTGAATCGAAGGATTTACCCATGCCTAAAATAGTCTGCTATCTGATTTGTGGTGCTCTGTTACTG
The DNA here is from genome assembly GCF_007748155.1 of Gimesia panareensis. GTDB lineage: Bacteria > Planctomycetota > Planctomycetia > Planctomycetales > Planctomycetaceae > Gimesia > Gimesia panareensis. The sequence goes on from NZ_CP037421.1 coordinate 5,901,797, forward strand.
GGGCTGGGAACTGTTCCAGAAGAAACGCAGTTCGCTCACGCTGTCGACTCCGAAAAGTGCGACAGTAAACCAGATAAAGATGAACTGGACGGGGAGAAAAAACTCAGCAAATTCATGCGTGAAAAGCTCTCCAGCTCCCAGCTCGTACTCGAAGGTCTCATGATTGAAGACTACGATAAGATGCAGAAGGGGGCGAAAAAGATGATTGAAATGAGCAATGCCACCGAATGGCAGGTGATTGAAGGTCCCATCTTTGCCCGCCAGAGCGAAGAGTTCCGTTCCGCCGCGCGACAGGTGATCAAATTCGCCAAAGAGAAAAATATTGATGGCGCCTCACTCAGTTATCTGCACCTTACAATGACCTGCATCAACTGTCACAAGAAAGTCAATAAAGTCCTGATCTCCGAGCGTTGATCAGAGTCTGCCCTCTTTCTAAAGAAAAAGAGCCTGTGAAATAACTTCACAGGCTCTATCAATTCAGACACTCAACTGGCAACCGCTTTACTTCTCAGTCACAGCGGTGGCAGCCGTTTTTTCAGCTGGTTTGGCCGGCAGAACTCGAATGACGCGTCCTCCCAGGTGCTCATCGCCATCCATCTCCACGGTACGGACCCGAATCAGGTACGTCCCCGGCTTCAGGCCATCGGGCAGCTTTGCCTGCCAGAGATGTGTTGATGTCTTAGGCTTGGGCAGATCCCGATAGGTCTTTCCGTCCACGCCATTTTCTGCCTCAGACAGCTTTTTAAAGCTGGGATCGATGGCCACAATCCGTTCCATGGGTGCCCAGCTCCCTGAGGGACCAATCTGCATTTCTACTGTGGATTTTTCGGATCCGTTGAATACATTCACCATCACATCGGTCTCTCCCACCTGATCGACGGTGACTGCTTCCGGGGCGATGATATTCATCTGGTATTTTGCAGAACGGCCGGCGGCCCGATAATCCAGATTGTATTCTTGGCCGTCGAAGGTGATGATCGAATACCCGTTGGGAGCCCCGTCTGCCATCATTGTATGCGGGATCCCCCGTTCATCGGGAGCACCGGACCACCAGCTGCCACTGACGGTCACGTTGATGATATGATGGTGTGGCTTGGGACCACGCCAGCCGTCCTCTTTGGTTATGAAGCGGTGTTCATGATGATGCGTGTGTCCTGAAATCGACATACAGAACGGACGTTTTTCAATCAGGCGATACAGATCCTGACGATCTTCCACTCCCACCAGCGGGATATGCATCATCAGTACCACGAGCTGATCTTCGGGAATCTGCTGCAGATCGTTCTTGACGAACTCGATCTGTTCCTTGCCCAGTCCCCCCTGGTAGTGACCTTTTTTCTTTTTGTTCTTAGCCTTGTTTTCCTCGCTTACAATCCATTCGATGTCGTCCAGCACGATGAAATGCACGGTGCCGTAATCGAATGAATAATAGGATGGCCCGAATGCCCGCTCAAATGTCTCGTCACTCAATTTGTCATTGGGCGCATCATAATTGATATCGTGGTTTCCGATGACATTGTACCAGGGAATCCCCAGCAGCGCGACACCCCGCGCCTGCGATTCAAATAACGAAAGATCGTCAAACAGAATATCTCCCAGTGTCACACCAAATGAGGCATCCGTCCCGACCAGGTCTTCAATCACATCATGCGCGATGTAGTCGATCTCTTTCTGATCGCGAGGTTGAGGATCTCCGAAAAAGATCGCACGAAACTGGCCGGGCTCTTTCTGAGGATAGAGCGGAAAATTGACAGATTCCGGCAGCGGTCCAGTCGGTTCCACTCCCGCATATTTGAACTTGGGAGAACCTTTCGGCTTATGGATGTAATAAAACTCCGGAGTCAGATTTTTACTCAGCGGAGTACGCCAGTTTTTTGGTTTGATCACAAACAGAATCGTGTCATCGGTGACGGGTAATTCGTACTTCCCGTTTTCGTCAGTGCGGACGACCTTCAGGCCGTTAGACACACACACGTTCGGCAGCACTTTTTCGCCTGCATCAAATTTACGGTTCTGATTGGCATCGTGAAAGACAACTCCGGTAGCCGTCTTTTCAGCCGTTTTGGATTCAGCCTGGCTCTGCCCCTGCTGACTGAACACAAGCAGGACTGCCAGCAGTAATTTTGTCATGGATAAGCGACTCATTGAAAAATCCTTGTGATGAATCAAAAGATATTAACTTTCTTTAGTAATATGTTACGTCCTGAAGTGACGAGACTAAACCCTGACCCCCGTTTTTTTCAGAATGGGGCCGACCAGACACTATACATACAGGACGTACCAATCAAAACAACCGGAGGCTGCGACTCAGGCAGATCCTCCGGTTGCGATTTGCGTAACTGACAGCCAGTCGATTCCGGTCTGTCTTAGAAGTTATCAATCACTTCACGGTTGGCACGGGTGCCCAGCGCCTGATAGATCGTCTGACTGATATTCTCTGAAATAAAACGGCAGGAGCCGTCAGCCAGGCCAACCTGCACGCCCCCCACATGCTGACTCCGTAAGGCAGCAATCTGAGTTCCATCATTGGCTTCAGTACAGGGCATCTCTGTGGTACTCGAACATTTCGGCAGAATATCTGGAGTAGTGCTGTTGGGATTCCGTCCGGTACTGAAGGCTGAGCCTCCCATGCCAGAGTAAACCCAGGCACCACGGGCGTCTGAGGTATTATCATTGATGTAATTCAATTCCCCGGTCAGCAGAGTGTTACTCGTACCATCTTTGATGTCCCGAATGCTGATGGATGAGTTGATCGTAAATACCCCACCACTGGAATTGGTGTAGGAAGCGGTCAAGTTCCCCTTACCATAGTTGGCAGCATAGTTACCGCGAGACATATGCTCGAGGGACCGGAAAGCGACATTGCTGCGGCGATCCCAGGGATGGCTGGGGCAGCGATAAGCAGCAGGTGAATAATGACCGAAAATATTATTCATATAGTCCAGTGGGTCGCGACTGTTCAACACGGGGGCCGCTTTATCCCAGAGAGGACTCTGTTCCATTTGAGGCAGAATGTAGAGCAGCCAGTTTCCTCCCAGGCTGTGTTGATCGGTGCATTCCTGGAGCCCGGTCAGGTTTGTGGGGGGAGTACCACCACACAGGCCAATCACCCCACCCGGCGGGAAGACGCCGTGTGTATCGTGATAGTTCTGCAGAGCCAGCCCCAGCTGTTTGAGGTTGTTTTTACACTGGCTGCGACGGGCCGCTTCTCGAGCCTGCTGGACGGCGGGCAGGAGCAAAGCAATCAGAATCGCGATAATCGCAATCACAACGAGCAGTTCGATCAGAGTAAAACCGCGCCGGCGGTTTTCAACTTCTGATTCAGAACTGACAGACACGGACGAAAATGGGCGTTGCATCATCTTCTCCTTTTCAGAAATAAAAAAATAAAATCAGACAAATTCAGAGTGTCATCGTGAGTCGTTTTGTCAGCAGCGACGGCTTATGGATCGGTGTATTCGGGAGTCGGTGTGGAATCCCCGGGGACACCTTCTTCTGGTTCTCCAGAACAGGCAGAGACAGACAGGGTCAGACAGAATAAACAAAGCAGCATCAGATAGAATTTTTTCACGATTTTTTCCCTTACTTTTGGAAAGAACAACACAACCGGAGAATGAAGCTTGAGTCATTCTCCGGCTGTCTTTAGTACTTGAATGGAACCGAAATCGGCCTAGAAGTTATCGATGACTTCCCGGTTATTACGGGTTCCCAGAGCATTCCAGATAGCCTGGCTGATATTTTCAGAAATGAACCGGCAGGAACCATCTGCCAGACCGACCTGTACGCCACCGACATGTTGACTGCGGAGCGCGGCGATCTGTGTCCCATCGTTACCAGCGGTACAGGGCATTTCTGTGGTGCTGCTGCAGCTGGCCAGAATGTCAGCAGTGGTCGAATTCGGGTTCCGGCCTGTACTGAAGGAGGACCCACCCATTCCTGAGTAGACCCAGGCTCCACGAACATCAGAAGTGTTGTCATTGATGTAATTCACTTCGCCAGTCAACAGTGTGTTGCTGGTACCGTCTTTGATATCGCGAATACCAATTGCGGAGTTGATTGTAAACACGCCCCCGTTGGTATTCGTGTACGAAGCTGTCAGATCACCAGAACCAAAGTTTGCGGCATAGTTCCCGCGTGACATGTGTTCCAGAGCACGAAATGCGACATTGCTGCGGCGATCCCAGGGATGGCTGGGGCAACGGTAGGCTGCAGGAGCATAATGCCCAAAAACATTATTCATGCTGTCCAGCGGATTATTGGTATTCAAGATCGGAGCTGCTTTCTCCCAGAGGGGGCTCTGCTCCATCTGAGGCAAGATGTAAAGCAGCCAGTTTCCTCCCAGGCTCTGTCCACTGCACTCCTGAATGCCTGAAATATTAGTCGGAGGACTCCCGGCACAGGTTCCAATCACACCTCCCGGAGGAAACACACCATGGGTTTCATGGTAATTCTGCAGTGCCAGCCCCAGCTGTTTGAGGTTGTTTTTACACTGGCTGCGGCGAGCGGCTTCACGGGCCTGCTGGACAGCGGGTAACAGTAATGCAATCAGAATAGCGATGATCGCAATCACCACCAGCAACTCAATCAAAGTAAAACCACGACGATGTACTGACTCACCAGTACGCGCACCGACAGGGCGCAAAAAGCGAAGAAGCATCAAAGCAACTCCCAAAAAACGAACAGAAAAAACAGAATGTCTCAACGTTTCAAGGCACTTTGATGCCGATGCAGGTCTTGACTGACCAATAATCGGAAGGAAGGATCGTTCGCACTCCGAAGCTGCGGGAATCCTACAGGCGAATTATTAAGATTGAATGTCGAAAAAATGAAATGTCCTTACTAATTCGCCGGTGTGATCTCAGGTATACCATTCTTTTTTCAGAAAACCGGAAGATTTCAAAAGAAAGAATGTAACGCTCCGGTTCTCTGCCCCAGGAGGGTGTAAGTTGCTTCACAACTTTCTCCAGAGGTCTGCAAAACTGTTTTCTTCGTTTTGCAGACTCTCATGAACGTCCTACTAAAAAACGACCGACGATTGACGCAGGGGCGTCGCTCTCTCATAGTAAGGAGAATGACTTTCCGCTCTGACCTCCCTGGATAGAGCCCTGCGACACCGGATTCACTCAGGAACTGACAATCATGCTGAAGTCTTTTTTTTCCCGTATCCGTTCTCAATACACACGATTCCTCTGGCTCGGCCTGATTGCCTTTCTTTGTTGTCTCAATACAAATACACAACATGTGAAGGCAGCCGATACGATCCGGGTCCTGTGTTACAATATTCATTATGGACAGGGGACAGACGGAAAATATGACGTCGCCCGGCTGGCGAAGGTCATCCAGCAGACGAAGCCGGACTTGGTTGCCCTGCAGGAAGTGGACGTGGGAGTCAAGCGTTCTGATCGAGTACACGAAGCGCAACGCCTGTCGGAATTGACCGGTCTGGAAGTCCGCTTCGGCCCCACACAGCATTATGAAGGCGGCCTGTTTGGCAACGCAGTACTGACCAGGCTTCCGATTCTGGACGTAATGATTCAGCCACTCCCCTACACCGAAAGTACCCCTAAACTGGTCACCTATCCGCGCGGCGCGATTGTGGTCACCGTCAAGGGCCCTGGCGATAAACCACTGCGATTCATCAGCACTCACTTTCAGCACAACGTCCACGAGGACCGGGTCGCCGAGGCCAAAGCAATTAATCGTTACTTTACGACCAAATCAGACATACCCACGATCCTCGCCGGCGATATGAATGCCCGCCCGGATGAAGAGCCCATCCAGATTCTGCTCAAGCAGTGGACCAACGCGATCGATAAGGATGCCACTCCGACTGCGCCTTCCACAAAGCCCCGGTCCCGCATCGACTACGTTTTTTATCGTCCCGCAACGAAATTCGAAGTCATCGAAACCAAAGTCATTGCCGAACCGCTGGCCTCGGATCACCGTCCGGTCTTCGCCATTCTGAAACTCAAGCAGGAGTAATTCGATGCTGAATCGTCTCACGACACTTCTCCTCTGCCTGGCAGCCCCCCTGACCACACAGGCTGCGGCACAACAGGCCACGCCGATCAGCTCAATTCGCGTACAGCCGGGCTTTCAGGTGGAACTGCTCCGCTCCGCCCAGCAGGGCGAAAGCTCCTGGATCAGCATGACCTTTGACGATCAGGGACGACTGATCCTGGGACTGGACGATGTCGGCCTGGGCAGACTGACCTTGAATGACGATCCCGCCAGAATCAAATTCGAAAAAATCGATACCCAACTCAAACACTGTCGCGGCGTACTGTATGCTCACAACAGCCTGTATATCAGCGAGACCAACGGCCAGGGACTGCATCGCTTCCAGGACACCAATGGTGACGGCCAGTTCAATCAGCGTCAACTTTTAAAAAAACTGGATTACCGCAGTCGCTTCGGACACGGCAGTAATCAACTCGTGCTGGGGCCGGATCAGCAGATTTACCTGGTCGTCGGCAATGACGTCTCTTTTCCGGAAGGAGTCTCGCCAGACTCACCGTACCGCGATCCACAGAACGATCAGCTGCTCCCCAACCCACACGACGCGGGACAGGACAATCGCGTCGGTTATATTTTGAAAACGGATCCGGAAGGCAAGACCTGGGAAATTCTTGCAGGTGGATTTCGCAACCAGGTCGATATGGCATTCAATCCCGCAGGGGAAATGTTTACCTACGATGCTGACATGGAATGGGACGTGGGACAGCCCTGGTACCGTCCCACCCGCATCAATCACATTATCCCCGGCGGTGAATATGGCTGGCGGTGGGGAACCGGAAAATGGCCCGAATACTATGCAGACAGTCTGCCCAGTACGCTGAATACCGGCCTGGGATCTCCCACGGGAATGGTCTTCGGCACAGACAGCCGTTTTCCTGACCGTTTCAAAAAAGCGCTCTACATCGCGGACTGGCAGAATGGACGCATCCTGCTCGTGGATCTGATTCCTACCGGAGCCAGCTATACCTGTCGTTACGAAGTCTTTCTGGAAGGGGGGCCTCTCAATGTCTGTGATATGCAGTTTGGTCCCGACGGCGCACTCTATTTCATTACCGGGGGGCGCGGATCCCAATCCGGGCTGTACCGGGTGACTCCGCTACCCGGTCAGGAAACAAAGTCGAAAGCCCCCCAGGTCAGCGAAACAGACAGGCAGCAGGCAGCTGCTGCCCGACAGCTCAGACGGAACCTCGAACAATATCTCACCAGACCGGTCCCTGAAATCGACACACTCTGGAGACATTTAAACAGTGAAGACCGCTGGTTGCGTTTCACGGCCCGTCGGGCACTGGAAAACCAGGACGTTTCCCGCTGGCGTCAGCGGGCCCTTTCCGAAACAGCCCCGACCGCTGCGATTGCTGGTTTGATCGCGTTGTGCCATGCGGGGACTCCTCAAGATCGGAATGCAGTCCTGACGGCTCTGAACCGGATCGATTTGAGCACATTGAAGCAGCAACAGCTCCTGGCGCTGCTCAGAGCCTGTGAACTCTGCTTGATTCGACTTGGTGGTCCCGACCAACAGCAGGCTTCCACTCTCCAGGACCGCCTCAAACCACTGTTCCCCCATCCCACCAGCAGTGCGAATCATATGTTGTGTGAACTGCTGGTTTATCTGCAGGACGATACAGTCGTCACCAAAGCATTTACTCTGCTCACTGATGCGTCTCCCCAGGAAGACCAGATTCGGACAGCCCGCACCCTGGCTTATGCGCAGAGCGGCTGGACTCCAGAGCAGCAACGTCAGTTTCTCATCTGGCTGGGGAAGGCACGCAGTTTCACAGGCGGCAAACAGCTGACCGAACGCCTGCGGGACATTCGTGAAGACTTTCTGAAAACGCTCTCTGATCAGCAACAGCAGCAGTACAGCAAAGAAATCGCCGCCCTGGACAAGCCCCTGGTTGAAGAACAGCTCACTCCCGCGCGTCCCGTAGTCAAAGAATGGAAGTTGACCGATCTGGAACCGCATCTCTCATCAGTGGCGACCAGACGCTCTTTCCAGAACGCACGGCAGGCGCTGCTGGCAGCCAGTTGTCTCAAATGTCATCGCATCGGTTCCACAGGCGCACAGATTGGACCGGATCTCACCAACGTAGGCAAACGTTTCGACAGCCGGGCCATACTCGAATCGATTATTTCCCCTTCCAAAGTGATGGATCCCAAATACCTGCATACCGTTTATGTACTCAGCAGCGGTAAAGTCGTGACGGGCAGACCGGTCGGCGTCAGCAAAACTGCCATCACCGTCGAAACCGATCCGATTCGCCAGACAACTGTCCCGGTTAACCGTGAGGAAATCGAAGAGTCTCTCCTTTCAAAAACCTCTCCGATGCCGGTCGGCCTGATCAATGTCCTCACGCAAGAGGAAATTCTGGACCTGCTGGCCTACCTCAAAGCGGGCGGCGATCCTGATGCCCCTGCCTTTCAACAGACGAACTGAACGCAATCAGAAAGGCAAAGCCGCATGTCACCGCTGAAGTCATTACTGATCCTGCTTTGTTTTAGTTTCCAACTACAGGCAGCCGATCCGGTGAATCTGAATGACCTCCCCTCGGATCTCAAAGTTCCTGCCGTCACACACGGAGACCCCGCACCCGGTAAACGAGTCTGGCAGACCAATGCCGGTTTTGAGAAGACAGAGATCGCCCACGCTTTGTATCTCCCTCCAGACTGGCAGGCGGACAGAAAATATCCCGTGATGATGGAATACCCGGGAAACGGCGGATATTCCAATGCCTTGGGCGATCGCAGCCGAGGCCGCGTCCAGGACTGCAAACTGGGATATGGTCTCTCCGAGGGGAAAGGCATGATCTGGGTCAGTCTGCCTTTCGTCAATCCGAAGACCGGCCAACATGCGATCAAATGGTGGGGTGATCCCGCTGCCACCGCAGATTACTGTAAACAGACCGTTGCCCGCATCTGCAGGGAATATGGTGGCGATCCGGAGAATGTATTCCTCACTGGTTTCTCCCGTGGTGCGATCGCCTGTAACTATATTGGTCTCCGTGACGCTGAAATCGCAGCTCTCTGGAAAGCGATGTTGCCACACAGCCATTATGATGGGGTGCGGAAATGGAACTACTCGGACAGTGATGCAGTGTCTGCCCGAAAACGACTGGCTCGCTGGGGCACGCGCCCCCAGTTCATCAGCCACGAACTAAGCACGCGTCAGACCGAAGCATTTCTCACAGACTCAAAAGCCAAGGGACAGTTTACCTTTATGGCACTCCCCTATCCCAATCATTCCGATGAATGGGTGTTGAAGGACATTCCCGAACGGACCCGGGCACGAAACTGGCTCAAAAAGATCGTACAAAACCATCCCCCAAACTGATGCATTCCCTGTTGCGAGGCACGACCATGACCCACTTTTTCCAATGGACTCTCTACTTAACCGTCTGTCTACTCCTGCTGCAGAGTGTCGTTCTGCGTTCAGCTGAGCCAGAAACAGAGCCACGCCCCCACATCAAAATCCGGGGCATCTATGGTGGTGCCCCCACGCAACTGCTGGAGCAAAACCGGACGCTGCCCGAACTGGGGGTGAATGCCATCTTTATGGGATCGGGCAGTCTGACACAGGATCGGATTCAGCAGTTGAAGCAGCAGGGGGCGAACGTCTTTGCCGAGTTCAACACGATGCATGTCACCAGTTATCTGAAAGAACACCCGGATGCCGCCCCGATCGGCGTGGATGGAAAGATCTGCCCGCCCCCGCACGGCTGGCAGGGAATCTGTCCGACCCACCTCGGCTATCGCAAATACCGGATGGATGAATTCCGCCGCGTCCTCAAAGAATATGACATTGACGGCATCTGGCTCGACTATCATCACAGCCATGCCAGTTGGGAACGGGCAGAACCTGACATGCCGGACACCTGCTTCTGTGAACGTTGCCTGAAACAGTTCCAGCGTGATACGAAAACCAGTTTGCCGGACGCCCCGACCTCCCAGCTCGCTCAGCAGCTACTGGGAAAACAGAAAGCGGTCTGGACGCAGTGGCGGTGTGACGTTTTTACCGACTGGGTCCGCGAATTCCGCTCAATCATCGACGAGACACGACCACAAGCCCTGTTAGGCACTTTTCACTGCCCCTGGACCGATACCGAGTTCGAGGGAGCGCTGAAAAACAAACTGGCCATCGACCTTAAAGCGCAGGCGAAATATGTCGATGTCTTCAGCATCATGCCCTACCACGCCCGCTTCAATCACCCGCAGGATCCCGCCTGGATTTCCCGGCAGACCGCCTGGCTGGGAAAATATCTGGGGATTAAAGGTACTCCCGGGGAACGGCACAAGATCTGGCCTATCGTGCAACTCTCGGACTGGGGAGAAACGGTTCCCGTCGAACAGGTCCAGCCGGTGCTGGAGCATGGCACGCGGCTACCCGCCACCGGGGTGATGGTCTTCCGTTGGGGGTCACTCCATCCTCAGACCGACAAGGTGGAAGCGATGATCAAATACTATCAGTCGATCAAACCATAAGAGTACACGGATTCTCATTATTGACATTCCGGCATGCGCGATCTATAACCAACGCGAAATCAAACTACCCGACGATAGATGGATTGTGATCATGCTGACTGTACTCTCCCCTGCCAAATCACTGAATCTGGAACCGCAGAAACAGACTTCGAAATACTCGACACCGGAGTTCCTGGAGGAAGCAGAAACACTCGTCAAAAAGCTGAAGCGAATGTCCCGCAAATCTCTGAGTGACTTGATGGGCATCAGCGACGATCTGGCCGAGCTGAATCACGGACGGTTCAATAAGTGGTCATGCCCCTTTACGACAGACAATGCCAAACAGGCGGTCCTGACCTTCAATGGAGATGTCTACCAGGGACTGCAGGCCAGCCAGTTCAAGGCCCGCGATCTCGCATTTGCCCAGGATCACCTGCGAATTCTCTCCGGATTGTACGGCGTCCTGCGACCGCTGGATCTGATGCAGGCCTATCGACTGGAGATGGGAACCAGCCTGTCTACACGCCAGGGGAAAACTCTCTACGATTTCTGGGGCGATCAAATCACGGAATCACTCAAGTCTGATCTAGCAAAACAGAAACAACAGGCCCTGGTCAATCTTGCTTCGAATGAATATTTCAAATCAGTCAAACCCAAACTGCTGGGATGTCCGGTCATCACGCCGGTTTTCAAAGAAATCAAGGATGGAAAATCACGCACAATTGCCCTGTTCGCAAAACAGGCGCGGGGGCGAATGGCGGCCTGGATCATTCAAAACCGTATCGACACCCCGGAAAAACTGACCGAATTCAACCTGGATGGGTATGAATACCAGCCCGATGAATCGACGGCAGACAAATTGACTTTTTCCCGCCCGCAACCACCGCCGGTCGGAAAGAAATAACATTCACTCTTTCAGGATGAAAACATGACGGAGCATGCACTGCATCAGCAACTCGATCAGATGATTACCGGCTACTGGTCTTCCCAGGCCATTTATGCAGCTGCAAAGCTGGGAATTGCCGATCTGCTGACAGAAGGACCGCAGACAGCCGAACAACTGGCAGTTGCTACTGAAACCCATGCCGGTGCCCTGTATCGAGTCTTGCGTGCACTGGCCAGCGTGGGGATCTTTGCAGAAAACCAGCAGCAGGAATTCACCCTGACACCGATGGCGGAATATTTGCGCAGCGATGTTCCCGGTTCGAAACGTGCCCTGGCCATGATGTCAGGCGATGAGCAGTTTCAGTGCTGGAGCGAAATCATGTATAGCGTCCAGACCGGGAAGACGTCATTCGATAAGGTATTTGGACAACCGATCTTCGAATACCTGTCCCAGCATCCGGATAAAGGTCAGATCTTTGATAAAGCCATGACCGGCATCCACGGTCGAGAGACTGACGAAATTCTGCAGGCCTATGATTTCTCGGGCATCGAGACTCTGGTCGACGTGGGTGGTGGAAATGGATCGAACCTCATCCATATCCTGCAAAAGTACCCGGACATGCAAGGTATCTTGTTCGATCTGCCTCATGTAGTGGAACGGGCTCAGCCTCACATTGAACAGGCAGGTGTGGACGATCGTTGTGAAATGGTGGGCGGAAATTTCTTTGAATCCGTTCCCGCGAATGCAGATACCTGGTTCATGCGGCATATCATTCATGACTGGGATGACGAAAAGTCGCTCACGATTCTCAAAAACTGCCATGCGGTCATGCCTGAAGGTAGTAAGCTGCTGATCGTGGAAAGTGTGATTCCCGCAGGCAACGACCCCTTTGCAGGTAAGTTTCTGGACCTGGTCATGCTGATGATTCCCGGAGGCAAGGAACGGACGACAGATGAGTACCGCGCACTGTTTGACCAGGCGGGCTTTGAACTGGTGCGTATCATTCCCACAGAATCCGAACTGAGTATCATCGAATTCGTCAAAAAATAGTTTCGGTTCAAGATTGCCTGTCAGAGAGAATGAATCTCCCCGCTCGCCAGAGTAAGGATTACAGGAGACAAAGAGATGACGGATCAGGCTTACCCGCAACAACTGGAGCAGATGATTACCGGCTACTGCATCTCGCAGAGCATTTACGCTGCCGCGAAACTGGAAATCGCTGATCTGTTAATCTCGGGTCCCCAGACTGCAGAACAACTGGCTACAGCCACAAACACGGATGCCGAGTCGCTCTATCGCCTGTTACGCGCATTGGCCAGTGTGGGCATCTTCGCGGAGAATGAACAGGGAGAGTTCTCACTGACTCCGCTGGCAGAACCACTGCGCAGCGATCATCCCGAATCCAAACAGGCCTGTGCCATCATGAACGGGGAAGACCAGTTTCGTCCCTGGTGCGAAATCATTTACAGCCTGCAGACCGGCAAACCCGCGTACGACAAAATCTGGGGGAAATCCGTCTTTGAATTTCTGGCAGAACATCCGGACAAGGCCAAGATTTTCGACAGAGCCATGACCGGCATTCATGGTCGGGGAAACGATTTGGTCCTCGATACATATGATTTTTCTGGCATCCAGATCCTGGCAGACGTCGGCGGCGGAAACGGCCTGCATCTGACAGGCATCCTGCAGGCGAACCCGGACCTGCATGGTCAGCTGTTTGACCTGCCGCACGTGGTTGAGCGTGCCCAGCCTCAAATCGAACAGGCAGGTTTGGAAGACCGTTGTGATCTTGTGGGCGGTGATTTTTTTACATCTATCCCCCGCGGACCGGATGCCATTCTCATGCGGCACATTATCCACGACTGGAACGATGAAAAATCGCTCAACATCCTCAGAAACTGTCACGCGGCCCTGCCGGACCAGGGAAAACTGCTCATTCTGGAAAGTGTCATCCAGCCGGGTAATGCGCCCTTCTGGGGTAAGTTCGTGGACCTGATCATGCTGCTGGTCACTGGTGGTAAGGAACGCACCGCTGAGGATTTTCGTTCTCTGTTTGACCGGGCCGGATTTGAAATGACGCGGGTAATCCCGACATCGTCCGACCTCTGCATTGTCGAAGGGATTAAACGCTGAGTATGTCTGCCCGAGCAGCGCTCAGGGAAAGCGGATCGATAGACCTGCGCCGGCAAAAAAGTCGGCAGCGGCTTCACTCAAGCCGACTCCCGCACTCATATCAAGTTGCACGTTGTTATTGATCAGATAAGTAAATCCGGCGTCAAAGTAATGCTCGGTTCTCGCAGTCCGGGCTCCACTGGGAATCAAGGCAAACCATTCGGTATAAGCCCCCAACGATTTGGTCAATTGATAGCCCACCGAACAGGACTGTGCCATCTCCAGGTAGGAACTGCCACTGTCATCAACATTACCATACCCCTGCGTGGAAGCAGCCACGGACAGGAAATCGTTCAACTGCCAGGCATAGATCAAATCGACACCGGGTTCGACCTGATGCGACGTAAACGCGGGGCTGCCTGTCGGAACACTCATCGAGACTATCAGAGCCATTTCCGGCAGAATTCCTGCCTGAGGGGTCAGAGCAAACTGCAGCGCCAGATCCAGATCATCGGTACCGAATGTGCTGTTCTGATAACTGCCGATTTGTGCCGTCTGTTGCAGGGGAGAAAACCCGACCCGAAACTCCAGCCAGTCCGCCAGAATGCCCTGTCGAAACAGGAATTCACCAAACGACTGATACCTGACATCCTGACCTGTCTCATTGCTTTTCATGTAAGTGTAACCAGATTCAATCTGAGTCACCCCTTTTCCCACAGTCACCGAAGTCGAAGTGAAGTTGGGACGGTCGGTCTGCAGAGGCTGATCCAGTTGAGGTCCTCCAGAACATTCAGGGCCTGCATTCCATTGAAACAGGGTGCCACAACAGGGAGAAAAATACAGCCCTCGAACCGGATCAACCTGTAAACTGGAGTCATCCACATCCGAAAATGTTTTGCCGATTTCACTCTGTTCAATGAAAATCGATTCCTCATCTGCAAAGCCGACTCCAGCGCAGCAGAAAACAGAGCACCAGAAAATCACACAAGGTAAACTGCGTAAAATTTGCACTCTGATCGGCTTCGTACTGAATCGCAGGCTCCGCATGTAAGATTTATCGGAACGCCTGCCTGAAATCAGTTAAGTTTTCTGGTAAATGCTCGGGACCGAAATTGTTGGCAAGCCCTGCTAACGTAGAAGGTCAATCCACCTGTGAGTCGGGGATAGCGGCAGTCTGTTCCTCACTCAACTGCAGAAAGCCCTGCACATTGTTTTCGATGGTATTCGAAATATCGTCCAGAGGCAGGTGGCTCAGATTGCGATCGGCAAAGGGATTCTGCAATTCAACGCCAATCTGATCCAGTGAGATCAGAGGATAAGCCACCAGCGCCACCTCCGTCGGAATCAGCAGGATAGCCCAGACACTTTCCGTCTGGTGCAGCAGTGCTAATGGAAGCGCTAACAGATAAAGCGTGATGAACCGTCTGATTTTGATCGCGTAGACGATCGGCAGGGGAGTCTTCAGAATCCGCTCGCACCCCCCGATGTGATCAATGAGCCGCGCCCGCTGTTCGTCGATCTGACGGAAAGCGAATCGGTCCATTCCAAACTTCTGGCAGCCTTCTTCCAACAGTAAACCGAGTCGCCAGGCAACATAACCCGGCATATGGGCAGACGTCTCAATCTGTTTTGCAACCTCTTCCCCGACCAGTGCCACGACTTCTTTAGAAGGAGGTTGTCCCCGCAGAGAACAGCGGGCAATATGCGGAAAAACCGCAGTCCAGCGAACGACCTGTTCCCGCCACTGACTGTCCTGGGGACCATATGTCAAAGAGCTGATCACCAGGTTGCGGGTCTGGTTCACGATGCCTCCCCATAAGACCCGGGCTTCCCACCAGCGGTCGTAGCCGGCATTGGTCCGTAAAACCAGCAGCAGCCCCAGCGCCACACCAGCAAATTCGTAAGGTGCCAGGATGATACCAATGCGAGAGTCGAACAGGCGTTCCACAAACCAGGCGAACACGCAAATCCCCAGGGCAATCAGAGAGAATGCCAGTACGTAAGGAATCACCCGAGGTGTAACCGACCCGTGCAGGGTAAATGCATCCTTCCAGAAATTATTCCGATCGGAACTGATCATATTCACTCCTTCTCACCTGCGACTCCATGACCAGTTGAAAGTCAGCAGGATTCCATATATTCCTGATACAGCTGATTTCAAATAGTAGTGCATTCCTGATCTCGAGGCGTGCGATATCCTAGCAGACAACCCCTGAGTTGCCTACTCCCCATCCCTCTGAACAGCTGAAAAACCAACCCGTCAGACAACAGTTGAAGATTGACCCCGGACCTTGATTCATTCAAAATAGATATTACCTGCCTCCCCTGCCTGCTAAGAAAGAGATCGAGATGAACCTGTCCTGCCGTGTACTGATCGCCACACTCTTCCTGCTTTTGACACTACCTCAGCATTTGTCAGGAGCTTCCCCCCTGATCGTTGCCCACCGGGGTCTGCTCAAGGTGGCGCCGGAGAATACCATCGCCAACTTTCGCGCCTGCCTGGAACTGCGGCTCGGATTTGAATTTGACGTCCAGAGAACGAAAGACGGGCATCTGGTCTGCATGCATGATTCAACGGTCAACCGTACCACTGATGGCACCGGAAAAGTCTCGGACCTCACACTGGCGGAAATCAAAAAACTGGATGCAGGCAACTGGTTTGACAGCCAGTTTGCCGGTGAACGGGTCCCAACCATCGATGAGGTCTTACAACTTGTTGCCCGCTATCGTCAGCATGAGATTCTGGTCGCGGTCGACTTTAAAGATGCTGACGTCGAACAGGATGTGGTTCGACTGGCAGAAAAACACCAGGTCCTCCCACGTTTGATTTTCATCGGCAGAACCATCACGGAACCTCAAATGCGGATGAACCTGAAAGCCGCCTCTCCCAAAGTGGAAACGGCGGCTGTCGCCAACAATGCTGCCGAGTTTTCTACGGCGCTGGCTGCTCCGCATGCAGACTGGGTCTACCTGCGGTACCTCGCCCCTGCCAGTGAAATCAAAAAAGTGCATACTGCTCACAAACGAACGTTTATCGCCGGCCCGACAGTCAGTGGCGATCTGCCGGAAAACTGGCGCCGGATCACCAAGGCAGGCGTGGATGCCATCCTGACTGATTACCCACTGCAACTGCGACTGGCTCTGAAACGTACCCCCTGATCCAGCCGCAGTCCACGTCACCAGTAAACCTAAACCCTGAAATCACCCGGGAGACAGGAATTATGATTGACTTTGATTACCTCTACAAAGGTATCTGTGGACTGGCACACGCACAGCAGGCGGGAACCATGGCCGGTCATCTGGGAGCGGCAGTCGCAGCCGGCTACTTCTTTGGTGAAGACGAGAGCATGCTGCCCGATGAGGTCTTCCAGGGAGTCACCGGCGAATTGAAACGCGTGATGGCAGGCGAAGAAGCAATCTGGTTCAATGCCCGCAAAGCAGGCGTGACCCCCAGTGAACTGTTTAAACCGTTTCCGAAGGCTGACTCAAACCCGGCAGCCATCAAAACGATTGTGTCAACACTGCAGAAAAATGTCGGCCAGACCCGGCAGTCCGGTCATAATATCATTTTCGCCTCCATCGCTGTGCGAGCACTACACGACCATCAGGAATATGCGACACCGCAAATCATTGAAGGAGTCCGCAAGCTGACGGCAGGCTTCAATAAAGCGCACGCCGGCCGCGGTTACTATGGAAAGGGCAAAGGCTGGATGACCGGGAACCAGGTCAAACTCACCGATGAAAATAACTTCCCGCAATACAAATCGATCCAGGACATGGTCAACGTCACCATTGATCAGGTGATTCAGACAGCCCCCATTAAAAAACAGGGCTTCGGTGGACTCTGGCATCTGATCAATCATGCGGCTGCCATTACTGAATTAAACCGCTTCGGTTACGAAACAGTCGCCCGACAGGCCTTACCCGCCCATCATCAGCATGTGCGTCTGTTGCGTTCCCTGCCCGATGTGGAGAGCGAACTGGGGCCCCAGATCAAATCAGAACACGATCCTCGTGAACCGGTCTACTGGCAGGGGATGCTCCATCGAGACCAGGCTCGATTAACCCACCGTATCAAAACTCTTTACGGCTACTACACGATCCGACGCCTGATCAGCGACCAGTCCACACAGAAGAAAGCCGATGATGCGTTTCTCTACCTGATGGCATAAGCAGCCCCGCTGAAAGACCACTGGTTGAAATCACCTTCAGAGTATGCATAATAGACTCTTATAATATAGCGTCTCTTTGCTCTTTCTTACTTTAGGTCGAGAATCCCATGTCGCCTCTTGGACTTGAGGATCAGGTTATTGTCGCTCTGCGTCGGATCACCCGTGCGATTGATTTACACTCCCGGGGCCTGATGCAGGAAATCGGACTGACTGCCCCGCAACTGGCAGCATTACAGACGATTGCGCGGATGCAACCGATTACCGTCGGATCTCTGGCAAAATCAATCCACCTGAGCCAGGCGACCTTAACCGGCATCCTGAGCCGCCTGGAAGCACGCCATCTGGTTTCCCGCGCACGACGAGGACAGGACAAACGAACTGTGGTGGTAGAACTGACCGATGAGGGGCAGGCCATGCTTAAAAACGCACCGTCTCTGCTCCAGGACCGTTTCCGCCGCGAACTATTAATGCTGCAGGAATGGGAACAGACGCAGATGCTCTCCACACTACAGCGAATCGCTTCGATGATGGACGCTGAAAACATCGATGCCTCCCCGGTTTTATCTGCTGGTGAAGTCTCTGCTCATCCAGAACCGGATTCCGATTATCTCAATCAGCCGAAAGCTGATTCACGAAAGTGAGCGCCCGAAAAGAGACTCCGCCCGATTCTTTCGAAAAATTAGAAATTATTCAGCTGATTGCAAATTTGACGATCATACCGGTAATGAAATCGATCCCAAAACGCTTTCGGACTGTTCAGACAGAGTTAAAACCACATACCAGATTCTGCCTGAGCAGTCTTCTTTTCCAGCATTGATAGCGCTCATCGATTGCTCATCCCCATTTCATCTGCAATTAAAAAACTGGGGGTTGACACTCACAAATGCATTGAGTACAAAGTATTGCACACAAACTAATTCTGCCTCGTAATGTCGTTTCACCATCAGAGCCTCACGCTCAGACAGACATCATAAGTCTAGAAATTGCAAATATATAAATATTTCCCGTGAAACTTGACGTTAGCACATAACTTGAAGTATCAAAATAAAAACTTTTGATATTACTTAGTAGTCTAATCTTTTTCCAAGAGCGAATTGCTCGGAATCCCATAAAAAAACAGCCAAATGGATACGGCCAACCAACTGATTTTTCGCGAGCCCCGAGTGGAAGATGCGCTCGCGATTTCCCGCCTGATTAAACGCTGTCCTCCTCTGGACGTGAATTCCACTTACGCGACTTTACTGCTCTGTCGTGACTTTAGCGACACCTGTGTCGCCGTGGAGCAGGATTCGGAAATCCTGGCATTCCTGTCAGCCTACCGACCTCCACACCGCGAAAAGACAATTTTTATCTGGCAAGCTGCCGTCGACAGTCGCCTGCGTTCTCAGGGAATCGGTTCCCGAATGCTGGATGACCTGCTGTCACGGGAATCGCTGGCCGATGTGAACTATCTGGAAACGACGATTACCCCTTCGAATCAATCGTCGCAAAAACTGTTTCGTAAACTGGCGAAACGTCTCAACACGGAATGTCGATCGAACAAGGGATTTTCTGCTGACCTGTTTGGTGAAGTAGAAGAACACGAAGCCGAAGATCTCTACCAGCTTGGTCCATTCACACTCAAACCCGTTCATGGAGAGAAAACACCAGTATCATGAGTATATTCAACAAACTCGAATCCAACGTTCGAGGCTACTGCCGCTCATTCCCCACCACATTTACCAAAGCCCAGAACGCCACCCTGCGCGATGAACAGGGCGAAGAATACATCGATTTCCTGGCGGGTGCCGGTTCGCTCAACTACGGACACAATAATCCGCAACTGAAAGAAAAACTGCTGGAGTTCCTGGAGCGCGATGGTATGCTGCACGGGCTGGATATGCACACGGACGCTAAAGCCCGATTCCTGGAAGTTTTCGACAAACGCATCCTGTCGCCCCTGGAACTGGACTACAAAATTCAATTCACCGGTCCCACCGGCACCAACGCCGTTGAAGCCGCTTTAAAACTGGCACGTAAAGTTACCGGACGAACCAATATCGTTTCCTTTACCAACGGTTTCCATGGTGTGAGCCTGGGTTCGGTTGCCGCGACTGGTAACAGCCATTTTCGGGATGCCGCCGGCACGCCACTCAATAATGTGACCTTCATGCCTTATTACGGTTATCTGGGTGACAATATCGATACCCTGGAATACTTTGAGGCGCTCCTGAAAGATAACAGTAGTGGTCTCGACCTTCCTGCCGCCGTGATTGTCGAAACCGTCCAGGGCGAAGGTGGCGTGAATGTCGCGAGTGTCGAATGGCTGCAGCAACTGGAAACCCTCTGTGAAGAACACGGCATGCTGCTGATCATTGACGACATTCAGGTCGGCTGTGGACGTACGGGTGATTTCTTCAGCTTTGAACAGGCGGGAATCGTACCCGATATCGTCACCCTGTCGAAATCCTTGAGTGCCTACGGGCTTCCCATGTCTCTGGTTCTGATGAAAGCAGATCTGGACCAGTGGGAACCGGGGGAACACAACGGAACTTTCCGTGGAAACAATCTGGCCTTCGTGTCTGCAGCGGAAGCCATTGAATACTACTGGGGTGACTACCAGCTGTCTCGTGAAATCAAACGCAAAGGCGAACTCATCCAGGCGCGTCTGGAAGAAATTGCTGACAGCGTGACAGACGTAGATCTGGAAGTCCGTGGTCGTGGCATGATCTGGGGACTGGCCAGCCAGGAATGCCCGGATCTGTCCGGCAAAATCACGGAAGCGGCCTTCAAACGGGGACTGATCATCGAGACCAGTGGTACCGACAGCCATGTGCTCAAATTCCTGCCCCCGCTGACAATCGAAGAAGATCAGCTGCTGCAGGGACTCGACATTGTTGCCGACTGCTACAAAGCCGTTCTGGAAGATGAAGAAATTATGAAAGAACTGGGCCTGATCACCAGCAACTGATCAGGCAAAAAGAGACCATCAACACAGACACAAATCAATCCGTAGAAATCAAAGAGAGACGCTCACAATGCTCGTACGTCAATTGAACGAGGTCATTGGCACAGACCGTGATATTAAATCCGAAACCTGGAACAGCCGTCGCCTGCTGCTGGCGGGAGACAAAATGGGATTCTCCCTGCACGACACGCTGATCCATCCGGGAACCGAAACGGAAATCTGGTACCAGAATCATCTGGAAGCCGTGTATTGCATTGAAGGGGAAGGCGAAATCGAACTCATTCCGGATGGCCCCACTTATCCCATCTCTCCCGGCATGATGTATGCTCTGGATGAGAACGATCGCCACCTGCTCCGAGCGAAAACTCAGTTGCGGATGGTTTGTGTGTTCAATCCCCCCGTCACCGGTCAGGAAGTCCATGACGAAAATGGTGCCTATCCTGCTGCCGCTACCAACGAATCCTGATTCACCCGACAGCGCAGCGTTAACGTCACTGTTATTTTGCAAAAAGGACTTTTTTAAACAGCTGGTAGTGCCGCTTACCGGTATCAGCCAGCGACCGTGAAGGCAATGAACACTGAATTAGCGAATTCGAACGATCTCTATCCCTCTCGAGTCAAACCGCAACCGGAATTTCTGGATCGGACTGATCCGGTGGTCTATGGATCTCCCCAAGCGGGTCCCCTGACGGCAGGCCAGCTGAATCAGTTTGAGCGTGACGGCTTTCTGATTCTACCTGCTTTTTTCTCTGAGCAGGAAATCGCTGCCTGTAACGCAGAGCTGGCCAGGTTGCGGGACAGCGACTCTACCCGTAAGTGCCCCGAGGCAATCGTCGAGCCGGACTGCGACGAGCTACGCTCTTTATTTGCCATCCATCAGCCAGATATCAGCCCGTTCTTTGCTGAAGTGGCTCGTGATGCACGGATTGCCTCCATGGCGATGCAGATTCTGGGCAGTGAAGTCTATATCCACCAGTCGCGTGTTAATCTGAAACCGGGCTTTGCCGGCAGGGAATTCTACTGGCATTCCGACTTCGAAACCTGGCACGTGGAAGACGGTATGCCCCGCATGCGGGCCGTCAGTTGTTCTCTGCTCCTGACGGATAATTACGAATTCAACGCTCCCCTGATGCTGGTACCCGGTTCACATCAGAAGTATGTGTCGTGCGTCGGCGAAACTCCGGAAGACCATTACCTGACTTCTCTGCAAAAGCAGGAACTGGGCATTCCAGATCAGGATTCATTACACGAACTGGTCAACCAGCATGGAATCATCCAGGGAGAAGGTCCTGCCGGAACCCTGGTCCTGTTCGACTGTAATACCATGCATGGATCTAATGGGAATATCACTCCATTTCCACGTTCGAATCTGTTTTTTGTTTATAACAGTATCTGGAACCAGCTTACGGAACCCTTTGGCCAGAAAGCCCCCAGACCGGAATTCATTGCCTCGCGTCTACATTGTGCCCCCGTATCGCAGCGGGCCGTGGATTACAGTCTTCAGTAAATAGCCTGCTGCCTGGAAAGAGCAGCAACATTGAGAAATGAGGATCCGATGTCAGATTGTGATGTTGCTTTAACGACAGCGTGGCGATCATACATGGATCACAAACCTGTCCCGTTACCTCTCCTGCGCTCAGAGGTCACTCTTACATTAGAGGATCAGCGCAGATGAACCGACTCTTCCAGATTATCCAGCGGATCGAAGCATTTCTGCTGGCCTGGTCG
This sequence comes from Gimesia panareensis, assembly GCF_007748155.1. GTDB lineage: Bacteria > Planctomycetota > Planctomycetia > Planctomycetales > Planctomycetaceae > Gimesia > Gimesia panareensis. The sequence goes on from NZ_CP037421.1 coordinate 5,924,115, forward strand.
ATCATCACGATCGCCGCTCTCTCCATCGGGAATGTGCTCTGCCGCGCCCTGTTCGGGTTCAGCGTCGCCTTAACTGGTGAAGTATCGCAGTTCCTGATCATCATTGTCACCTTTGTCGGTCTGAGTTATGCCGCCAGCCGCGGAAGACACATTCGTATGACCGCATTCTACGATCAGCTCAACCAGCGCTGGCGTAAAATCATGATGATCATCATCAACAGCCTGACTGCCATGCTGATGCTCCTCCTGGCCTGGTACGCGTTCGAGTATATTGGCACCGTTCGTTTCCTGGAAACGGTCTCCCCGGTCCTGCAGGTCCCCCTCTACCTGGTCTATCTGTTTGTCCCTCTGGGATTCATTCTGTCAGCGATTCAGTATGGCCTGACAGTTTTCCGCAACCTGACAGCCCCTGACGTCTACATTTCGTATTCAGAAAAAGATGAATACGAAAAGACCGTCGTTGGTGAAGTCTGAACCAGGCCTGCCTGAGGGAGAACATCAAGTGGAAGCTTTACTGATCCTCGGAATCATGCTCTTTCTGCTGCTGCTGGGCTTTCCCATGAAAGTCCCGCTGATTGTCGCTGCACTGGCAGTTCTGCTGGTCTTTCATCCGGATGTAACTCCGGCTGTTCTGGTGCAACAGATGATTGGGGGCATTAAACCGGCGGCCTTGATTGCCGTGCCCATGTTCATTTTTGCCGCCGATATTATGACCCGTGGTAATTCCGCAAACCGGTTGCTCGATCTGGTCACTGCATTTGTGGGTCACCTGCGGGGAGGCCTCCCGATTGCCAGCGCGATCAGTTGTACGCTGTTTGGTGCCATGTCGGGATCGACCCAGGCGACGGTCGTCGCCATTGGTGGTCCCCTGCGTCCCCAACTCCTCAAAGCCGGCTATCCCGACTCGTTCACAACCGCGCTGATCATCAATGCCAGCGATATTGCGCTCTTGATTCCTCCCAGCATCGGCATGATTGTCTACGGCGTCGTCTCGGGTACCTCGATTGGTGAACTGTTCATTGCGGGAATCGGGCCGGGGCTGCTGGTCCTGCTGCTGTTCTGCATTTACTGCTGGATTGCTTCTATTCGCATGCAGATACCGCGGCAGGAAAAAAAGGACTCTGCCACGCGTCGCACAGCCGTCCGTCGTGCTCTGCTCCCCCTGGGTTTTCCCCTGATCATTATCGGAGGGATTTATTCCGGCATGTTCAGCCCAACCGAAGCCGCTGCCATTTCGGTCCTGTATGCTGCCATCCTGGAAATCGTTTGTTTCCGCGATCTCAGTCTGAAAGATATTCCCGAGATCGCACTCTCCACCGGCCTGGTGACCGCAGTCGTGTTCATCCTGGTCGGCGCTGGTGCTGCCTTCAGCTGGGTGATCTCGTTTGCCCAACTGCCGGATGCCCTGATCAATAACTGGCTGGGGCTGACCCCGGACTCGGGATACTGGACAATCATGCTGACGATTGCGATCGCCTATTTCATCGGCTGTATGTTCGTGGATCCAATCGTGGTGATCCTGATTCTGACACCCATTTTTCATCCTGTGGCAACTGCTGCCGGGATCGACCCGGTGCTGGTCGGGATCGTAGTCACACTGCAGGTCGCCATCGGATCAGCGACTCCTCCGTTTGGATGCGATATCTTTACCGCCATCGCCATTTTCCGCCGCCCCTACCTGGAAGTCATTCGCGGGACGCCCCCCTTTATTGCTATCTTGCTGCTGGCCGGCGTACTGTTGATCGCGTTTCCCGGCATCTCCCTGTTTCTGCGTAACCTCGCGTTTGGATGAGCATTATGAATCTGATCCAGAAAACAATCCGTTCTGCATCTGTTTTGAGTCTGATCCTGTGCGGGGCATTGCTTTGCACCTCATGTGGGGCAGAAGTCACTGCTTCCACAGATCAGCCGACCCAGTGGCGTTTTGCCATCGAGGAAACCATCGGCAGCGTACAGCATCAGTACGCGATGAAATTCAAGGAGCTGATTGAGGAACGCTCTAACGGAGAAATCGAAGTCACCATCTATCCCTATGGTACCCTGGGCACCTCAGATCAGATTACCGAGCTGGTTGATATGGAAGTGGTACAGTTTGCGATGGCGTCCCCCGGCCACCTGGGAAAACTGATCCCGGAAGTCCAGGTCTTCCTGCTGCATTTCCTGTTTTCGGACGACGATGAAATCAATAACCAGGTTCTGAACAAGGATCCCCGTCTGCAGAAAACGTTTGACGAACTCTACGCCCGCAAACGACTCAAACTGCTCTCCATCTTCTCGGAAGGCTGGCAGGTCTGGACCATGAAAGAGCCCGTTCACCAACCGGAGGATTTCTCCGGAGTCAAAATGCGGGTCATGACGTCTCCCCTGCTGATCGCTGCCTACAAAGCCTATGGTGCGAGCCCGACGCCGCTGCCTTACTCCGAAGTCTACTCCGGACTCCAGTTGAATATGATTGACGGACAGGAAAATCCGGTCTTTGCCATTCAGGAGATGAATTTCTACGAAGTCACCGACTGGATGATCTTCGCCCGCCATGCGCCCTTCATCACCACGGCGGTCACAAATCGCGATTTTTTCGATTCCCTGCCACCCGAGCGTCAGCAACTGGTAACGGGAGTGGTCGCGGATCTCAACGATTACATTCTGAAAGTCCAGAAAGAATTCAACCAGGAACGGCTCGAGCTGATCCGCAAGAACAAGCCGAAGTTGAAAATCATCACGGAACTGACACCCGATGCACGCGAAGCCTTCCGTAAAGCCAGCCAGCCTGTCCGGGATAAGTTCATTAAAATGACCGGTGAAGACGGACGCGAACTGCTGAAGGAACTGCAGCAGACGATTCAAGAATACGAAGATCAAAAACAGCAGAACTGACCTCGTCGCTGCAATTCTCTCTGATACTGCCACAATCACGAACATCAATCAGAGTATTATCTCCTTAAAATACTCAAGCGCATCCTGCTCCAGAATTGTACATTCCAGTTCAGGAATGACGGAGTCGCGAAACTGAACCGCCATGTCTGCGGGGAGTGTCAGATCGAACAGACCAGTCAATTCGAGCCCCTCATCGTCCCAGCTGGAATAAAACCGTAGATACCAGAGCGCATCAGGAGGAGCGATGCCAATGTAGACCAGTTCATCCCCTGGCATCGCTTCTATCAGTGAGCGAGGGTTCTGGACGATGGCAAACAGGTCGTGGATATCACAGGCCGCTTTCCGGAAATGCAGCCCGTCATGCTGCCACCAGTCTTCATACCGTACCAGTTGCGAGGCGTGTAGATCGTTCTGCAAAAAGGAAGCGATCTTGCACAGTGAGCCGGATAGATTTTTCAGAGATAGAATTTCTTCTGTTGAGAAATTCACACCAGCTGGCGGCTGAAATCCCCGGTCCTCCTGTTTGATTAAGCTCATAAAGCCCGCCTTTTCAACCCTTCAAGATCTGTCTCAGTTACCTCATCCGCGAGTCGCCTCTGGATCTTCCGGCAATCGGCTCTTCACAAATGCCGCCAGATTCTCGGCATCGTCGGTGCCCACCCGCAGAGTTCCCTTTTTCAGTTTGAGCACAACGCAATCGCGGCCCCAGAGATTCATCACCCAGCCCCCGCGCAGACTTAGGTGGATTCCCCAACCATCCAGAATACTGGTTTGGCCGACTTCCACGCTCACGATCTCCTCATAGAGTACAGCGCGCTGAAACAGGGGAATCGGCCCGAAGCGAATCCTCAGACGGTCGATTTCGTCCGCCACGGTCAAATGATGAAACGAAGCAGCGGAGAGAAAGACCAGCATCGCCGATCCGCTCAAGATCCAGGTCAGAAAAGGCTGCGGTGGTTCATTGCGACAGTACCAGGCGGTCCCGGCCAGCAATGCGGCTGTCGCATAAACCAGCACACACAAAGGACCATGCTGACGATGATAATAAATGGCAAGACTGCTCACTGCTGTGACTCCTGTTCACTTCGTCTCGCTTCGATTATACCATATTTCCGTTCGCCTGCGCGAAACAGGTCCCGGATATTCTGCTGATCTCGAACGGATAATTTGCCAACCCACCACAGGCCAAGAGGAACTAAGGAAAACAGGAGGGGAAATAAAACCAGAATTTCCGCCAGCGAAGGAGGATTCTTTCCCGGCAGTTGATTCGTAAAATAGAGCCATAAATACACCGGCAAGACAATTAACAATGCCCCCATCGAAGCAGAGAATGTAAAGCGGATATATCTCCGGAACTCCGACTTTGCTTTCTCATACTTCTCAACCGCGACCGCTCCTGAGTCTAATTCTCCCTCGAACATCTTCTGTTGACAGGCAGGACAAAAGCCGGTCGCCATCGCCCCTGTTCTGGAAGCATGTTGTCCCAGTGAGACATGACAGAATGGACAATGCGGTGCCGTCGACTGTCTGAGTCTTTTCACCTGACGATAGAGAAAGAGCGCTGGAAAGCACACGGACAATAGTACGATGGGAATCAGCAGAATCGGGCTGACGGCTTCTGGACAATCTTCTGTTCCCGATTTCATACTCAGTCCGTGATGGATCTCCGCCTGAAAATATTTCACCACGCAGGCCAACAGGGCCATCATCATCAAGAAGCTCACAAAGGCAATTGCGCCGCGCATGAGTACCTGAAGGTCATAGCGCGTGACCGCAGCCTTGAACTGTTCTTTCAGCTCCGAGGATGTCAGGTCGGCATCAGCCATGGTGCTCCTCAGGTTGGCTGTTTTCTGAATCCAGTTGCCTCTCCAGGTGACGACTGGCATAACGACAGTACCATGCAAACGGAAGCAGCAGCGCAGAGAATAAAACCATACTCCTCGCATAGCTCAAAGCTGACCCTGCCCCCATCATCTCCTCCAGGCTGTTGATCCAGAAGTAGACTGGAACCGCCAGAAGCAGGATTAAGATCGCAGCCCACACGGAGGTCCGTGCTGCTTTTTTCAAACCGATTACGAACCGGCGTTTGTCCTCCAGCGGCTTCTGTTCGTAGTATTCCCGTGCCGCTTTCTCAGATAAAAGTTCCCCCTTGAGAATCATCTGTCTGCAATAAGGACACATGCCCGTCTGCATTAAATCGGCATGAATATGAGTGTGCAGAAACTTGCTACACAGAGGACATTTCAAATACGGATTTCGGCCGAGACGCTCTACATAGAGAACCTGCAATCCAAATGCCACAACCAGAAAGAGCAGGTAGAGCACCACATCCAAAACAGTGGCTGCACGCTCTCCTGACTGAGGGACAGACCGCACGATCCCACGCTCACCAACATACGCTTCCAGTAGTTCAGTGCCCAGATAGAAACTGAGCGTTCCCAATCCACAGAGGGCTAACGGAATAAAGCAGGCCAGAAAATCCCGTTGACGGTACTTCCGCGCGGCCTCTTCGTAATGGGCCTGAAACTCTTCAAGATGGACCGTTTTCTGAACCATGGATAGTCTCATTCGTAAGGCATGGGGCACTCTGGTAAAACGCAATCATACAATATCTGGATCAATCCAATTGCTGATTTTTAGTCCCTCACCGGCTGATCCTCTCTGCCTCCTGATGAATAGCTAACTTCTCTATTCATAAAGCGTTATCCGACCATACCCTATAAAGATTCTGACCGTTTTTTCTCGAAATTAACGAACTCAACTGATACCATCTCTGTCCTCATCCTGTTGAAATGCCTGTTTCCTCTTTCGTTCTACAGCCCTGGTCTTTCAGGTCATTATAAGGGAGATCTCGATGTCTGGTCACACCATCAACTTCTACAGCGTCAGCGAAGAGTATGGTGAGTTTTCCAACTTCGCCGGCTACCCGATTCTGCTGGACGGAAAACGCTGGCCCACCTCGGAACATTATTTCCAGGCACAAAAGTTTCAGGAAACCTCACACCAGGAAGCGATCCGGAAGGAACAATCACCGATGCGCGCCGCCCGCATGGGACGGGACCGAAAGCGACCGCTGCGCAAGGACTGGGAGTCGGGCAAAGATGCCATCATGCGGCAGGCTGTCCTGGCGAAATTTACGCAGCACGCCGATTTGCGGGAACTGCTGCTCTCCACAGGAGAGAGTCGACTCGTCGAACATACCACGAACGATTCCTACTGGGGTGACGGCGGGGATGGGAGCGGGAAGAACCGGCTGGGACAGCTGCTGATGGAAATCCGCAAGAAACTGCGGGAGGCGGGAGAGGCGGAGGGGTAGAAGCAATCGGACTCTGATTCAGGGGAACTCGATATACTCGGGGGGGACGCGATCGGTCAACCAGACCTGATTGGGCGTGACAAAAAACTCAAACCCGGCCTGATGCATTTCGCCCGAACGTATCTGGAGTAAGACCGGCTTTCCCCGTCGTTGCCCGACCGCCTGGGCAGTGCTTTCATCTCCGTGCAGATGCACGTGATGCCGTTTCATTTTCTTGAGACCTTCCCGGGTAATCGCAGCCACAAACTGCTGCGGCGTGCCATGGATCAGAAACTCGGGGGGACCGCCGCTTCGTAACCCAGCTCAATCTTGACCGAGTGTCCCTGGTTCGCCCGGATACGGGCCCCATCTTCACTGAATGAAAACCGCTGCTTGTCATTCGAATGCACGACATGTTCGAGGGTTTCCCGCGACATGGTTTTGCCATGCTCAGCGATCGCCGCGAGCAACGTTTCGACGTCGACCCAGCCTGATTCATCCAGTTGAATTCCCACCGTTTCCGGCTGGTGCCTGAGGATCAGGCTTAAAAACTTACTTTTTCGTTTGATTTCCTGTTCGTTCATTCCATTTTTCTTTCATCACATTTCATCGTTCATTTCAATTATCATTTCATAGTTTGTTTCTGATTCAGAGCAGGACCACGCCCGCTGCCTGCATTTCTTCCAGCGCCCGCTGAATATCTCCTGACTCCAGTTCGACGCCTCGACACCCTTTTACCACCACATGAGTTTTCAGTCCCAGACGGATCGCATCCAGAGCCGTAAATTTCACGCAGTAATCTGTCGCCAGTCCCATGATCGTGACTGCATCCACGTTTCGGCTGGCTAAGTAGTCGCCCAGGCTGGTCGCCTGATGATGCCCGTTATCGAAGAATCCACTATAGCTGTCGATCCGGGCATCAGTCCCTTTCTGTATCACCGCATCGATCTGCTCTCGATCCAGCTCAGCATGCAGTTCGGCACCATCAGTTCCCTCGATACAATGCTCAGGCCAGAGCACCTGTGCCTGCCCTTCGAGTTCAATCAGGTCACCAATCTCCCTGCCGGGGTGCTGGCTGGCAAAGCTTTGATGATCCGGCGGATGCCAGTCCTGAGTCGCCACCACCAGTTCGAAATCAGACATCCACTGGTTCGCAATTTCCACCACCTCATGCCCTTCGGGAACCGCCAGTGCGCCCCCTGGCATAAAGTCATATTGCAGATCGACCAGGATTAATGCATGCATGATACTTCACCTCATTTCAATACGGAGGAAGCAGACGTCTGCTCCACAATGTGAGCACCAATAGAGCAAACACCAGATTCCGAGGAATCGTTGCCAGCCAGTGCATGGGAGGTGGCAGCAATGTCTCTGCGGGCTGAGGACTCTGAGAGAGCCTGTCCGCCAGATGTTCCATCCAACTGACCGTGCGGGGCCATTCCGTCAGCCCCTGTTTCCATTCTGCAGGAATGGCTTCTGCACCCAGATTGGCACCGCAGATCGCCCCTGTAATGGCAGCCACGCTGTCTGTATCTCCACCCAGCATCACTGCGTTTTCAACGGATTCCCGCAACTGATCCGGGGAGTACGCCCAGCAGTAGAGAGCTGCCGGAACCGTTTGATTAATATAGCCGGTGACACCTTCGCCCCACCCCTGGTCTTGTGCAAATTCCTCCGGGGAACTGTGGCGTTCCAGATGTCGCACGGCGTTTGCAATCGATCGTTTCAGTTCGTCTCCCTGAACAGATTCTACAATTCCACTGAGAAATTCGATCGGTGTTCGTCCCGGTTCCGTTATCGACAGCCGGGCCGCCTGCGCCACCAGCAGGGCTCCCTGTTCCGCACGCGGATCAATATGCGTGACCCGCGTACAACAACGCACCAGTTCCTGTAACTGAGATTCAGAGGAAGCACACAGACCCAGTAATGCAGATCGCATGGCCGGCCCGTTCCCGGCACTATAGACTCCGCTGTGTTCTGGATGAAACCCTAACAGCAGTTTGAAACAGGAACGCAGGGTGGCCAACCCGATCCCCGCCGGCATGGTCAGCAGCCAGCGTTTCAATTCGCGTGCCAGCTGTTTTTCAAAAACCTGCGTGTCTCCTTTTGAAATTACCAGTGCCCGTCCAACCATCTGTGTATGTTCGGTATCGTCGCTGCATAATCCGCGATTCAGCAGCAGATCGGGGGCAAGTGGCGGTGCGCCAAAGAGCCGCCTGGCGCGTTTTTTTGATAACCCCTCCCGTTTCAGGCCGACGGCATCGCCCACGGCGGTCCCCAGCAAACAACCCAATATTTTTGAGTAACGGTCCATTGGTTAAATCTCGAAGTGAAAACCCTGTTTGGTCAGGCGTTTATATTTGCGACGGTCAAACTGATAGAGCCGGGCTGCACGATGAGCGACATCGGTTTCGACTTCATCCAGTTCAACGAGAATGCCCATACTCAGAATTTTTTTACGGAAATTTCGCTTGTCCAGCTGGCGATCCAGGATGACTTCATACAGATGCTGAATCTGCCGCAAGGTGAATTTGGGAGGCAGCAGTTCAAAGCCGATCGGCTGATAACGCACCTTGCCTCGCAGACGTTCATGAGCCATCTTCAGAATCTGATCGTGGTCGAAGGCCAGCGAGGGGACGTCATCCACGGCGAACCAGGCTGCATTGCGGGCATCCGTGGCAGCCTGCACCCGGTGGTCTGTCAGATTCACCAGAGCGTAATAGGCTACGGTAACGACACGTTCCCGGGGATCCCGGTTCACTGTCCCGACTGAATAAAGCTGTTCCAGATAGACATTTTTTAATCCGGTCTCTTCACTCAACTCACGCAGGGCCGCTTCATCCAGTGTTTCTTCCAGACGCACAAAGCCGCCCGGCAACGCCCAGTCTCCCTCGAAAGGGGGGAGATCGCGCTGGATGAGCAGCACCTGCAGATCGTCTTCATCCAGACCAAAGACCACACAATCAACGGTCAATGCGGCACGCGGATATTCGTAGCTGTATTTCATAGCAAATCCCTTAGTGTATCTTACACACTTATTATTGTGTACTTACAACACTTAGTCAACTGAAATTCCTGACAAAAGCAGTTTTCACAATAGATCTACCATCAGACAGATGACAGCAGACGGCGCAGTTCTGCCAGTTCCTGTTCAAATCCTCCAGAGAGGATCGGAAAACGGCACCAGGTTTTGGGATCCAGATTCTCATCATCCAGATGAAACGACGGTGCATACCGTTCGCGTTTCCACTGATTGCGTGACCAGAGCCGAAAGAACCGTTCGATCCATTCCAACAGCTGGAACTGTTCCACAGCCGGAAATTCAATCTGTGCCAGTTGAAACACTTCCAGCGGGCTGCGTTTATCCCGAATCGCGGCGCGTTCCACCCAGTCCAACAGCTCATAAGGCATCAGGTCGACTTCATCCTTCTGAGCGGCTGCCTGGGGACGCAGTTCTGCAGTCGGTTCCTGCTGATTGATCAGATCCAGTTCGGCGACTTTCCCGACTCCCAGAGGTCCGGTCTGTTCCATCCACTCCAGCCAGCTCCGTAAAAAAGCCTTATCGATTCCTGAAATCGGTGCGAGTCCGCCACAGGTGTCACCGTCCATCGTGGTGTATCCCACGGCGGCCTCCGAACGATTGCTGGTCGACAGCAACAAGGCACTTCGCAGGTTGGCAATCATCCAGATTCCCGGTGCCCTGCTCCGGGCCTGGATGTTCTGCAGAGGAATATCGTCAGTCTCCCAGCTCAGTTCCCGCCCAATTGCCTGAGAGACCAGATCGACATACGACTGCACAATCGCGTCCACATTCAGGTTCAGAAAATCGGCACCAATCCCGCCCGCCAGTCGGGCAGCAGCACGGGCTGTTGTCTCGGAACTGTTCCGGGTCGACTGATAGACACAGGTCAGCAGCTGGTTAACCAGTTTTGAGCACGTGTCGCCCCTCTGGTCTTCTTCCAGATAAGACAGCTTTTCTGATAATCCCTCTCCCCCCAATTCAGTCAGTCCCAGCTTGAACATCGCCCAGACCAGGACTGCTGCCGCGGCTGAATCGGCTCCGCCGCTGAGTGAGATCACGAACCCGCGGGCATGACTTTTCCGCAGGTAATCGAACAGCCCCAATGCTACGGCACGGGTAAACTCTTCTTCTTTCACTGCATCTGACCGTTCCCATTCAGCAGGCTGAGCCTGGATAGATCGAAACGGGACTTCCGGAAACCTGAAATCTGATTTGACAGTATTTTCCTGGAACACGCCCGGTGTCGGCTGAAAACTGACCAGTCGCGCTCGATTCATTCTGGTCAAATCAACGTCGACCATGGCTGAAGTGACGGTCACATCCTGAAATGAGAGGCGTTCCCCTTCCTCCAGCAGTGAGCCATTGCTGGCAATCAAAGCGGCACCATCGTAGATGATCCGGCCTGACTCATTTCCCAACAGGTTGGAATAAACGTACGTGACGCCGTAGGCCCGTGAGCTCTCCTGAACCAACCGTCGGCGGATCTCCTGCTTGCCGAATGCAAAGTGACTCGCGCTCGGATTGAGAATCAGGTCGACGGCTGCCTGAGAGAGTTCGCGCCCCGGTCGGCGGGCCGCCCAGGCATCCTCGCAGATCTCGAAACCGATGCGCACGCCATCCAGCTCAAAGACCAGGTTGCCAATCGGGTAAGACTGGTCCTGAAGGTTGATTTCACTGACACAACGGGAGTCCCAGGCTTTGAACCAGCGGGGCTCATAATGAATACCGTCCCCGGCCAGATGGTTTTTCGCCACAAATCCCAGGATCTGACCATCTCCCAGCAGGCAGGCACAGTTATAAAGTGCACCGCCATGCAGCAGGGGCAGCCCCAGAGAAACGACGATCCCTTCCGTGAAGGGCACCAGTTCCTCAAGTACAGACAGAGCCCGCTGTTGTACATCGTTTGAAAAGAATTCGTCTTCACAGCCATAACCGGTCAGACAGAGCTCGGGCAGGCAGATCAGAGTCGCTCCCTGCTTGCGGGCAGCTTCAATTGCCTGTTTGATCCGGGCGGTATTTCCAGTCCAGTCCAAAGGTGTCTGATTCAGGGCAACGGCAGCAATCTGGATGAGTTTCATAGCCGGTTCAATTCATTTTCAGCAGCATTAACTTTTTCTCTCGATTTTATGATTGCGTTAACTTTCGTGCGAGCAGAATCTGTTCTGTTTTAAAGTTGTACAGATTCTGCTCCAGGCCCACGGGGTACTCATGCGGTTCCAGGTGACGCTGGATTCCCACATGAAACAGATCCAGCTGCTGCTGAGCCCGTTCACGAATTTTCTCCAGTGACTCCTGCTGATGCACGATCTCCCCTTTCCGAACCACTGGAATCAGCAGATCTTCTGACTGCAGACTCTCGTCCAGAAATCTACGACGAGTCGGATCCAGGGGATCGATCAGTACATTGCCGGCAGGTAACGGATTCTGCAGTTCGTCATAGATCATATCCGCCACGGCACCATTTTCATTCAGAAAACGCCTCGTCTGTAAAATTCCGGGAGTGGAAGTTTTGATGGCCTGTTCAGACAGTTTCAGTTTGGGCTCCCATTCATTGTTCTCGTTGCGAACCGCTCCCAGTTTGTAAACCCCTCCCAGCGCTGGCTGATCGTAGGCAGTTACAAGACGGGTTCCCACACCCCAGATCGCAATCCGGGCTCCCTGCGTCTTCAGACTGGTAATCGTGGCTTCATCCAGATCATTGCTGGCCACGATCGCCGCCTCCGTTAACCCGGCTTCATCCAGCAACCGCCTGGCTTCGATACTCAGGTACGCCAGGTCTCCGGAATCGAGGCGGATCCCCACCATTTTGTGACCAGCCTCTCTCAATTGAATACCGACGCGAATCGCATTGCGAACACCTTCCAGTGTATTATAGGTATCCACCAGGAAGACACAGTTATTCGGCATCGCCTCAGCGTATTCTTCGAAGGCCGAGAGTTCATCCTCAAAGGACATGACCCAGCTGTGAGCGTGAGTTCCTTTGACGGGAATTCCAAACAGCTTGCCTGCCAGCACATTGGAAGTGGCGGCACAACCTCCGATATAAGCAGCGCGACTGGCTGACAGTCCACCGTCAATGCCCTGAGCCCGTCGCAACCCGAACTCCAGTACCGGATCGCCTCCGGTGGCAGTACAGATCCGGGCAGACTTGGTGGCGATTAATGTCTGATAATTGATCAGATTCAGTAATGCGGTTTCCAGGAGCTGACACTGCAGAATCGGTCCGCAGACCCTTACCAATGGTTCATGCGGAAAGACGACGGTCCCCTCCGGAACGGCATGCAGATCACAGGTAATCTCTAAATCATTGAGATAGCTCAAGAATTCTGGAGAGAAGAGCGGACGGCCGTCATTGCCTTCCAGTTCCGCAAGATAACTGATGTCATCCCCGCTGAATTGAAAGCGTCTGACGTACTCCAGAGCGTACTCCAGACCGGCGGCGATTGTGTAACCGCCTTCGAATGGATTTTTACGAAAGTAGAGATGAAAGACCGCTTCCTGTTCGGCCCGTCCGGTTTTCCAGTAACCATGGGCCATCGTCAGCTGATACAGATCTGTCAATAATGTCAGGGACGTATCATAAATCTTCGTCAGGGTCGTCATGTTATCCTCCGATCAGTTAGTGTATTTTAAACACTAACAAAGCCTATATCAATCCCTGTTTTGCCGGGATCTCGTAAAATCATACAGATTTTTCGAGAAAGGCCACTGTCTGCGAATCTGTGGAAAGGCCCTCAGCCCCACCTCACCGGTCCATACCTGTCAGCTGTAAGTCTTTAAATATCATACATTTTCACTACCTGACCACACAAAGTCTTCCCCCAGAATTAATGTTGCTCGATTTGATCTGAATCCACTATACTCCCTCACCAGTTATTCTATTTTCGCAATTCAATCAACCTGAGCGGAAACTTTTTAACTCTACCCCAACTCATTTTGCAGGATGCACAAGTTTCAGGATGAAAAGTCGAGTTGTAACCGGGCCACCACCAGAGACTGCCGGGAGGGTCTCTCTGGAGAAGGAATGGGACGCGCGCCACGCCCCGGAAATACAGTTCTGCCTGTCTGCGCCGCGTTCTGCAATGCTGGGTCTGAGTCAGTCTCCGGGACAAGATCGACACCGCGAAATCAGCTCACAAGCCCGCCAACCTGAAGGAATCGACTTTTACAGTCACAGGTTTGACAGCTTTACCAACCCAGTAATATAGATGTTTAATGAATAATCGAGTCAAACTCGCCTTGGAAGATATGATCGATATGATCAAATCCAGCCAGTTATGTATGTTTCTGGCCTGGTTTGATATCCGTATCCGTTATCGAAGATCGAAGATCGGTCCCTTCTGGATTACGATCAGTATGGCGATTTTTATCATTGCCCTGGGCGTGGTCTATTCCAAGCTGTTTAAAATGCCCCCGGGAGAATATCTTCCCAATCTGGCTGCCGGCTATCTGTTCTGGACGATGATTTCCACCATGCTGAGTGAATCACCTACGGTCTTCATCGAAAACGCAGCCTATCTCAAAGATATGAAAATCAATCTGCTGGTGTTCATTTTCCGATCACTGGCCAGAAACACGATTATCTTCCTGCATAATGCGATATTCATTGCCTTTGTCAGTCTCTATTTCCAGATCTGGCCCCAGTGGCCCATGATCCTCGTTGTGCCGGGAATCGCACTCGTACTTCTGAATCTGTTCTGGATCACACTGTTCTTTGGAATCATTGGAGCCCGTTACCGTGATCTGGCTCCCATCATTCAAAGTCTGGTGCAGGTGCTGTTCTTTGTTTCTCCCATTACCTGGCTTCCCAAACTGGTGGGAACCGACAGCTGGGTACTGACATTAAATCCGATCGCTTACTTTCTCGATCTGACGCGATCCCCCATTCTGAATCAGGTACCTGCGTTAAGCTCCTGGTTGGTATCCATCGGCATCCTGATTGTCGGGTTTGGTGTCACGACATTACTTTATGCATTAAAACGAGACCGGATCGTATATTGGATTTAAAATGGCCAGGATAAGAGTAGATAATGTCACTCTGCACTACCCGATCATCGGGGCGGGTGACCGGTCCGTCAAAAACAGGTTATTAAGCTTCGCCACCGGTGGTAAAATCACGGGGGGCAGTGGCACCATGGTCGTGACTGGCCTGGATCAGATCAGCCTTGATTTGCACGACGAAGACCGACTGGGGCTGATCGGACATAATGGTGCCGGTAAATCCACGTTACTGAAAGTGCTGGCTGGCATTTATACTCCCACCGCAGGAACAGTCGAGGTTGAAGGACGTATCGTTTCGACTTTGAATATTACCCTGGGTTTTGAGCATGAAGCGACGGGATTTGAAAATATCTATCTGCGAGGACGTCTGCTGGGGCTGACCACAGAGGAAATCGAAGCGAAGATGGATGAGATTGTAGATTTCACCGAGCTGGGCCGCTACCTGGATCTGCCGGTTCGCGTTTATTCGTCCGGGATGCTGATGCGTCTGGCGTTTGCCATCATGACTTCTCTCGAATCAGACATCCTGTTGATGGATGAAGTGATCGGAACCGGAGACGCCCGCTTTATCCATAAAGCGGAAGCCCGACTCGATGAGTTCATGAATAAAGCCAAGATCATGGTCATCGCCTCGCATTCGGATGATGTCATTCGAGAGTTCTGCAATAAAGCTCTGCTGTTGAAAAACGGAGCCCCCTTTGCGACAGGCGAAATCGACGAAATACTGGAAATTTATCAGTCATCAGAATACCAGGCATAAATCATCCATTTTTTGGAGCATCAAGTTATGAGCCAGGCCGCCAGAATCATTTGCAGAAACCTGGAACGTTCCATCGAAGCAAAGAATGAGTTGCTGCAAAACACAGAAACTCAGGCCGAATTTGCACGGGCAGTGGATGTGGTACTGAATTCCTATCAGCAGGGGGGCAGACTGTATGTGGCCGGGAACGGCGGTTCCGCCGCCGATGCGCAGCACCTGGCCGCTGAATTCGTCAGTCGACTGGCAAGGGATCGTGCGCCGCTGCCGGCAGAAGCACTGACCACAGACTCTTCGATCATTACTGCCATCGGAAACGACTATGGCTATGACCAGATTTTTTCCCGCCAGATCGCAGGCAAGCTGACTTCGAATGATGTCTTTCTGGGAATCACGACTTCCGGAAACTCACCCAATATTGTCAAAGCCCTGCAGGTGTGCCGCGAACGTAACATCCAGAGCATTGTCTTTACCGGTCATGATGGAGGCAAAGTACGCGAATGGAGTGACATCTGCATTATTGCTCCCGGAAAACTGACCAGCCAGATACAGGAAGTGCATCTGGTTCTGGAACATACGCTCTGTGAATGTGTGGAAGCAGCACTGTTTGACTTTGAACTTTAAAACTTGTGAACCTGGAGATCGGTTCGTGCCCAAAGCCCTGTTTCTGGATCGCGATGGAGTAGTGAATGTAGAAAAACACTACCTGCATCGCATTGAAGACTGTGAATTCGTGGCAGGCCTGTTTGACTTATGCCGGGCTGCCAGTCAGGCCGGATATCGCCTGATCATTGTCACGAATCAGTCCGGAATTGCGCGGGGGTATTTTAACGAAGCACAGTTCCTGTCACTGATGGACTGGGTCCGGCTGCAGTTCAGCAGACAGAACGCGCCTCTGCTCGATGTCTTTTACTGCCCCCATCATCCGACTCAGGGAGTCGGACAATATAAAACGAAATGCCTGTGTCGTAAGCCTCATCCGCAGATGCTGTTCGACGCAGCCCGGAAGCATGATCTCGACCTGCAGGAGTCCATCATCGTTGGGGACAAACTCTCAGACATTCAGGCCGGCCGGGCAGCACATGTAAAGAAAACCGTCCTGGTCGGAACCGGCCATCACGTCAACGAAGCAGACAAACAGGCTGCTGACCTGTTTGCAGATTCGCTGTTTGAACTGAAAAACCAGCTGTTTCCCGTTGTCGATGAGGCCTGTGCATGAATAGCGCGTCCTCTATTCCGGTATCCGTCATCATCGTCAACTACAACTCCGGACGACATGTCTCGTCCTGTGTGCGCTCGGTTCTGCAGCACGCGCCTGATTCCGAAGTCATCGTCGTTGACAATGCGTCACAGGATGACAGCATCACTCTGCTGGACACTGAATTTGCTGATCAGAGTCAATTGAAAATCATTCGGCACCCGGTCAACGCGGGATTTGCCGTCGCCTGCAATCTGGGTACCAGTCATGCGACCCATGAATATTATTTCTATCTCAATCCCGATTGCATTATCGATGAGAACACCATTCCGCGACTGCTGGCTTGCCTGAATAAACACGAGAACGTTGGCATGGTAGGTGGCCTGCTGCTGAATGCAGACGGTTCTGAGCAGCGTGGTGGCCGTCGCAGCGTCCCGACTCCGGGACGGACACTGGTCCGGATTCTGAAACTCTCCTTTTTATCGAAACGGTTTCCGCGTCTGTTTCCCGACTTCAATCTGCACCAGCAGGCATTGCCAGAGCATCCGATCGAAGTCGATGCTATTTCCGGCGCCTGCATGCTCGTAAAGCGTCAGGCATTCGATGAGGTCAGTGGACTGGATGAAGCGTACTTTCTACATTGCGAAGATCTGGACTGGTGCATGCGGTTTCATCAGCAGGGCTGGAAGATCATGTTTGTCCCCGATGCGATTCTGACACATGAGCAGGGGGCCTGCAGTAAATCAACGCCGATTGCGGTTGAATGGTACAAGCATAACGGAATGGTTCGCTTTTACCGCAAATTCTTCCGTCACGAATATCCGCATCTGTTGCTGTGGACAGTCATTCTGGCAATCTGGGTCCGCTTTGGCTCGATCGCGGCCTTGAGCTCTGTCAAAAATGTCTGGCAGGCCGCGCTGGGTTCGCGGAATCTGAAGTAAACCTGGCTGATTATTTCAGGCTGTCCAGAATCTTAAACAGGTACTGACCATAGTTGGTTTTCGCCAGCGCTTCCGCCTGCTGATACAGTTGATCTCGGGTAATCCAGCCTTTCTGGAATGCAATTTCCTCCAGACAGGCAATTTTCAATCCCTGCCGATGTTCGATTGTCTGGAAAAAATGGCTGGCATCCTGCAGACTCTCGTGAGTTCCGGTATCAAACCAGGCGTGTCCCCGGCCCAGAAGTTCAACGTGCAGATCACCTCGCTCCAGATAGGCATTATTGACAGAGGTGATTTCGAGTTCCCCCCGCGCAGAAGGCTTGACGTTTTTCGCGATTTCGATGACATCATTGTCATAAAAATACAGACCGGTCACGGCATAATTGGACCTGGGTTTTTCCGGTTTCTCTTCAATTGAGATCGCGCGAAACTCACTGTCAAATTCGACCACGCCAAACCGCTCCGGATCATGTACCTGGTAGCCAAAGACCGTTGCCCCCTGCTCACGGTCG
Source organism: Gimesia panareensis (assembly GCF_007748155.1). Taxonomy (GTDB): domain Bacteria; phylum Planctomycetota; class Planctomycetia; order Planctomycetales; family Planctomycetaceae; genus Gimesia; species Gimesia panareensis. The sequence continues at coordinate 5,941,715 of NZ_CP037421.1, forward strand.
GCGGCGGCTTTCAGACTTGCTGTGAATCCATGTCCGTAGAAGATGTTATCTCCCAGGATCAGGCAGGCGGGGTCCGATCCCACGAAATCTTCACCGATCAGAAAAGCCTGCGCCAGTCCATCGGGCGATGGCTGCTCGGCGTACTCAAAGCGGACCCCCCACTGTTCCCCGGACTCCAGTAGATCCTGAAACATGGGCAGGTCGTGTGGTGTGGAAATAATCAGAATATCTCGAATACCCGCCAGCATGAGCGAGGAGAGCGGAAAATAGATCATGGGTTTGTCGTAGATCGGCAAAAGCTGTTTGGAAACAACTTTGGTTACCGGATGCAGCCTGGTACCAGATCCCCCTGCCAGAACAATTCCTTTTCTTGACATCTGTTTTTCCTGTCCTGTTTCCGTTAGATGAAGTTGCGCGATCTTAAAATGACCAGTGGCTGAACGAGAAATGTCTTCCTCTCTCCTGATCAGTCATACCTCGAATATGACTTGCAGAAAATGACCTTCCGCGCTCATTGGAAATTTGCAACTGGTAAGCGTTTGGTATTGAAAATCAACGAATAAAGCAACATGATTTTCGATTCTTAACACGGAAAACATGGGAAAACCCGGCATTTTCTGGACAATACAGAATTTCCAGTGCCGTTCTGCAAATTGCAATCCCGAATCCTTATTGTTGCCCCTCCACGGCCAGTGCCAGCTTCCGCAACCAGTTTAAATCTGATCAGGTATTTTTTGGCAAGCTCTGGACTGAGATCGGCGTCACTTCCAGGGCTGAAACAGAATGAGCAGTCCCAGGATCGTAGTAAACGAGAGAAACAACGATCCTTTTATCAGTCCCCTGCGGTTCCGCTGGTTCTCCAATTCCTGATCCGGGTGTTCCAGTTCTTCAGGCACGTCGAATGTGTTCTCGCGACGCTTTCTGAGCTTGCTGTAGTAATAACCCAAAATCATCAGCAGGCATCCAACGATCAGAGAGATCAAAGGAATCACCGGTCCTGTTACCGTGCCGATTGCGATCAGCAGTTTCGAAAATCCGGCAGAAGCATAACCTTTTCCTAAGAGAAATATTCCAATGGCAAAACCGACTACAAAACCAGTCAAATGCAATGCCCACTGATGATCGAAAATCATCAGCACCAGACCGGAAAAGACTCCAGCGAGATTCAGCCAGTTAGGAATTCGATCGGTGCGAAGCTCAATCACGACGGCCACACTCAGTAAAATCGCCAGTACACAAATTAAAGGCAGCACCAGCACGGGAACTTCAAACATGGATCATCCAACTCCACTTACAGATTAATTGTCTTCATTTTTGATTCGATCAGATTCTCAGTGCGACGCGGGCTCTGCAGGAACAAATCGATAGATCGTGTCGATAATGCGATTGTGATGCTTCGTGCGATTGACCGTGTTACTCTGCATCAATAAGACTCCCACCAGGTCCCGTTCAAAATCGATCCAGGCGACTGGTCCGGAATAGCCGGGGTGCGAGAGGATTCGTGAATGACCATTGATCGGGCTGTCTTTAATCTGAAAGGCCAGACCGTAACGCCCATTGGTCCCCGGCTGTGGCTGATATAACTGCTGGAGCGTCTCAGCCCGAATCAGCTGCTTTCCGTGGTGTTTGCCACGCTGCAGATGCAACTGCATCAGCGTCCCGATATCGTCGAGTGTTGAGTAAACGCCTCCCCCTGCGGTCGAAAGTCGTTTATTCTGTCGTTCTGCCACTTCCAGTCCAAACTGATCCGGTTCAAACACTCCCGGCTTACTGGAGGAATACAGAGGGGCCAGTTTTTTGAGTTCCTGTCTGGTTGGTTGAATCGTAGACTGCTGCAATCCCAGCGGTTTAAAAACCCGTTCCTGCATCAGTTCGATGAATGATTTTCCGGTCACTTTTTCAGCTACACAGGCTGAAAGATCAATCGGCCGACCATACATCATTTTGGTTCCCGGTTCGACAACGAGCCCCAGTTTCAGACAGCCATTCACGAAATCCTGTGGAGTCTGTGGAGAGACGTAATCGGCTAACTGAGGATCATTTTTCTCCAGGTGCTTTTCTGCTTTGAGCCAGTTGTCGTTGGGGATTCCCGAGGTATGACTCATTGCATGCCGCAAACGAACCGGCTGCCGGGGTTTTGTCCCATCGGGTAGTCGGATGTTGGCAAATTCAGGAAACGTCTTTGAGATCGGGTCATCAAATGTCAGCAATCCCTCATCTACCAGGGAAGCCATCAGCGTTGCGGTAAAAAGCTTGCCTGTGGATGCCAGCCAGCAGAGCTGGTCGACAGTGAACGGTTCACTGGTTTTAATATCGACGACTCCGTGTGCTTCCCGCATTACGACCTTGCCCTTGTGAATGAGCAGAATCGAAATTCCGGGGTAATAGCCTTCCCTGATCACAGCCTGAATTTCAGATCGGATTGCCGAGCGTGCCTCGTCAGTCAGACTCGTCTGGTTTGAAAGCTGGAAGCCGGCGATCGGCATCCGTACTGCGTAGAGTGATGTCCTCGCAGTCACATACAGTGTTTTGCGGTCTGGCCCCCCAAAGGCACAGTTCGCCGGTCCTTCAGGAAAAGGAATCACAGCCAGAGTTTCCCCCGCGGGACTCATTACTTGAATGCAGTTTGCACGGGGACGGGTGAGATAGAGATTCCCCTGCACATCCACGGTCAGTCCATCGCCGCCTGCCAGCGGTTGGCCTTCCTTTTGTACCAGCGTTCCCAGTATGTGTCCCGGGCCAATCCGCCCCGGAGCTAGAATCGGATACGCCAGCAGCTCAGGTTGTCCTGAAGGCAGAACGTATAATGTTTTTTCATCCGGAGAGAGTAAAACTCCGTTACAGCGGGAAACGTCTTTGACCAGTTGCGTCACAGTGCCCTCAGCAGAAACGTAGAAAACGCCACTGGGGCCGGGACGCTTTGCTGAACCGCCGATGTCACTAAAGTAGACGCCCCCCTGGGAATCGAGCACGAGGTCATTCACACGGTGAAATGCTTTGTCGTCACATTTGTCCGCGATGACCTGAAATTTCCCGGTACTCGAATCGTAGGCCACAATCTGGGCGGGCGCTCCCTGAGTCTTCTGACTTCCGGACTGACAGGCGAAGAGGCGACCATCCGGATGAAAGAACAGACCATTTGTTCGCAGGCTATCTTCCAGAAACGTGGTCAGTTTGCCGTCATGGGAAACACGATACACTTTTTCGGTGGGCAGATCCGAGAAATAGAGATTGCCTTCCCCATCGGCGGCAGGACCTTCCGTAAATTGAAAGCCGGTATGCAGGCGGCGGACATCGCCGATCTCACCGATCCCTGCAGTCTGCTTCGCGGGAGCAGGTCGAATCTTGAGCTGACGAAACTCCAGAGCGCCCGCTTTTTCCCCTGCGGGGCCGCCCGAATCGCCTCCCAGCCCGAACGTCAGTTTTGGCTCGGCAATGTAGTCGGCTTTGACTGTGAATTCCTGGCCATCGACCTTGACGGTCATCTCCGGACCGTGGAACTGGATCTGTGCCTGATACCATTTGTCTGTCTCGATCTGATGCGGTTTCTGCAGCAGGTTCTCCGATTCTCCTTTTTTCGCATGTCCCAGAACCCGGATCTGATCCCGGCTCACCACCAGATGCACAATGTGTCCCCGCTCTTGTGAGCCGTTAAAGATCATCCCGGCAAATCTCGCTTTTCCTTCCAGGCGAAATTCGTAATTGATGTTTCCATCCCCCAGCACAAACCGCCGCATCTTAACGGGTCCGTGCCGACGGGGACCGGATTCATAGCCGCGCAGAATTCCATTTTCTGCCTTCCACGTTCCCAGTCCCCAGAACCAGTCCCTGGTCAGTGGTTCCTGGAATGATTCCTGCAGCAGAATCAGTGGTTCCTCAGCAGAGGTTTCCGCAGAGAGCGGCTCAGGCTGAATCCAGACGCATATCAGCAGACAGACAAGAGATTTCATGAAGGGAGCATTCATATGGTACCTACCCTGAAGTGGATCTATCCGAAATAGAGAAAGCAGATTGAAAACGTATGACACCTGATCTAACCGGTGTCGAAATCAGAGGTCTTTTTCTGTGGGTGGAAAACGTTTGCGGTTGTCACTATCCACCGGCTTTCCACTGCGGGTATTCCACCATTCATGAGCCTTCTCAGGATTGTAACAGGGATTCGGCAGCGGCATGCGAGCGCTGACACTATGGCGCCAGGCATTCAGCTTCTGTTTGAGGTCAGCAACGCGACCTTTCTTTTCACTGGCCAGATTGTTTTTCTCACCAATGTCGGCACTGATTTGATAGAGTTCGATATCCCCGGTACCGTCCAGGTATTCGATCAACTTCCAGTCCCGTTCACGAATACTGCTGGCAGGGCGATCGTGGTGGTAGTGCGGATAGTGCCAGTAGAGCGCCTGGCGGGGCAGTTTTGCATCCGGGTGCGCAAAGAGAGGGAGCAGGCTCACACCGTCGATTGTCTGATTTTTCGGTAACGTTCCTCCTGCCAGTTCAACAAAGGTGGGATAGAAATCATAACTGATTGTTGGTTCTGCACAGACTGTGCCGGCCTTCACCATAGGTGGATACTTGACGATCAGAGGCACGCGAACACCTCCCTCGTGCAAAGACCCCTTCTCTCCTTTCAGCGGTGCCTGTGTCGAGACGTTATCATCCGCCTGAGGTCGATAGTCATACCGTCGGTACAGGCCCCCGTTATCGGAAGTGAAGACGATCATCGTTTCATTCGTCAATCCCTCCGCTTCAATGGCAGCGACAATCCGGCCCACCATATCATCACAATGTTCGATCATGGCCGCATACACGGGATGAGGCAGGTCACGCTTGAGTTCAGCCGCTCGCTTGCGGTACTTTTCCACCTTGTCCGACATCGCTCCCAGCGGGATATGCACCGCGAAAGGCGAGAGCATCAGAAAGAAGGGCTTCTCTTTATTGTCGCGAATGAAGTCGATGCTTAAATCGGCTTCAAACTCCGTTCGATACTGGCCTGTCTTCGGTTTCAGGTCGCGCCGCCCCTGGACCCGGTACTTTCCGGGAAGATGCGGACCGCCAATCACTGCGGAAAAATCATAACCCTGGCGATCCGGTTGAAATTCAGGCCCATTTCCGAGATGCCATTTTCCGATATAACCCGTAGTGTAACCGGCGGGCTTGAGTGCTTCGGCCACGGTTACGGTATCCAGCGGGAGTGCCATCGCTGGTCGCGGGGTAATCACGCGTTCGAAGGGACGCCAGTGCCCCGAAATGAAATCCGTAATCCCGATCCGCGCCTGATTCTGACCTGACTGCAGCGCACATCGCGTGGGCGAACAGACAGCGCCGGCGGCGTAGAAATCGGTAAACCGCATGCCTTCCTTTGCCAACTGGTCGATATGCGGCGTATCAACAAAATCATTATCGTAACAGCCGACATCCTTCCAGCCCATGTCATCGATAAAGATCAGCACAATATTCGGTTGGTCCGCGGCAGAGATCGTGCCTGCAGCCCCGAAGAGAGTTAACAGAGTCAGAACAATCACTCGCGCCATGATTTCAGCTCCAGTTGTAATTCAAGAGAAAGTCAGTATTGAAACCTGTTCTTCTCTTATAACTCATGGCTGCAGAACGGTTAAGTGATTTCTGGCAACTCATTACAGAAATCTGAAAAGCAAAACCGACGGTTACAGGAATGAAAGAGCAGTCCTGTTGATCCAGTCGGAATTTCAGATTCAGATCTCCAGTTCATTTGTGGGCAGAATACTTACCTCACATATCTTTCACAATCAAGAATACTATTCCTCTGGCGGATAGCGATAGGGTTTGGCCGCCTCGTATAATTTCTGACGTTCTTGAAATTCCGGTATTAAGTTCTCAGGGGCCAGTGCGATTGCTTCCTGATTGGCCTTTAAAGCTGCTTCATAATTTTCATTTTCAGCATACGCGACTGCCAGGTTGGCCCAGTTCATGGCCTTGAACTCAACTTTATAATTGTCGCTGATCCGTTTCCCGAATTCCGCCAGCTGAAGTGCTCTTTTTTTGTCCCTGGTTTCCTGATCATTGGTTGCCGCCAGTATTTCTGCTGCCGCCATGATGACATCGACTTCATCTCGATATTCTTTCATCGCTAACTCCAGAGAGACGAGCGCCTCCTGGTATCTGCTCAGTTTGTATAATGCCAGCCCCTGGTATTGCCGGATTTTTTCCAGCTCAGGCCAGCGGGTCAGAATCTGATTGGACTGTTCCAGCAGTTCCTCTGCGAGTCCTTTCTCCCAATAGACTTCACATAATTTCAATCTGGCCACACAATCATCGGGATCCCGTTTGACTCGCTGTTCCCAGTACGTCATCCGCTCTTCCAGCGGGGAATCTGCTGCAGGCAGGACGTCCGTGGCGGGAAGCCGTTGCAGCCTCACATCTTTCAGTTTCCAGACAAACCCGGTTGATCCCGGGAGACGGGAGGATTTGCTTTTTGCGTTGATCCTGAAGAGTAAATGGTTCCTGAGGGGAGCAGTCTCATCAAAGCGAACCAGATCCATATAGTTCCCCAGCGTGACTTCACTGGAATCCGCTCGCAACTTCCAGTCCATCAAATGCATGCCGGTCCGCATTACACGGATTGACTGCTCCTGATGACGGTAAGGAACGCGATCGACAGTATAAATCCTGAAATGTGGTTTCAGGTCTGCCAGGCTGCGAAAGGGGACTGGCTGTTCTATTTTTACTTTGGGGTAAGACCAGGAGCTACTCAGAGCGATATTGAGTTCGGGCACCTTTTCCTCTTGGGCATTGGGATTCCCATAAAGCTCCGTCCAGCGAATATCGATCCTGGGCTCGCCGGTATGAAATGCGATCTGCTCGACTTGAGCCTGGATGTGAAATGGCGCTTCAATACTGATCAATGGCCTGGCCCAGGAGGACTGCGATTCGTTCGTCTTGCGGCAGATGAGTAGATTTTGATCTTCCCGGTCCCAGTCGATCTCATTTTCGCTGATTTCCCAGCCCAGGCCCTGGTCTTGAAAATCGAATTCGACCCAGTCACCTTTTAAATAGGCTTTGAGCTGTTGCAACATTTTTCCCGTGTGTGCGTAGTAGCGTTCTGCCAGCTCATCTCCGGCTGTCTGTTTCAGTTCCTGCCACTCTTGTTCCAACTGTTCTACGTCTGACATCTTCGAATCAGCGAACCAACCTGCTCGTATTTTCTGATCGAACTGCAGGACACGTTCCTGAACTTCTCCCTGGGCAGCAAACATCCGGCACATCAGAAACTTCCCGGGACGATGGGAACGTTGAAGCTGTGAGTAATCTAAGTCGCCCTCCGCTGCTTTGTACTCGGCCATCGCCAGTTGCGGATAACCTGCCCTTTCGAGAAAGTAGCCGATTCTGGTGCGGTAGTAAGCAGTATCTCCATATAATTTTTCACCAGGATGAGCCTCCCGGTATTTCTTCCGCTGCGCCAGGAAGCGGTCAATGATCACTTTGGCGCCAAATTTCTGCTGCTGTGACCAGTCGTCAACGAATTCATTGTCCTGCAGATACTGCAGGATCTCGAATGCATAATAAGGCAGCTGGGTGTCAAATCGATTTGTATCAATACAGTGATTGGCAAAGCTGCGAAACTGCCCCAGGTTGCCGCCCCAGCGAGGCAACATGGAGTTCCAGAGCCTGTAATAAGGCAGTGACTGATCGAGACGGTTTTCTACAGAGCGACGAAACCAGTCGACCGGTTCGTATTCTCTGTCCAGACCGGTCATAGCAGCAGAGATCAATTTAAAAGGGGGATATGGGGAATCCGGTCGTAATAAGCAGGCATACTCCAGATGGACCTTGCCTCGTTCCAGATTCGATTCGAAAAACTGATATTCACCCCGACTCATATTTCCGGGGTATCTTCCACCGCGTCCATCCCAGGCTTTATCCGCCAGATAGAGCCCCGTCAACCAGTGTTTGATAAAGGGATCGATCTTGTCTGACTTCAGGCATCCGATTAATAGCCCATTGCGAAATGTGACATTGTTCTGGTCCCAGATACCAACCAACTTGAAATGCACACAATCGTCCCATTGCTTTGTTGCTGATTCTTCCTCCAGCCAACGTACAATACTGACCAGTAATGCGTCTCTCTGTCCCTGTCCCACCATCGACCTGCAGTCGACAACAAACAGGCGCAGGTAAACTTGCACAATCAGTGGATACCGGCTTGTCCGCAACTGCTCGATGCAACGGGTCCACGTTGACAGTGCCGCATCGATATCTCCTGTCGCCTCACATAACACCAGGGCCACATAAGTCAGCAATAAAGGATCGTTGGATTTGAGCTCGATCACTTTTTGTGCTAACGGAACGAGTTCGGCATTGGACAAGGCATCAGGTTGTCCCGTGACTCTGAACAGATAGGCCTGCAGAAATTTCTCACCAGCTGCTTTGACGTCTGCTTTGTCCGCAGTGAGTTCACGATACGCTTCCAGTTCCCGCAAGCGGAATTTGAGATATTTCTGACTGAAGTCCCGGGGAGTTAAGATGCTTTCCAGGAGTGGTAGATCGATGGGTTGATTTAATGTTTTTCCAGCGCGCTTGAGTTTTAATGATGTGACTTTTCCGCTTGCCTGACTGGCAACCTGATACAGGTCCTCGCTGAGTTCCTTGCAGTCACCGGTCAACAGATAAACGGGGCCGTCCCCATAGTCGGGAAAATCGAGCGGTTTTTCAGAGCGGCGCCTGGGGTCATCATATCCACGTTGACGAATCTCGGCAGTGGCCTTGACCTCTCTGTCCGCCTGCTGCTGGCGAACGTGTTTTTTCTGCCTGGAGATCAGCAGAGCCAACATCCCCAGCATGACCAACACAAGCAGAGCGGCACGTAATAAATTTTTTTGGAATGGAGAGCGCACAGATCCTGTTTCCTTCTGAAACCAAAGGATAACGAAACAGATCAACCTCAAGACAGTACAAAAATACAGATTCCAATCTATCGGGGTGCAACTCGCCAATCAAGATGGAAGTGGTGCACAACGCTCAAAATGCAACAGGAGAGAGATTGTTCAGGAATTCAGGTTCTTGATCAATATGCAGCTTCGCCAGAGCTGTCTCACATCGGGGCGATTCGTCTGGAGCCCACATCGGTTGTTAAGACGACATGGCTATTGAAGCTCGCTAAGATCAACCGCTGTCTGGCTGCCTGATGTGCCGGGTCGTCCCACAAATTGTTGTGTTCCCAGGGATCCGTCTGCAAATCGTAAAGTTCGCCCAGAGACTTGTCGTGATAGAGAGATAATTTATACCGGTCGTTGCGATACATGGTCGCAAAACTGCCATCCCCGCCCGTGAAAAACGGATCGAGTGCGTCAAAGTATTCACAGCGGACACTGTCGCGAATGTGTGCGCCGGTTTGTTCGCCTGTGAGTACCGGGAGCAGGCTCTGCCCCTGATGATAGTCGGGGATCGGAACACCCGTTAAATCGAGTAAGGTGGCAGAAAGATCAAGCAATTCCACAAGTCCGGTGGCACGCTGGTTGGCCACAAAGTGTCCGGGCCAGGAGAAAATCAACGGTACCCGGACCAACCCTTCATAAAATCGACATCCCTTTTGTACCAGCCCATGATCTCCCAATGTCTCACCATGGTCTGAAGTGAAAATGATGACCGTATTGTCTCGCTGTCCTGTTGATTCCAATACGCTCAGGATCCGCGCAAACTGATCGTCAATCTGAGCAATCATGGCATAATAAAGTGCCTGAACTTTTTTCAGCTCACTGATTTCCGTAGACATCGTGACAGGCTGAAAATCAACCCGGGAAAGCAGTTCCTGGGTCGCCTGATCAGACTCTTCAAAATGGGGACCGGGCATCGCGGCAGGGTCGAACATGCTCGCATATTTTTCAGGTGGAATAAACGGGGGATGCGGGTCATAGATATTGATGTTCAGCAACCAGGGCTGTTGATGATCCTGTTCGATAAATTCGATCGCCCGATCAGAGGCCCACTTTGTCTGATGATATTCGGGGTCAACACGCTCTTCGCTGTTTCGCATGTCATCAAGGCTTTTACCTTGAGCACGTACCCAGTCGGCATAATCGTGTGTTCCTGCAGGCCAATCATCACGCGGCGCATGGCTGTGCTGCCAGAGTGTGAACCCGTCATCCAGCCGAGGTTCCACGCGATGGCCGGCACTCACTAAATGAAATTTTCCTATCAACCCGCACAGGTAACCACTGTCTGCGATTAACTTGCTGATCAGCGGTGGCCAACCAGGAAAGGTGTCGTTGCCATTTCTGGTATTGTGTAAGCGCGAAGGATACAACCCGCTCATAAAACTCGCCCTGCTGGGTGTACAGATTGGGCTTTGGCAATACGCATGGGTAAAGGCTACCCCCTCTGAAACGAGCGAATCAACCACAGGCGTTTTCACAAACGCGTTCCCCAGTGCGCCAATCGTGTCAAACCGTTGCTGGTCGGTGCAATACCATAAAATATTAGGGCGAGTCATGGAATCACCTTCGTGTTTAAGAGACCTTGTGGTTGGAAAAACTCTGCCACCTCTGCGTGAGGTCTATTTTTCTGCGCTGGGCTGGACCAGTCAGGGCAGGACAACAGAAAAGACTGATGTGAATACAATTTCTGTCCCCAGACCAGTCAACAAAGCGAGTTCGATGAGAACTAACATATAATTTGGTTTCCATTTTGCCATAGCTCCTCCCGTGACTGCAATCATTAATGCCGTCGCCAGCCAGTAATTGAGCCAGCCCTGCTCTAACACCAGTACATAACAGCAAAGCAGTACAAAACAACAAACGGCCAGCCAGATGCGCGGCTTGCTGCTTGAGGGACTATTTGATGACGGTGTTTGACTGAGAAATATTCCCTGTACGACGATTAAGCTCATCAGTAAGAGAGTAGCCACGATCATATAGAAAGGGAAATCAGGCAGCTGAACTGTTGAGCCGGAAACCAGTTCGCTAAATTTTTTCTCACTTTGGCTGATGTGCTCATTTAGTTTCTCGCCCCGATAAAACACTGGTGCAATAGACAACGCCCGCAAACTGTTCCGTACAGAATCAGATTGCATCGCCTGTTCCAGTGTATCTGCCAGCAGATCAATTCGCTCTTGCGGAGTGCCTTTGGGGGCCCACCAGTAAAACGAGTTACCCACCACGGCATCGATCTGCTGTTCGCGAGCCGTCGAAACGTCCGGCAGGGAGGATTGTCTCTCTTCAGACAAGACTGCCAAAGCGCGAATCTTTCCGTCCCCCTGATAGGACAGAAATTCTGCCAGCGAAAAAATGGTGGCATCAATATGACGACCAATGAGCATGGTGTATCGCTTTTGCCCGTCTCCCGCCTGCACATAATTAAAATATTCGCCCCCCGATGCCTGTTCTATCTTTTTGGCTGCGAAATGGGCGAGTGCCCCGAAATTGGTTCCAAATTGAAGTTCACCAGGATGTTTCTCAGCATCATGCAACAGCTCAGACAGATTTTTGTACCGGGCATTTTGATGCGTGGCTACTACCAGGTTGATCTCTCCCGTCTGGGCAATCGGTTCAAACGCCTCCGGACCGAAGTTCACTTTGCCGGAGTATTTCGAGGTAATAATCCCTTCATGATTACAGAGTATTTTGTACCCGTCGGCCCGCGCCTGTTTGACATTGCGGCTCCCAATCGTACTACTGCCTCCCGGCTGATTGATGATGACGACAGGTTGTTTCAGCAGCTTGTCCTCGGTGATTGATTTTTGAATGATTCTGGCAAACAGGTCCGTTCCGCCTCCTGCAGAAAACGGCACGACAGCCTGAATGGGGCGTTGTGGAAATTGCGTCCGCCCCTGTTGACTTGTGAAGAAACCAGAATACTGAAAGACGATCATCCCCATAATGGCCAGTACCGCAGTCGTATGCCAGACTGGTAAGCCGTATCGACTCCAGACTGAGTGAGAAGCATGCTCCCCATTCCCATTCCCTGTTTCTGACGAAGGGATGCTGCTCGCCTCTTCAGCAGTATTGTCTTTTAAGGTCTCTTGTTTGCTGTCCCGTTTTTTGCGGAACTGACGCACAAGCGGCACAACCAGCAACAAGGCAGAGATGACGACAAAGAGTAAAGAAATGGGGCGGGTGATGATCGGTAACCAGTTACCCTGCGATGACATCAGCCCGGCGGACAGATTTTCTTCCGCAATCGGACCTAAGACAAAACCAATGACAAAGGGTGCCAAAGGGATGCGGTTTCGCTCTAATATCAGTCCCAGCAGCCCGAAACCGAGCATCACCCAGACATCGAACATACGGTTCGACAACGCAAAGGCCCCGGCAATGCAGAAAGTGAGAATAATGGGCAACAAATAAGGACGCGGAAACCGTACCAGTTTTGCCAGGAAACCGACGGATGCAATCATCACCGCAAACATGACCAGGTTTGCCAGAAAATAGGTTCCCATGATGGTATGTACGAGTTCGGGATGATCGCTGAACAACCGCGGCCCCGGTTGCAAACCATGTAGAACTAATGCGCCGAGCAAAATGGCATCGATCACACTGCCGGGTATGCCCATCGCCACGAGTGGAATTAAAGCGCCTCCGACAGTCGCGTTATTGGCTGCTTCTGAAGCAATAATTCCCTCAGCCGAGCCGGAACCGAATTGTTCCGGAGTCTGGGAACTGTTTTTGGCGGCTGAATAAGCGGCGATCGAGCCGATGTTGGCACCAATGCCGGGAAGAATTCCAATAAATGTTCCAATCAGAGAAGACCGCAACATATTCACCCATTGATTTTTCCAATCTGCGAAAGTCAGCAGCAACCCCCTGTGTGTTGCCGAGACACGCGGAATTTTCTGATCAAGATTCGCGATATCGCGCAGCACCTGATTGATCGCAAATAATCCAATTAACACGGGCAACAACTTGAAACCAGCATTGAGAGGAGTGAAACCGAATGTGAGTCGCACTTCGCCTGTGGCTGCGGATATTCCCGGCATGGCTGCCAAAATCCCCAATGTTCCCGAAAAGAGTGAGCGCGTCAGCGATGCGCCATCAATGGTTGCGATTAATACCAGGGCCATCAATACCAGCGAGAAATATTCAAAAGGTCCCAATTGTGTTGACCAGCGGGCAATCGGAGCAGACAAGGCAACTAAAAACACACAGGAAATGAGACCACCCACCAGGGAAGCATAAATTCCCAGCCCCAGCGCACGACCTGGCTGACCTTTTTGCGACATGGGGTAGCCATCAAGCGTTGTCATCACTGAGGCGGGCGTGCCGGGCATTCGCAAGAGTGTGCCGGTAATCAGGCCGCCGCTGATTGATCCCACATACATACTCACCAGCAATGTCATCGCCAGTTGAGGATCGAGCGTAAACGTCAACGGCAACGTGAGTGCGATCAACATGGCACCGGTTAACCCGGGAATCGCCCCCACGAAAATACCAAGCGATGTTCCCACGATAATCAGCGTCAGGCTGAGAGGCGTAGATAATTGAACAACGGTAGTTTGAAGTGCATCCATATTTTGTACTGGTACAGCTGCCTGCCTGACCCTTTACTCAACGGAGCCCGTTAGATTGTGAACATGCCTGATGTGATTTGAGTCTCCTCATCATATCCAGAATATTCAAGGGGAGAAAGCCTGGCCCTTGAAATTCATTTGAGCAGACTGCCGCGTAGACCGAATCGAAACACAAGTCAATTCTTCACGCTCAGCGTACGCGTGTTAGCTGCTGAGAGCTCGCTCTCAGTTGCCATACAGAGTGTACCTGCTCCGACTCGCGTCGATTCTTTCTCCTGTTTTTGTTTTCAGAGATCAATTGACTGTGGAACTTAACTCACGACAGACTGATTGTGCTCGACGCTATTTGCCCTCTACCCGACCAGGGCGTCCTGGTCCCACTGTCAGTTCATCAATCCACAGGGTCTGGGCGTGTGGCAGCAACCTGGGCCCAAAATACGGCATCAGCAGAAATTGATTGAACTTCATGTTTGGGAAATCGGTGGAGCGCAGTACGACGTCGGTCCGCTCGATCACCAACTTGCCATCGAACCAGGCCCGGACGATGCCGTCCGCGTTCGACTCGTCCGTTTTCAGGTCAAGGCTGTTCAGCTGGAACATAGCTTCGACGCAATGCCATGCATCATCAGTAAAGAGTTCGTCCTGACTGTCAAACATTTGCCCGTTAAATCCCCCCTTGAGAGGTCCCTGTGTAAGGCCGTGAGGTTTGTCCTTATTCTGTATATCCTGGGCCGCCAAACGCAGTTTGCGGTTCCAGGGCTCGATATAGACGGTAAGGTGGCTGGCAGCCGGACCAGCATATTTTTTGTTCTCAGTCGTCATGAAATGCATCAGGTGGGGGTGATAAGGACGGCCAGTCCATCCCCAACCTTTGGACAGTCTGATATAACAGCGCAGATAGACGGTATCGTTCGCTTCGAAAAGTCGGCGGATTCCCGATGAGCTACCGGGCTTTGTAGTGTCGGTCATCCAGCTGTATTCGATGCAGCCTTTACCAGCGAAGGGATGTTTGCCTGAGATGGTAAACCTGTCGCCGTCATACCATTCACGATCCAGCAGCCGTGGATCATCGAAACTCTCGCTGAATAAAACTGGAGGGAGATTCTTCTCCGGATCGGCGGCAATCATTTTAACTTGAACGAACAGCACAATGACGACATACAGGGCTGTCACCAAGAAATATTTTCTCATCGCTACCTCTTGATTTTGATTGTTGAAATCCTGCCGTGCAGTTTACCACAGCATAGCGTTTTTTTCGGTGCCAGTTCTCGCTACCTGGCGAATTCATTGCTGAAAAACCCCTCTACCGAAGCCTCTTCAAAACGACTCTTTTTGTACAACATTCTAAAAGTCATGGAAAGGAGTTCGCGTCGCGATCAGAGAGACGCATTCCGGTCGATGTTGTCTCCCGGGAGAATCAGAATCTGGGGTCGTTTGCTTTCGAATGCTTTACACTCGGATATCACTAACAGAAGCAAAACAAGTCCGTGAAATATGTACAGGAGCATCGAGCGCATACCTGGTCACTCAGGGGAACACAGAAGGGGAAAACGCTACGATCAGTTGAGCGTGATGTGAAACCAATCCACGATTGCTTTTCGATCTGCTTCACTTTTCAAGCTTGAATGCTCATGGATCGCATTCATCGATCGTCAATGGTGGTTTCAGGAGCAAGCTCAGACGAGAGCTTGCAAAGAAAAACCCTCAACCACATTCTAATGAGTGATTGAGGGTTTTAATTTAATCTGAAAGCTCCTCGACAAGGACTCGAACCTTGAACCTAGCGGTTAACAGCCGCTCGCTCTACCGATTGAGCTATCGAGGATTAGTTTTTCGTGGCAAGAACTGTCTCCCAGCCACGTTGTGCGTATAAGATATTGTGAGAAATGTGTGAAGTCAACCGAAGATAAAGTGGAACCGGCGACGTTCTGACAAAATTTCCGGGAAAAATCGGTAGAAGAGTCAAATCGTAACTGTGGGAAGTCACTCGGCTTCGGATTCCGGCTGCTCGGGGGCAACCCCTTTGATCTTCTCCAGGGTGACTTTATTGCCCTGATCGTTATATTCGATCAGATTCATAAAGGCCCCCATCAGCATGATACCACGCCCGCAGGGACGTTCCAGGTTTTCGATCAGGGTTGGATCGGGAACTTCCGTCCGATCAAAGCCTTCCCCCTCATCCTGGATTTCAATGCGGACCCGCTCGTCGCTGATCCAGCATTTGATTTCCACGCTTTTCTCAGGAGACATCCGGTTGCCATGTTTGATGGCATTGACCAGCGCTTCTTCCAGCGCCAACCGCACAGCGAATACATCCCGATCGGGGTATTCACGTACCTCAAGACCCTCAACAATCCGGGCCTGCACAGCCTGCCCTTCTGAGGTATCACTGGGAATCGTTACTTCAAAGTATTCGTCCGATGACATGAGTTTGGCCAGCACACGATTTCTGGTGTTTATCCAGTTACTATTCAGAGATCGCCCAAACAGCCCCAGGTCAAATCGACCTGTGTGAGAATCACTGGTGATTCTCGAATGAACATCTCACAATGTTTTGCTCAAAAAAATATTCAGCCTGAATGGTAACAGCTTACTAAACCAGTACAGCGATTACCAAGCCAACGCTAAAAACCTTCGAGAGCCGCCTCCTGTGTTTCGGCGATGTCAAAAAGTTGATTCAGTCTCGTAATGGCAAAAACTTCATAGATATCGGGACGAATTGAACAGAGCTTCAATTTACCCTTAGCCTTTTTCACCTTTTTATCCAATGTGATCAACTTCCCGAGTGCAGCACTTGAGAGGTATTCCACATTCGAAAAGTCAAGAATGATCTTCTTGCGTCCATCTTCATCAACAAGCCCAAATAACTGGGTTCCGATGATCTGGATATTTCCTTCATCCAGAATTTTCTTGTCAATAAATTTTGCAATGGTGACATCGGAAACTTCTTCGATATCAACACGACGGTGACCAGCTGCCATAATTCCAGCCCACCCTCTTCTAAAAAGACAAAATCCGACGTAGGCACATGTATTCCCTCTGAATACATTATCGTAGATAGGAGTTAACCGACGACTGCCTGGCCCGATCGGAATCGATCAAAATAAACGAATTGAATAAAGTAACAAATTATATCTGTTTCATCTGAAAAAGGAATTATCTAAACAGATATTCCCATTAGACTAACATCAATTTGGCTGAGGAACACAAATCCCCGGTTATGCATGATCATCACGCTTTCTATCCTTGGTGTCAAGCATATTCACAAGATTGTTTAGTGGAATCTCAGGGTCTAAGTACCATATTCAGCAGACTTTGTGTAATCTCACGCTGTCACTCTGGATAATTTCCCTGTGATTTACAGCAAAGCAGTTTGAAATCAGTCTACTTTCCCTCATATCCCCTCGCATTCCGATCCGCTGTGTTAAGGAATTGAAACAGACACCCCGTCCTCTGTTTCAACTTACAAACATTGTACGATCCACATCGTCTGGCCTCCTCTTCTGTTGAGGCCCGTTCGGGCAAACAGATTCCCTGTATCCGTCTCATGCAGACTCTGACAGGCAACTTTAACTGTCATAATCCTGTCAGCTTGGCTGGTTTGCTGTGCTTTCTGCGCAAATCAATTCATACGAGCGCAATCTATCCCGCCGAGGGCGCATTGTTTGCCCTGTTAACTGGTTTTCTCCGCAGATTTGCACCTGCTGATTTCTGACTCTCTCACCAGGAGAAAATCATGATTCGTCGATCCATGTCGCTTTTTAACCTGCTCTTTTTCAGCCTGTTGTGCGCGTCCCCGCTACTGGCCGGTGTCGAAGTCGAACTGAATACGGGTGAATTACGGACAGCCAACTGGATTCAGTGGGGACCTGGCGACACATTGATTCTGGAGAACGGGGATCAACGGCATTCTGTGCTGGAACGCATCTCGCTGTATTCCATCAAACGACTGTCAATCGACGACAGCGACTATGACCAGCAGACGATCTTGCTGGCTGCAGCTCAAAAATCACAAATTCAGCCAGCTCGATTCGTAGCGACGCAACCACCGTTGCCTCCGCTCCCGGACGGCAGTCAAACTCGCTCCCCGGCACCTTCGTACTACGCTCCTTTCGATTCACAGTGCAGCTCCGGTTGCAGTCGTGGCGTGATCCTGGGAGTTCACGAAGATCCGTTGAATGCTTATCAACCATTATTGCAGCAATACTTTCCCAATGGGGTTCCGACTCTGGAACGGGGCCACGTCTTAGGATTGATGCGGGCTGCGACGGCCCAACAGGCACTGGGTTACGCGCCCCTGCCAGGCGGGCTGCCCCCTGCACAAACCCCCCTCCCTGGACCTCCTCCTGCTCCGTTTCCCGGACCAGCTCCCATCTCGGGTCAACTGACTCGAATTTCGGTGGAAGCAGCACCACTCAACACACGTGGGAGAGCAGACTTCAACGCGCTGGCCATTCGCGTGAAGGGCTTTGACCAGGCGGGAAACCCGGCACGACTGACCGGTAAAGTTCAAATCCATCTCTACGGGGAACGTCAGCTGTTACTCCACGCCTGGGATCAACAGTTTGCAGCGAAACCCATTCAGACCATCTCCCTGGCCGAATGGACCCGCAACTGTGCCACCACACCTGGAACACAGACACCGCAGGCGGGTAATCAGTTTGGAGCCGGTCAGCCTTTTGACCAGACCTGGATCGTCAGGCTGCCTCCCCGGACTCCGGAACAGAACCCGAACGTCTATGCCCTGGGTGCGGTCCAGACCACACTCGTTTCACCGGGAAATGGTACATTCACCGCTTCCGTCCCCGCGGTTCCTCTGAAGCACGTCTCAACGGTCCGCGATATTTCTCTGTCGAATACAGGAACACGCTTCTTCCCCACAGAAACGACCTCTGAAGGGATTTATCGCCCCACAAGGATCAACTACAACGCTCCTTCAAGGCCAGACAGCCACACACTCTCCGTCCAGCCGTAAGGTCAGACATTTGGCTGAACCTCCCGCTTTGATGAACTCATCGAGGGGAGTGCTGTGCGGAGTATATCCTCGTTCCAGCAGCGCCTGTTCCAGTTCGGGGCAACCTGTATTCAGGGCGACCGATTTCCCAATCACCACGGCATTACAGGCAAAACGTTGTGCTTCCGCATCCACGACTGGAATCAGATGCGGAATATGTTCCTGAAGTGCCTGCTGGGCATAGCTGTCAAAGGCAGGCGGGTAATAGATCGCCTCCGTCTCGCTTAAAGGACAGAAGCAGGTATCGAGGTGGTAGTAAAACTCATCGATCAGCTGCAGGGGGATGACGCGGCAGTTCATCTCAGCAGCCACCCACTGCATCGCCTTCACGTCACTGCGGATCAGATAGCCGGCAAACAGGGTATCACCACAGAACAGGGCATCCCCCGCCCCCTCGAAAAAATAATCCTCGGGCATCTCGATCGTTTCCAAACCAGCCTGTTGAAACCAGTCCCGATCGACGGCGGTTTCTCCCTGCCGGGCCTCATGACGAAACAGGGACAGAAATACACGATCTTTCCAGATGAGTCCTGCATTGGCGGTAAAGACCAGATCAGGAAGCCCTTTGACAGGCGTCAGCAGTTCAATCCGGGCTCCCAGCTTCTGCAGCAGGGCATATAAAGACTCCCATTGCTGACGCGCGACTTCAAGATCGCTCTGCTGGCTGCGACTCATCCAGGGATTAATTTCATATTCAATCCCATAATAATCAGGGGGACACATCAGGATAGTGGGGCTGTCATATTTCAAGTGAGTCTCTTTCTGTTTTCAGATTGGCCAAAGCATCCTGCAAAAAGCCGCTATTGAATTATAGCACAATCCACCACCCTCTGTTTGAAGAAATCCAACCGTCCCAAGACTGACAGTTCTACTTCCTGTTAATTGACGACTTGAGTGTCCATCCAATACATTCAATGGTCTGACAACACGCCTTTCCTTCATAATCCGGGATTCATCAAGATGACAGATTCTGCCCCCTATCCGCTGACCTGGGAACTGGACTCGCTCTATCCTCACCCTGCGCAACCCGAGTTTGCTGACTGCCTGCAACAGATGAAGGACTCACTGGAAGATCTTGTCCAGCGCGTCGCGCTGCTCGCGGACGCTGCGAATCCGGCACAGGATGCCGCGCAGTGGGGTGATTTTCTGACTGACTACCAGGCTGCGGTCGCCGAACTGTCCGGACTGTTCGCCTTCCTGGAGTGTTATTGTGCCGAAGATGCGCATAACAAGCAGTACCAGGTACTGATGGGACGACTGGCCAGTATTCGTCCCTTAAGAGAAAACATCGAGACCCAGCTGCAGTTAACGCTCCGTGAACTCTCCACTGAAACCATTCAACAGTTCTGTGAGCAGGATGAGCGTCTGCAGGAGATTCAATTCTTCCTGGATGACTGCAAACGGAACGCCACGTTAAGGCTCCCCAAAGAACAGGAGATCCTGGCATCCGAACTGGCTGTCGACGGACTGCACGCCTGGGGCCGGCTCTACGATCGGCTTTCCGGCGATCTGAAAATCCAGCTTATGGAGAAGGGAGAACTGGTAGAACGGTCTCCCGGTCAGGTGCAGTTCGATTCTCCCCAGCGGGCCATTCGGGAGAATAATTTCTACGCATCCAACAAAGCCTGGGAAACCATCGCCGACTCTTGTGCCGATGCCTTGAATCACCTCTCGGGAACACGGCTGACGCTCTACAGCCGCCTGCCGGTTACCGATCACCTGGATGCCCCCTTAATCTACAACCGCATGCAGCGGAGTACGCTGGAGACCATGTGGTCTGTGATTTCCGAACGAAAGCAGAAGCTGGTCCGCTTTCTGGAAAAGAAAGCAGAGCTATTGGGATTATCCCGACTTTGCTGGTATGACCTCAACGCACCTTTACCGCTGGCGGGGGGTGAATCGGCTGAATTGACCTATGACCGTGCGTGTGAGCTGACCGTCAATTCCTTCGCGGAGTTCAGCCCCGATCTGCGAGACTTCGCCGAGCGGGCACTGCGCGAACGCTGGATTGAAGCGGAAAATCGTGCCGGCAAACGACAGGGTGGCTTCTGCACCACTTTTCCGGTACAGAAACAGTCCCGCATTTTCATGACGTTTACCAACTCAGCCGACAGCATGTCGACACTGGCCCACGAACTGGGGCACGCCTATCATTCGTATGTGCTCAAAGACGAGCCGTTTGTCTTAGGCGATTATCCAATGAACCTGGCCGAGACCGCTTCGACGTTTGCTGAAGCGGTGCTGGGCGAACAGCGATTGAAAGCCGCCCGGACCCGCGAAGAAGAACTGCAAATCCTCGATGGGATGCTGGGGGACTCCGTCGCCTTCATGATGAATATCCACACCCGTTTTCTGTTCGAAGACCGGTTTCACCAGGAACGTCAGTCGGGCGAACTCACACCGGAACGGTATTCGGAACTGATGCTTGAAGCACAAAAGGAAGCTTACATGGGTGCCCTGGACGATTCCGGCTGGAATCCCTGCTTCTGGATCTCGAAACTGCATTTCTACATCAGCGAATTGCCGTTCTACAATTTCCCCTACACGTTTGGTTATCTGCTCTCGCTGGGAATTTACGCCCTGGCTGACAGCTTTCAGGATCAGACCGAATTTGCAGATAAATACCGTGAACTCCTGATCGCCACCGGTTGTCAGCTCACTGAAGATGCCGTCGCTGGTACTTTTGGATATGATCTGAGCCAGGGGGAATTCTGGAACAAGAGTATCGATATCATCGATCGCCGCGTGGATCGTTTTCTGGAGCTGGCGGACTGATTTTTTCTGAATTTCGGTCCGGAGACTCCTGTCTGGTCCCTGAAATACAAATTTTGAGGAATCCACGGAAAAAGCAGACTTTCAGTCAACCCGAACTGAAAATGCAGACCGATCCTGCTCTATTCCAGGCGCAGCGTGTCGAAATCCAGAGCTCCCTGCGGTATACTGGTGCGCTCTGCAGAGCATATTTAAAGAAACCCGAACCGGCTGCCCGCTCTGACTGCGCTGCCGGATCTGCCTCTCAACCAGGGCGCTGTTTCAGTACCGGGACAAGTCGAGCGTTTGAGCAGGACTACCGAGAAGTAAAATTTTTTATGGCAACGCAACAGGAACTTTCAGAAACCCGCCAGCAATCGGGGGTCGGTTTTGTACAAACCAGACTCGCGACTCTGTTTACGCCGCCAGACTGGCTCAAGCTGGCTGGTGGGGGAGAACTGGGCCCGATTCAGGTCGCCTATGAAACTTACGGTACATTAACGCCAGCGAAAGATAATGCGATCTTCATCTGTCATGCACTCACTGGTGATGCCCATGCAGCCGGCTATTATGAAGATGATGATGAAAAGGCCAAGCCCGGCTGGTGGGACGATCTGATCGGTCCCGGCAGAACTCTGGACACTGATAAATACTTCGTGATCTGTGCCAACGTCCTGGGTGGCTGCCAGGGGACAACCGGTCCGGGAAGTATCAACCCGGAAACCAACCAGCCATATCGCCTGAATTTCCCCTTCATCACCGTGGGCGATATCGTGGAAGTCCATGCGACTCTGACGCGTGAACTGGGCATCGACCAGTTACTGGCGGTGATTGGCGGCAGCCTGGGCGGCATGCAGGTGCTGGAATGGGCAGCCCGCTTTCCTGACCAGTTGCGCGGTGCCATCTGCCTGGCATCGGCGGCACAGCTTTCTGCCCAGGGAATCGCCTTCAACGCCGTCGGTCGACGGGCCATCAAGACCGACCCTGAGTTTAAAGATGGAGAATACGAACATGGTGCCGGTCCCCGCTACGGTCTGGCGCTGGCCCGGATGATTGCCCACATCACTTATCTGTCCGATCAATCCATCGAGATGAAATTCGGTCGTCGATTGCAGGACCATGACACGTTCACTTACGAAATGCTGCCCGAAGTCGAGTTTCAGGTCGAAAGTTACCTGCACTACCAGGGAAAACGGTTTGTCGAACGCTTCGATGCCAACAGTTATCTCTACCTGACACGGGCCATGGATTATTTTGATCTGGCCTCGCAGTACGGCTCGTTGACCAAGGCGCTGGGACGCACCGATGCCCGGTTCCTGATCGCCTCGTATGATTCCGACTGGCTGTTTACTACAACACAGAGCAAAGAGATTGTCAGAGCATTGATTGAATGCGGGAAGCATGTCTCATTCATTGAGCTCAAAAGTCCCTTTGGCCACGATTCCTTTTTGATTGAAATTGAGCAGCTGCAAAAACTGATCACACCCTTCCTGGCTCAAGCCTATGAATCACTTCAGGCTGAGAAAGAGTCCTGAATTTGACCAGTGAGAATATTTCTCTCACCGGTGAGAGATTAGATAAGTGGTTAAGAAAAACTATGTGTGCAAAACATCGATACTGTATGGAAGACCCGTCACTGGATGTGACCGACAAGCTGCTGATGGAGCAGATTCAGCCCGGCAGCCGCGTGCTCGACCTGGGATGTGGTGACGGTCGACTGCTGGCGCGTCTGCGTGATGAGCGGGACGCTTCCGTTCTGGGTATGGAAATCGATATCGAGCAACATCATGGTGCCATCGCCCGTGGGGTCCCCGTCATCCAGGCCGACCTCGATGAAGGTCTGCACGACATTCCTGATCTGGCCTTTGACTATGTCGTTTTGAGCCAGACGCTGCAGCAGGTGCTGCATCCCAAACAGTTGCTGGAAGAAATGGTCCGCGTCGCCAGGCAGGCGCTGGTCGTCGTGCCCAATTTCGGCAACTGGCGGATCCGCTTGCAGGTCCTGAAACAGGGGCGAGCCCCCGTCACGGAAGTCCTGCCCTACGAATGGTACAACACCCCAAACCTGCACCTGATGTCGATGCACGATTTCCAGGACCTGATGCGGCTGCTGGGCATCGAAATCCTGAAGGAAATTCCGATCATCAATCATCGAGCGGTCGAAAAAGCCTGGCTGGCCAACTTACGAGCCCAACAGATTCTGTACGTGCTCCAGCGCCAGGAACAGCCGGCTGAGCACTCCCCCGCGCCCGCGACTGCCTGATTCGGTACCCAATACCCGGTCGATTTCGCAGCGATTTCCGGCTGGGAATTCCTGTTTCCCTGAATCCGGAAACGCGATATACTGCCCCACCTTACGGCCTGTCATGACAACAGGCCCCAGGGAGCCCGGTCAAAACCGAATCTCCCTAAGGTGATTATATTTCACTGTTTGAGACAAATTCAGCGACTCGTTTTTTAAGAGAAAGAGGGAAGGGACTCCCGATGCGTATCATAGCCATCATGAATCAAAAAGGGGGCGTCGGCAAAACCACATCCAGTGTGAATATGGCTGCCGGCCTGGCAATGCAGGGGAAAAAGGTCTGCCTGATTGACCTCGATCCGCAGGGCCATGCCTCGTTGCACCTGGGCATCGAGCCATTTGGCAATGTGCCGACCGCCTATGATGTTTTTTCCGGATTCAAAACTCTGGCTGAAACACGACAGCTGGTCGCGAAAAATTTATGGGTCGTGCCTGCCACACTCGATCTGGCCGCTACGGAACTGGAACTGGTCGATGCCGAAGACCGGGAAATCGTGCTGCGTCAGGCAATCCGGAAAATGTCGGAAACCGAAGCCTTTGATTATATCATTATGGATTGCCCCCCCTCGCTGGGCGTGTTGACGATCAATTCTCTGACGGCTGCCGACGAAGTCATCATCCCGCTGCAGCCGCACTTCTTCGCTTTGCAGGGGCTTTCCAAGCTGTTCGAAACAACGGCACTGGTCCGCCGTCGCCTGAATCGGAATCTGAAGGTTTCCGGTGTAGTGCTTTGCCTGTATGAAACAGGCACCCGACTGGCGGCTGACGTGACCGACGACCTGTGTGCGTTCCTCAGCGAAAGTGACCCGGAAGCACCCTGGGCCAAAGCCAAAGTCTTCCAGAGCCGGATTCGCCGGAACATCAAGCTGGCCGAAGCCCCCAGTTATGGACAGTCCGTGTTTGACTATTCCAGCTCGTGCCCTGGTGCCAAGGATTACGCTGGTCTGGTGGAAGAGATCATTGCCGACGAACAGGCGGAACAGCCGCCGATTCAGCAGGCTGCCTGATTACTCTTCCGAGGCTTTCTGCTTTGCTTCCAGTTTCGCTTTGGCTTCCTTCCAGAGCGGATCGTAGACCTCTTTGTCGAACGGAGGACATCCTGTGGGATACTGTCCCAATGGATGATCCTTCGTACGCATGAGGTTGGTGCAATAGGAAAAGGTCCGGCAGACCGTTTTCCGTTTCAGTTTGCCTTCTTCCTGCAGCTGTTTCGCAAATTCGGGCTGTGAGAGCGTCGCCCGTCCCATGCCGACAATCGAAATTTTCCCCTGCTCAACATTCGCTGCAGCCGCGTGCATGGCAAAGTCCTGTAGCCAGCTGTAACCACTGCCCACGACAGGAATATCGGGAACGGCTGCCTGAATCTGAGATGCGATCCGGAAATGCCGGGCCACGCCAATCAGGGGATGCTCGGGAGCGTGATACCCATCGGTCGGTGGAAATTCAGCAGGCCGCACGATATGCGGATTGGCGTAGGGATTCCCGTTGGAAATATTGATCATGCTGACGCCCCACTCTTTGAGCAGGCGAGCGACTTCGAGCGGCTCCGTCAGGTCTTCTTTGAGATGATCGTTGGGGTCAGTTCCGAAGGCGGTCTGCAGCGGAAGTTCGTGTGGACAGGGTTCTCCAATAAAATCATCCCCGGCCCCCCGATAAGGAATTCCGTCGTAACCATTCATGCGGGTGGCGATGACGAGGTTCGGACATTCTTCGCGAATCCGTTTCACGACGTTGCGAACCAGACGGGTCCGGTTTTCCAGTGATCCTCCATATTCGCCGGGACGGTTTTTCGCAGCGAGCAGTTCTGACAGCAGATAACGGTGGCACTGTTTGATATCCACGAAATCGACGCCGATCGATTCCGCCAGTTTTGCGGCGACGACATACTTGTCTTCGATTCGCTTCAGATCATCATCTGACAGAAGCGGATAACTTTCATCGACGACTTTGCCGGTCGCTTTATCAATGGTACGCGGATCCAGCACCTGGTCGTGTGTGGCGAGCAGCGGTTTTTCAAAACTGAAGCGGCCGGAATGCGTGAGCTGCAGACCGATGACCAGTCCCTCATCGGAACCAAAGACTTCGGTGTGTGCCTCGCGACAACCGGCCAGCATTTTCTCCAAGGCAGGCGCGGTCTGTTCGTTGATCATCAACTGGCGGGGATTCATCCGGGCTTCGGGACCGATGGCAGTGGCTTCTCCCCAGATCAGCGACGCGCCGCCAGCACCGAAGCGTTGATAGCGACGGTAAGTCAGTTCATCCGGAAAGCCATCCGTGGTGCCGTCACAGCCTTCCATCGGCTGGATTCCCAATCGGCTCTTCGCCTGGAGATGACCGATCTGAATCGGTTCGTAGAGCACCTTAAAATTATCAGAAACCTGAATCGGGCAGCCCAGGCGTTCCGAATCGGCGACGACATCTTCCGGGGTTTTATATTTATAAAATTTGGCCATAGCGGGAGACCTGATGCGATTTTCTTAGGTGATTGACGGCTGTTCAAAGCGGACTTTTACCGAGTGTACTCAAACAGGGGATGAATTACCATTCTGCCCGTTGTAAGGAGAACAGCAGCTTAGACAGGGACTGTGAGCGGCTGTCCGTTATCACGGGCAGAGAGCCCCAGCAGATAGGGAACGGCCACTTCCGCCCATTCTTCCGCGGTGGGGTAGTGATCCGCATGCGCGCCAAAACAGCTTTGCAGCAGACGCGTATTGATGATCCCCGGGTTCAGAGGGACCGCTGCCATGCCGCGGGGTAATTCCTGGGCCAGTGATTGAGTCAACCCTTCGACGGCCCACTTGGTGGCACAGTAGGAGGCGACTTCGCCTGAAGCCGAACGGCCCCAGCCCGAGCTGAAATTGACAATCACCCCCGACTGTTTTTCCAGCATCGCAGGGACGAAATGTCGAATCGTATTGATCGTCCCTTTGATATTCACGTCCACGATGCTGTCAATCTCTTCCGCCGGGATTTCCCACAGCGGCGCGTTGTCATTGATGACGGCGGCGTTGTTGAGCAGCAGATCGGGAGGACCCAGCTCAGAAACGACGGATGCGGCCCAGTTCTGCACGGCCCGATCATCGGCGACATCCAGCGCGGTAAACTGATGGGGCGCGCCGAACTGACTGGCCAGTTCGGCGATCGGTTCCGCTGAACGTCCACAGCCTGCCACCGTGTGACCGGCGGCAATAAACTCCGACACCATGGCGCGCCCCAGTCCCTGGGTCACGCCAGTAATCACAATCACTTTTGACATTATCAGCTTCAGTTCCTGTTCTGGTATCGGCTTACTTCTCAGCAGCCTTAGTCGCGGCAGCCGCTTTTTCATCTTCCCGTTTCGACAGTTCGGGATTGACGGGAACGGCAGCCGGGGCATCGCCGCGAATCCATTTAATGGCGCCGATCACGGAGTCCAGAAAAGCGGGATTGGTCCAGGTGGTCGGATTATGGCCCATGTTGTTCACAAAGACCTTACCCTGACCCCAATCTTTCGCCCAGGCCACTGGCACCTGATAGGGTTTTTTGGGATTACACTTTTCCATGTTCAGACTCATCAACACATGCACTTTTTCCGGCTGCCAGTTTTTGTACTGATAAATTTCGTCCTTGACCTGGAATTCCTTCCCAAACGGTTTCATTGCGGGAAAATCGGTATCGTGCACAGTAATGGTGACCGTATTTCCAGCGGTCCAGGGGTGCCCGTTGAACGAACCGCCAATCATATCCCAGTAGGGTTTGTAGGACTTGTAGGTATCCGTGGCGGAATGAAAGCCAATAAAGCCGTGACCTTTCTGCTTCAGCCAGTCATTGAGAAAGTACTGCAGATCTGCTTCCTTAATGGGGAGCATCCCCGTGGTATAGAACATGACAATGTCGTAGTTTTGCAGGTTCTCTTTTGTGAAATCGGCGGCGGCATCCTGTGTGCAGTCGACGGTGAACAGTCCGGAGTCTTTGCCGAGCTGAATCATCGCGACTTCAGCGGGTGCGAGCTGTTCTTTCTGCCGTTTGACGGATCCATGTGTGTAGCCCTTACTTTGAGTCAGCATCAGGATCCGGGTTTTGCCTTCGGCTGCCTGCGTCTGAGCTGAAAAAGTCAGAACAGTGGCCAGTACCAGACAGCAGGCTGTCAAAAATCGTAAACTCATGGTGATCGCTCCCAGTTGAGAATGAATGATACGCGGAATGCTCAGCGCCTATTTTAAGAGATATCGAAACCCGATTGCAAAGCAGCGGGACTACTCGGTCAGTTGCTGGATCCGGATATTGCGAAATTCAACCGGATTCCCTTCCGACTGGAGTCCGAAGAATCCCTCTTTCAGTTCGCTCGGTTTACTGGAGGCAATCGGAGTCCCGTTCAATACCGAAGTCAGTGCACCGTCTTTACAGATCACTTCGATCGCATTCCACTCGCCGATCGGCCTGCGCGCCTTTTCACGCGCTGCGGGGTCGTCGGTCACATCCAGAGTAATCTCCCTGCTGTTTGATTTGATATGCGCCATCTCAGAGTATTTCCCCTGCACTTCCAGACATTTGGGCCAGACGCGATTTTCGCCCGTGATGAAAAAGAGAAAACCGGTATTGGGGTCTTCATTTTTTTCCGCAGATTCAGGAAAGCGATATTCCAGGCGGACCGTGCAGTTGCCCAGTGCCACACGCGTATAGATATACCCCCGAGGCTGCCCCTGGCAGGAAATCATTCCATCCTTTTCTGTCCAGTTTTTGCCTGAGACCGGTTCTTTCGATTTTCCGGCGAACTCTTCAAAGTCCTTGAGGTGCAGCAGGGTAAAACCGTCTTCCACTTCGAATAAGGATTCAATCGTTTTTTCCGGCAAGTCGATGGCGGACACATCGCTTTGGGCTTCTTTCTTCTGTTTTTCCGTGGGTTCGGCACTTCCACAGGCAGTCAGCATACAGGTCATAAACATCAGCAGAACAAATGAAAGTTGAGTTTTCATAGATCGATTCTTTCATGAAGGTCAAACATACTTTCTCTGCTCCCGGCCCAGAGCGAAACACTGTTAATGCCTATCGTACCCTATCCTCAGGATGCACTGAAGTCTGGCGTCCCCTGTTCCAGTCAGGATGCATATAATCGATACATCTTTCTCGGACCTGGCAGATTTGCTGAATTCGGTAATCAACCAATGCGGGAGATGCCGCAGATTTTGCCGATAGAAAAAATGTACTCTCCCTTTACTGATTCGCCACGCAGGATCGACCCTGGCTATCCTTGCCGGATTCAGAATCCCCGTGCTCAGAACAGGCAGCGAAGTTTTCAGTAATCCACCGAGAAAGAAATGGGCTCCCATGCAACACCTAGTGATCTCTCCCCCCCCGGATCCAGCGAGGACGACCAGTCACACCTGTACCTCGCTGATCGAACCACGGTCAGCCGGACAGCCTGACAATTCACAGGATCTGAGCATCTCAGTTCTGGAATGGCTCAACGCCGAGCTGCGCAAAGAGGTAGAAAAGCAGGAAATTGTCGCATTTCAGCCAAACGAGAAGATGATCGATCGTTTGCAGAGCATGCTGACATCCAAAGCGACCGGCATCACCATCATGGTGGTCGGTTTATTCATCATGTAGGACGAAATGAACTGACTGGCAATCAAAGTTCGTGGAACAGTCTCTGATTCTGCTATGACTGCAGCGCTCGGCCGCATAGCAGGATCAGTTTTGAGGAATATTCAGACGATTCCCGACCCGAATGAATCCCCCTGGGATCCCGCCTGATTTTTATTCGAGGCGACCTTGTCTGCTGCAGGCTGATCGGCTGCACTGTGATGGGGCCGTTGTGCCTCTGATTTCTCTTCGGCGGCATCAATGCGAAAGACCTGGCCGTTTTTACGGATCGAAGCCGATTCGGAGCGAGCGGTCTGAACCTGGGGTGTGTCGTCGTAGTCCTCTTCGTAAGGTCCCAGCCGGGCGTAATCTTCTTCTCCAAAGTCATCGTAGCGGCAGACGTAGCCATCCTGCTGCGCGGAAACTCTTTCTTCTTCATACGCCTTGAGAACTTCTTCCTGAATCAATTCGCGACAATCGGAATTGATGGGATGAGCAATGTCGGCATACAGCCGGGCCCGGCCGGCATCATCTTTGTCGGCCCGGTTTTCATCCAGGCGTACGCCACACTGGTTACAGAATGAAGCGCGCAGATGATTTTTGGTGTGACACTTGGGACAGCGATCCATCAGCTTTCTGCTGGGCATCGCGACAAAGGCACCTTTGGCCCCCTGAATAATTTTGAGATCCCGGATGACAAACGAGACATCGAAAGTAATCGAGCAGAATGCCAGTAATCTTTCGTGCGGGTCATTCATCAATTTGATGCGTACTTCACTGATCTGCATGGCCTCACTCCATTTGTGCCAAATTAAAATTGCTCATCTATAGTCGGTTCTGGACAACAAATACATGCCCTTTCACTGTGGATCGTAATCGCGCAGCGATCCGGGAAGCCTGTGCCCGGTTCTGGCAGACACCAAAATAGGCGGTTCCGCTTCCACTCATCATATGCCCCAAAACAGACTGTTTTGAGAAGTAATCTTTTAAAATTAATATTTCGGAATTCAGCTTTTCCGCAGGCGCCTGCAGATCATTCAACATGAGGCTGGATATTGAATGAAACTGCCCAGAAGCCAGATCGTGCACCAGTTGCTCAACCTGATTTTTTGAGTGTATGCCGACTCGACACTGCCGATAAACGTCTGCCGTTGATAATCCCGACTGGGGACGAGCAATCACAAAATGGAGACTTTGGGGAACAGATACCGGTTCGATAATTTCCCCTCTCCCGCGACAGACGGCAGCATTGCTTTCTGTCAGGAAGAATGGAATATCACTTCCCAGTTCGGCCGCCAGGCCTCGTAATTCCTCGGCCGACAATCCCAATCGCCAAAGTTGATTGGCAGCGAATAAGGCTGCCGCGGCATCGCTCGATCCCCCACCCAGACCAGCCTCTGCAGGAATCCGCTTGATCAATTGAATCCGCAATCCCTGCTGCGTTCCCGTTTTTGCCTGAAGTAACCGGATAGCGCGAACTACCAGGTTATCTTCGCCAGACGGAATCTGCTGGTCTCTCGTTCGTTGGGGCTGAAGTGAATTCGCTTCGGCAACACTCAACGCAACTTCTGTTGAAGGTTCCTCCGTGAAAACTAAAGTGTCGTATATACCCACCGACAGCATCAACGAAGTAATGTCGTGAAAACCATCGGGTCGCTTATTATCGATGCTTAGGAACAAATTTAATTTGGCAGGAGCATGAACCGTCACGGAGCGCGAATGAGAAAAAGAAAAGAGCATCCGTCACATTTCCAAACTTCCTGCGGAAACGAATTTCTCGTTATATTTACAGGTCCCCACCTTCTGAATCGTGGGAGATAAGAGCTGCTTGACCTGATTTCGATTCGATTGCGATACGACGTTATAGTATGAAGGTGACTACAACGCTGGTTATCGTATCTGTTTATTGAAAAAACGTCAACATCTTTTCCCGGGGAAGCGAGTTTCCCCCTATGATATCAGGCTCTGCGGGCAGTGCCTGCACCGGGTTACATTTATCCGTTGATCGATTTTAACAGCTGCTGAAATGCTTTTGATTCCACCTGGGCCGCTTTTGTAAAGCGGATTCGTGCCTGTTCTTTTCCACGCGCATCGGTTTTTATTTCACGTTCGCTTCCCAGTTCAGCAATTTTACCCAGAGTGATCTTGCCATCAGCAGACCGGAACGTGATATCAACGCCTTCCCGCCGTTTCGTATGAATCGTCAGAAATGGTTTGCGTTTACCAGCCTGAACAAAGTTGACCAGGGATTTACTGTCCCATTGAATCGACGAATTCGCATACGTCTGCTCCAGCAGGTCAAACAGTTGATCCAGCAGTTCCGGATCCCAGGCAACCCGCTTGTTATTGGGAAACCCTTTGCGGGAAAGGTGCCATTTCTTTTTGAGCACCTTCCAGGGCATGATCTCATCCGGTTTGATTTCTTCTCGATGAATGAGCCCCAGAAACGAATCTGCAGCCGTTTCCAGAAAATCCTGGAAAGCGGGTGTTTCAATTTCTTCCAGCCAGTGAATGGTGAGCGTGACTTCCTGCCAGGGACCTTTGAGATTTTTGACGCGCACCCGGTTCGAACGTCCATAGATGGGGAGTTCATCCAGATCGTCCAGCGACTTCAGAGAGAGTTGATCGCGCAGTTCGTCCTGCTTGAACGTATTCCGCTTCACACGGAAGCTGAGTCGTAACAACCATTCATCGCCGGTGTTCGCATGCAGGAACCAGCCCTGTTTTTTGACCGGCCCGTTGACTTCGACAATACTGCGATGGTTCCAGTTGATCTCGCCAAAACCTTCTTTCCCCTCGATATAATCGATGATCGATTCCAATGCGGCGCCTTCCCACTGACAGGCGGCTCCGGAGAGGGAGACATGATCCTGGGTATGCCAGCGGCGGCCATCCTGCTGCCAGGGCATCTGCGCATCACGGCCGATCTGTTTGAGGTCGAGGTCGCCGTCCTGTTTTTCGCCGAGGCTCTGTGCATCAAAGATTTCCCGATCATGGCGTTTCCCCGTCGCCAGGATCGGCTGGAGAATTTCTCCGGTATACGATCTGAGCAGTGTCGGCTGTTTTGATTTTCTTGATCTGGTTTGTTTCTGGTAGCGTGTGGCGTGATCGACCAGTTTTTCTGGCGTGCCAGCGGCGATGATCTGACCGCCACCACTTCCGGCTTCCGGGCCGACGTCCACCAGCCAGTCGGCGGTTTTGATTACATCGAGGTTGTGTTCGATGACAATCACAGTATTGCCCAGTTCGACCAGGCTGTTCAACACCTTGAGCAGTTTGGCGATGTCGTCAAAGTGCAGACCGGTGGTCGGTTCATCGAGTAGGTAGAGTGTCTTTCCTGTATTCGGACGTGCCAGTTCAGCTGCGAGCTTCACACGCTGTGACTCACCGCCTGACAGTGTCGGAGCAGACTGTCCCAGCGTCAGATAGTCGAGCCCGATCGCGCACAGGGTTTCCATGGTACGCCGGATCGCAGGAATATTGCTGAACAGTTCCGCGACTTCGCCGATGGACATCTCCAGCACATCCGCAATCGACTTCCCTTTATATTTAACGGAGAGCGTTTCCTGGTTATAGCGTTTGCCGTTACAGGTTTCACAGGTCACCCAGACATCGGGCAGGAAGTGCATCTCGATACAGCGCTGACCGTTGCCTTCACAGTCTTCACAGCGTCCCCCCGGCCGGTTGAAGCTGAAACGTCCCGGTTGATAGCCGCGAACCTTGGCTTCCGGCAGTCGCGAGAAGAGTTCGCGGATCTGATCGAAGACGCCGGTGTAAGTAGCGGGGTTGGAAGCGGGGGTATTTCCCAACGGACGCTGATCGACGATGATCGCCTTATTAATCTGATCCAGTCCGAGCAGATCCTGATAGGGACCGGGGGCTTCCTTGGCACGATGCAGTTTCTTCGTGACCGCCCGGGCCAGTGTCTCTTCAATCAGCGAACTTTTTCCGGATCCAGAAACGCCGGTGATACAGGTGAATGAACCGAGGGGGATCTTGAGATCCACGGACTGCAGATTGTGGTGCCGGGCGCCGGTCAGTTCCAGCCAGTCTCCGGTCGGTGAGAGCGGAACTTCAATCTTTCCCTGCTTTTCGTAGATCACACGCCGTTCGCGCGGGATGGGGATCGTCATCTGGTCCGCCAGGTACTGACCGGTCAACGATTTTTTGCTACGCTTCAACTGCTTGGGTGAGCCCTTGCCCACAATCGTGCCGCCGAAGCGGCCTGCACCGGGACCAAAGTCGTACAGACAGTCCGAAGCCTCGAGCACTTCCCGATCGTGTTCGACCATCACAATCGTATTGCCGATGTCCCGCAGTTTCTTGAGCGTGTTGATCAGCCGGGTATTATCGCGGGGATGCAGACCAATGGTCGGTTCGTCGAGCACATACAGAACTCCGGTTAACGAACGCCCTACCTGCCCTGCCAGTCGAATCCGCTGGCTCTCTCCTCCTGACAGTGTGGGCAGCGGGCGGCTCAACGTCAGATAGTCGAGGCCCACATCTACCAGAAACTGCAGTCGACTGGTCGCTTCTTTGATCAGATCGCCGGCAATCTGTTTTTCGCGTTTATTGAGCTTCGTCTGTTTGATAAATTCCAGAGCGTCCTGCAGCGGTAGATCGCAAAACTGGCCGATGGTCTTCCCCTGAAAGCGGACGGCGGCGGCATCCGTCCGCAGCCGGCTCCCGTTACAGACCGAACAGGGAACTTCACCGGTCATCTCATGCAGGCGACTGCGAAACGCGAACGAGAGTCGCGACGCTTCTTCAATCGCCGGGTAGAGTCCCTTGTACTGAAACTTGATTTTGCCCTCGTCATCCAGCGAGATCCAGCGATCCTCACCACCATAGAGAATCACCCGCTGTTGTTTCACACTAAGTTGATTGAAGGGGACTTCCAGCGGAATGCGGAAATGGCGGGCGATGGCAGCCAATGTTGCGGCGAATTCGGGGCTGGTCCGCGGGTCGGGCCAGGCAGCGACTGCCGCATCCTGCAGACTGCGGTTCGGATCGGGAATCAGTTCTGCCAAATTGGTTCCCAGTTCGGTTCCGAGCCCTTCACAATATTCACACCAGCCGAGCGGGCTGT
The DNA here is from genome assembly GCF_007748155.1 of Gimesia panareensis. Lineage (GTDB taxonomy): Bacteria > Planctomycetota > Planctomycetia > Planctomycetales > Planctomycetaceae > Gimesia > Gimesia panareensis. The sequence goes on from NZ_CP037421.1 coordinate 5,975,910, forward strand.
TAAACGAGTAGTTGTGAGGCGTCAGCTCTTCAAAACTCTGACCACACTGCTCACAGAAATAAAACAGGCTGAACGTCTCGAAATCCCATTCGGGCTCCGGCACATCGTCTTCGCAGTAGCAGGCATACATCAGCCCTTCACCGAGTGCCAGCGCGGATTCAACAGAGTCCGCAATCCGGGAACGGTTTTTGGCGGCAACCGTGATCCGGTCGATCACAACTTCGACTTCGTGTCGGCGACGCCGGTCGATGTCGGGAACGTCTTCCAGGCGATACGTGGTTCCGTCAATGCGAACCCGACGGAAGCCCTGCGAACTCAGTTTCTCCCAGAGTGTGTCATACGCCTGGCCCACGTTGATGTCGACGGGCGCGAGGAGCAGCAGCTTCGTTCCCTCTTCCATATCGAGAATCCGCTGGATGACTTCATCGGTCGTCTGCGTTTCGACGGGGACGTCACAATCAGGACAGTACATCTTTCCCAGCCGGGCGTAGAGTACGCGCAGATAATCATATATTTCGGTGACCGTGCCGACCGTGGAACGGGGAGAGTGACCGGTCGTTTTCTGCTCGATGGCGATGGCCGGGGAGAGACCGTGAATGTGCTCAAATTTGGGCTTGGGCATCTGTCCCAGGAACTGGCGGGCATACGCAGAGAGCGACTCGACGTACCGCCGCTGGCCTTCCGCGTAGAGCGTATCCATGGCCAGCGAGCTTTTCCCGCTGCCACTGGGACCACAGAAGACATTCATCTGGTCGCGGGTGATCTGCACATCCAGATTCTGCAGGTTATGCTGGCCGGCACCGCGGATTGTAATCTGCTGGCTGTCTTTGGGCGCTCCATTCTGTTTTGGAACGGCAGACTGCCAGCGATGATGGGGATTTGTCAGCGTGAGTGCCTGTTTGCCTTTTTTACTGGTGGATGATTTGGCAGGGACCAGTTCGGTCTGTTCTTTCAATGCCAGCCCGGTATAGGAATAAGGACAGGCAGCGACCTCTTCCGGCGTCCCCTCGATCAGAATCTGGCCTCCTCCTTCTCCCCCCTCAGGACCGAGGTCGATGACCCAGTCCGCGGTCTTAATCACGTCGAGGTGATGTTCGACCACCAGCACCGTATTCCCGGCATCGGCCAGATGATGCAGGACCTTGAGCAGCAGTTTAACGTCGGCAAAATGGAGACCGGTCGTCGGTTCGTCAAGCAGATAAAATGTATTACCGGTGGAGCGTTTGCCGAGTTCGCGGGCCAGCTTGACCCGCTGTGCTTCACCGCCGGACAGTGTAGGCGAGGGTTGTCCCAGCTTGAGATAATCCAGGCCGACGTCGTGCAGTGATTCGAGCAGCTTCAGAATCTTGGGCACGTTCTGAAAATGTTCGATCGCCTGCTGGATGTCCATATCCAGGACTTCCGCAATACTCGCTCCTTTGTAGCGGATCTCCAGCGTTTCGTGGTGGAAACGGCGTCCTTCACAGACCGGACAGGGAACCCAGACATCGGCCAGAAAATCCATTTCCAGTTTGTTGGCACCATGGCCTTCGCAGGCTTCACAACGTCCGCCGGGTACGTTGAAACTGAAGCGCCCCGCTTTGTACCCCCGCATGCGGGAGTCGGGCAGTTTGGCGTAGAGATCTCGAATCAGGTCGAAGACCTTCACATAGGTCGCCGGATTGGAGCGGGGGGTACGACCGATGGGGGACTGGTCGATGTCGATCGCCTTGTCGATCAGTTCCAGACCGGTGACTTTCTGGTGTTCGCCCGGATTGCCTTTGCCTTTGTTGACTTTTTTATTCAGCACGGGCCAGAGGATATCATTAATTAACGAACTCTTGCCCGAACCACTGACGCCCGTGACACAGATGAATCCTTTGGTCGGAATCGCAACATTGATATTTTTCAGGTTGTGATGCCGGGCTCCTTTGATCTGGATCGATTCTTTTTTGACGAGCTTGCGGCGGGTTTCCGGGATTTCGATTTTCTCTTTCCCGGACAGAAAGCGGGCTGTCACACTTTCTTTGGCTTTGAGCACACTCTGATAGGAACCTTCGGCAACAATAAAGCCGCCGCGCACGCCGGGACCGGGTCCGAAGTCGACAATATGGTCGGCGGCCCGCATGGTCTCTTCATCATGTTCCACCACGATGACGGTATTACCCTGATCGCGGAGATCACAGAGACTTTCCAGGAGCATTGTATTGTCGCGGGGATGTAGACCGATCGACGGTTCATCCAGAATGTAGACCACGCCGACCAGTCCACAGCCGATCTGGCCGGCAAGTCGAATCCGCTGACTTTCGCCCCCGGAAAGCGTGGGTGCGGTGCGGTCCAGAGTCAGGTAGTTCAAGCCACAACGCAGCAGAAAGCCGAGGCGTCCGCGGATTTCTTTGAGAACTTCTTCCGCGATCAGCAGTCCCGTTTCATCCAGATCCAGGGTTTCAAAGAAATGTGCGGCTTCCTCGATGCTGAAAGCACAGACCTCGGGCAGTGTCCTGGCAACTGCGTTCTGATCACCGTTCTCGGCGAAACTGAAAGAGGCGACGCGCACGTGCCGGGCCTGTGAATTCAAGCGGGTACCCTGACAGCTGGAACAGAGCACGAAGTCCATGTATTTTTCGAGCTGTTTGCGACGCATGGGATTGCTGGTTTTACGGTAGCTTTCCAGCAGTTCTTCCACATAGCCGTCCCAGGTGCCGCCATGCTTCCAGACGCCCCCCGAATGCCGCCAGCTGAAGGTGATGTTTCGATCGCCGGTCCCGTACAGAAACTGCTGTTGGGCTTGCTCGGGTAATTCATTCCAGGGTGTTTTCAGAAAGCTGTCGTCGGACAGTCCCAGGTCCTGCTCGATCGAACGGGCGACGCCCTGATAAATGTGTCGTCGCCACTTGCCAACTTTACTCAGCGGCCCGAGCAGTTCGAAGGCTCCTTTCTGAATCGATTTTGTCTCACTAGAGAGGATCGCCTCCAGGGGAAAATCATATCGCATCCCCAGGCCGTTACACTCACCGCACATCCCCATGGGACTGTTGAAGCTGAACAGCTGCGGTGTCGGCGGTTCGTAGCTGATGCCGCAATCCGCACAGGCATAACGCGAGCTATAGAGCTTCTCAGCCGGTTGATCGACCTGGTCCTGCTCAACAGGTTGTTTTTTAGACGGTGCCTCTTCAACAACGATCAAAGTCCCGTTGGACATTTTGAGTGCGAGCTCAACGGACTCCGCAAGCCGGGAGCGGCTGACCTTGCCAGCGACGAGCCGGTCGACCACGACTTCGATGTTGTGTCGCATCTGCCGATCGAGCTGCAATTGATCGGAGAGCTGCACCATGCGTCCATCGACGCGGGCCCGCAGGAAACCCTGCTTGAGCAGGTCTTCGAACAGGTCCTTGTATTCCCCTTTCTGCTGCTGAATCAACGGTGCCAGAATGGAATAGCGTGTTTTGTCAGGCAGCAGACCAATCGAATCAATAATTCGTTCGCTGCTTTGCGAGCTGATGGGCTTGCCGCATTTTTCACAGTAGCCCTGCCCCACGCGGGCAAACAGCACGCGGAGATAATCATAAATTTCGGTGATGGTCCCTACGGTACTCCGCGGGTTGCGGCCGCTCATTTTCTGCTGAATCGAGATGGAGGGAGCCAGGCCGGAAATGGAATCGACTTCGGGCTTGGGCATCTGTCCCAGAAACTGGCGGGCATAGCTGGAGAGCGATTCGACGTACCGCCGCTGGCCTTCCGCATAGAGGGTATCGAAAGCGAGTGAACTTTTACCGGAACCACTGACGCCCGTCATGACAATCAGTCGATTGCGGGGCAATTGCACACTGACGTTCTGCAGGTTGTGCTCTCGGGCACCGGTAATGATGATATCTTTTTGTGACATGGACCGCGTTATACCAATCGGCTGACGCCGGTATTGAAGACTGCTGACTTTGGAGGGATCAAATCGAGCACAGGGTTGCAGACCGCATCAGACCAGACCGTCGCCAAACGATTCCTCAGAATCGTCTGCCGGGTGCTCCGGTTCTGCAGGGGCTTCCGACTCAGCGTTCTCAGCAATCGCCTCCCGCTCCGCAGGTTCCGCTGCAGGAGTTTCCCCGGGTTCTTCAGCTTCCAGAGAACGGGCAGCCGCTGCGGCGCGTTCCGAAGATGACTGATCGCTCTCTGCTGTTTCAGTGAAATCGAAGTGATAGGGATCCTCGTGCAGTTTTCGCTGTTCCTCGATCAGCTGCATGAAGACGGTCTCTCCGTTGACTTCAGTCGATTTGGAAACGACGTTCCCGCTCAAACGGATTGTCTGACCGGTTTTCGGGCATTTCCAGAGCCGCCTGACATCGAGATCCAGCTTTAATCCGGGACCTTTCATGCTGTCTGTCTCTTTGCTGTAGAAGGTTCGAAAATCAACACTTTTCAGATGTGCCTGACTAGATTACACTCTGCAACTCTATGAAACATACCTGATCCCGTATCCCCGGTTCAATTGCTGGCGTCAAAATAATTGGATCGAAAGTTCTTTTGTTCATTAAATCAAGGTTTATCGATGTCTGAAACTGAGCAGTCTGAGCCGAGCTCTCCACCCCGATTTCCTGCCCGCGCGGACCTGATTCAGGTGGGACGGGGACTGTTGATGGGGGGCGCGGATATCATTCCCGGCGTTTCCGGAGGGACGGTAGCCCTGATTCTGGGTATTTATCAACGGCTGATTACTGCGATCAGCCACTGCGATGCGCAGCTGTTTCAATTGTTAATCCGCCGTGAATGGTCCGCCGCCGCCCGGCATCTGGATCTGCGGTTTATCATCCCCCTGGGAGTCGGAATTCTGACCGGCGTAGTCAGTCTGGCGAGCCTGATGCATTACCTGCTGGACTACCATCTGCAGCTGACGCTCTCGCTGTTTTTCGGTCTGATCCTGGCTTCCAGCTTCCTGGTCGCCCAGATGGTTCATCGCTGGACGATCTTGAATGTGCTGGCGTTCATTGTCTCCACGATCGGGGTTTACATTCTGGTCGGCGAGCATGCGATCAACCCGCCTGAGGGGAATCTGTATGTCTTTTTCTGCGGCATGATTGCGATCTGCGCGATGATCCTGCCCGGTATCAGTGGAGCGCTGATCCTGATTCTGCTGGGCAAATATCACGATGTGACCGGCTTGCTCAAAACGATCCCCAAAGAACTGCTCAAGGGAAACATCGACTGGAACGGTCTGCTGACCGTGCTGGTGTTCGTACTGGGCTGCCTGCTGGGGCTGATCCTGTTCAGCAAGGTCCTCCGCTGGCTGCTGCACAACCATCACACGCTGACAATGGCTGTCCTGTGTGGTCTGATGGTCGGATCGCTGCGACGGATCTGGCCTTTCAAAGTGGATGTAACCCCCTACACCAGCGGCCAGACTCCGGAAATGGTCTCGTTCAAGCACCGGATTTACGAAAATGTCTGGCCGACTTCCTTTGGGGGGATGTTCTGGGGATCGATTGCCTTGATCATCGGTGCCGCCTTCCTGGTCTGGGGGCTGGACCGACTCTCACAGAAATATGCAATGCACGATTCCTCAGAGATGTAAAAAACCTGAGCGTTTACTTCCCATCATCCTGAGGATAGAGCAACACACGATCGTGGCAGAGCAGGATCAGATCCTTGCGTTTGTCGCCCGTGACATCCGCAATCACGGCTTCCCGGGGATCGACGCCGGTCCGGTTGGAGCGGGAGAAGGTCTTCTCTTCAAAGACCTTGAAATTCAGAGCGTGCCGTAATCCGGGTTTGTCCTGGAAGTTCAGAATTTCGACCTGATGTGTCCGCAGATCGAGAATCACCACATCCGCATGACCGTCTCCGTTCAGATCTCCCGCAACGGAGTCCGTAAAGTAAGCCTGAGGCAGTTTGGATTCATACGAGGCGACTTCTTTCAAAGTGGGAGGCGTCTGGCCGGAATAGAGAATACCAAACTGACCGCGACCGAAGAGAACCAGATCGGGACGATTGTCACCATTCAGGTCAGCCACGTGCGCTGAGAGGAAGGGAAATTCGCCGATCTCGACTTCTTTCCAGGGGCGATACACATTCGACTCTTTCCGCAGGATCCGCAGTTTCTGGACTCCCAGATCGATGAGCACGATTTCATCGCCGGGCTGTCCGTCGAGGTCGATATTCACGGCACCTTCGACGCGGGCCTTGCTCTCAGGCGCATTGAACTGATCCACGACCTGCCACTGATTATCGGAATTCAGAATCAGTCTGCGGGCGAAATTATTCTGTGCGGTGAGAATCCAGTCCCGTTTGGGACCGCCGATAAAGATGGATTCGGGTTTGATTTCATCGAGATTGATACCGCCGGAAGGGGTGATCAACTGTGGTGTCTGCTTCGGCGTTAATGTAATCATTTTGGGAGAACGGGAAAGGCCGTAGAAGGCCATCAATTCATAAATCCCGTCTCCATTGGCGTCCAGTTTGACCAGTGATTTGGGGGAGTCCAGATTGGGAGCCGCACTCGGGAACTGATATTCGCTCCAGCTGCCATCCTTGTTTAAGCGGAGTGCCTGCAGCTGGAATGTGTAACCACGTTTGTCACCGACCTTCGCCACGTAGATCAGTTCCGGTGAATGATTGCCGTCCAGGTCTGCCAGTTCGAAGGCCAGAGGTTCGCCTTTGATCGGCAGTACTTTGGGAAACGAGAGCCGCTGCTTGTCCAGCGAACTGACGCCGATAATCTTTTCGCGTTCGCTGAGGACAAAGACTTCCCCTTTGCCGTCGCCGTTGACGTCTTCCACACGCAGTTGTTCGACGCCCAACAGTCCCGGGTAGGTCTGTCCCAGATCCAGGCCGCGGTCTTTGGTCTGTAGATAGACGAGCATCTGTGCCGCTTCCGGATCGGACACCACGACATCACTCAGGCCATCGCCGTTGATATCGCCCAGATCAAACCCGCGATTGCGTCCGGAACCTTCTTCGCCAAAGCCATACAGTGTCAGCCGTTTGGAGATTTCCCCATTTTTCGACTGTGAGTTTTCCAGTTGCTGGACCTTGAGTCGACCGGTCTGCGAATCAATGGTCAGTACTTCCGAACCGGCTTTGCCATCAATATTGGCCAGTGTGACCGAACGGGGGCTGGAGAGTTCAAAACGAATCTCAGGTCCCAGGTGACCATCCTCCTTCTGCAGTCGGGCACAGAGGACCTGATCCTTCCCATCCCGGGTGGCATAGGTAAAGTCATTGCGACCATCGCCGTTCAAGTCGGCAATGGAGGCCAGCCCCAGCTTGGGAGACGTATTCAGGATCGAACGCGGTGAAGCGAACTCGCCCTTTTCATTCTGCAGGATGACATAGGTATGATTTTTTCCCAGGACGATCAGATCGGTCCGCTGATCGAAATTCAGATCGCCGGCGGCGATCGTCCATTGCGTCGGCTGCAGATCAGCCAGACGGATCCGCTTTCGATCTGACCAGCCGCCATTTTCGGTCTGATAGCGGACGATAAGTCGTTCGGGCAGCGCCAGATAGGCCAGATCGTTACGGCCATCACCATTAAAGTCGCCCACGGTCAATGCGGAAACTGAAACATCGACGGGAACTTTGACGTGTTTGAATCGGGCATCATCGGGGATGAAATTGACGCCATCACTGATTTCATCGCTCGTCGGTTCTTCCTTTCCGGAACGCTGCTGCAGGATATCAATCCGACTGTTGCTGTTGTCGATCAGAATCAGATCATTCAGGCCGTCCCCATTCATATCTGCAGAGAGCATGTTTGAGGAGCGGTCAGACAGCTTGAACAGTTCCAGCGGTTTAAAACCGTAAGAATCCGCCAGGCGGGGCTTTTCGTCGGCAGAGAGCTGAGCCGCCTTTCCCCCCAACAGAACCAGAGTCAATACAACCAGGAACGATTTTCCACCTGAGATTCCAAAGCCCTTAAACATCCTGTCTCCCTGCCTGCTGAATTCTGTTTCTGAATGTAAATCTTGTTTTGTCTGGAAAAGTATCGCGTGCTTAATTTACGCGAAGATCGAACGGCATGATAGTCAACGTCTTCTCTCTTGCGAGCAGATTGATCAGATCGAACTTTTTCAACTGCTGTGCCAGTTCCGGAGAGACCAGCTTCAGCATGTTTGACAGCTGGACTGATTGACGGCTCTGGGTATCGGCGGTTCCGAAGAGCTGCTCGAACGGACTGGTGGGCCGGGGAAGAATCATTTTCTCGAACTTTTCACCGTCGGGGATTTTGCCCAGTTTGCGGGCATATTCAATGGCTTCGTCGAGTGTTCCCAGTTCATCCACCAGGCCAATCTTGAGCGCCATCGCACCGGTATAAACTCGACCGCGAGCCAGTTTTTCCAGCTTGTCATATTTCATCTTCCGTCCGCTGGCCGCTTTCTCGGTAAACTGCTTGTAGACCGCATAGAGCAGCTTGGTGACTGCGGCCCGCTCTGATTCTGAGAATCCAGTCATCGGGCTGAACGTCCCGCTGTTTTTACCTCGAGAGATCACACTGGTGGTGATGCCGATCTTGTTATACAGGCCTTCTACAGCCAGCTTGCCACCAACAACACCGATGGAACCGGTCAGCGTTCCCGGCTCGGCGAAAATCCGCTCTGCCCCCATGGAGATATAATACCCGCCACTGGCGGCGACATCTCCCATGCTGACGACAACCGGTTTCCCCGATTCTTCCAGAGCCCGCCACATCAGGTCGCTGGCCAGAGCACTGCCACCCGGGCTGTCGACCCGGATCACAATCGCCTTCACCTGGTCATCGCCGGCTGCTTTGTTGACCGCTTTGATAAACGTATCTGAACCGAGTACATGCACGCCCAGCAGTCCGCCCTGGGAACTGGAGCCGGACATGATCGCCCCGGTCGCATAAATCACGGCCACCCGGGGACCGGAACCGATCCGCTGCGAGGAGTCGATGCCGGCGAGCAGATCCATGAGTTTGATCAGCCCCGCGATACCGGAGAAATCGGTGTCGAGTCGTTTCTTTGCATATTTCTTGATGATCTTCACGTCTTTATTTTTGTCTCCGCCGGTGATCAGCTTCGGAAGCTGATCTTCGTAAGCCAGGTGATCGATCAGTCCCAGCTCTTTCGCGTCTTTGGCCATATACGGACCGGCATTGATGGCTGCTTCCACCTTCTCATCAGACAGGCCGCGGGATTTGGAAATCGCCTCGATGATCTGGCGATAGTAGTCATCCAGAATCGCTTCCATCTCTTCGCGGAAGGCAGGGCTCATGTCGGTGCGGGTATAGGGTTCCGCGGCAGACTTGTATTCGCCGACCCGTAAGACGTCCGGCTTAATATCCAGCCAGTCGAACAGATTCTTATAGAAGCTGACTTCCGCCCGCAGACCGAGCAGAATCAGTGAAGCAGATTCAGGCATCACGATCTGATCGCAGGCGGTGGCGATCAGATAATCCTTGGTCATCCCCGATTCGATCCAGGCGTAAACTTTCTTGTCGCTTTTGCGGACTTTGAGAATCGCCTGCCGGAGTTCGTTGAGTTTAGCCCAGCCGACGGAGGTTCCTTTGATGTGCAGAATCACGCCGGAAAGGGATTTATCTTCGGACGCCTTTTCCAGCCGCTGGACGGCTTTGGAAAGCGACTCGGTCACATCACCAAACAGACCGGGCATCTGGGGGCCTTCGGGATAGTCGCCTTTAATAATGATGTGCGCCCAGTTTTCGCGGATGGGCTTTGATTCTTCTTCCGCTGCAGAGACGGCATTCTGAACCAGACAGAAACAGCATCCCCAGACCAGCAGGAGTGGCAACCAGCGTTTGTTCGGAAAAGTCAGTGACATCAGAGATCTCCAGTAGAGGGACGAATGTATTGTCAGTCGAGCCGGCAACGCCAACCTGCAGGGCCGCAAGAGCCTCACAAACGTTAAAACCGTGTTAATGTCTATAAGCAGTCTAAGTCGAACAACAGGCCACGGTCAAGAAAGAGTTGACTGATGCTCCCGTTATACGTGCTGAATCCGGTTCGCTTGGGAAATTTCCCGCAGGAAAAACTAAAAAGTGTTGTCAGCGGATGTCGCTTTTGTCACACTAAGACCTGTGAACTGTATGGCGCTCTGCCGTACCCGCTCCGTTTCCCTAACAGCTCTGGTTGACCCGCAATGATGTCTGTCCGAACATTTCTGCTTTCTCTCGTGTGTGTTGTTTCATTTTCGAGTGCCTTGCCCGCGCAGGGCCTCATCTGGGAACTGCCTCCCGATGGTTCCTGGGTCCGCTTCGAAGGCACCTATGAAAAAGAGATGCCCGGCCCGGAATCGAATGATCTGAACGTCAAACTGCAATGGACGCGGCACCTGTTAATCAGTTCCGTAGGTTCGGAAATGGCCGATTTTGAAGGGGAGCAGACTCCCTGCCGCTGGCTGGAGTTTAAAACGGTCACCGGTAAAGCGACCGAATCCGGAATTGCACCGGGCGTCTCTGGACCCCGGATCTACAAAGTGCTCGTCCCGGAAAAAGCCGTTAATGGCCAGATTGTCGATGAGAACAAGATCCCGGTGACTTTTCTGCCCATCGTCAAAGGGTACCGTAAAGTGGGAGACCGGGCCGTCGAGCCTTTGAAAACCAACGTACTGCGGTTCTACCCCATGATCACCATGCTGGAACACTACACGCAGTGGGATTCTGTCGGCGAACCGGCCATGGTTGATATTCCGACCGGAGCCGTTACCGCCCAGGCTTACAAAGGCAGCTTCAGCAGCGAAAGCACCTCTACTCGCTCCCGCAATGAAGGGACGATCTGGCGGACCAAACAGATTCCGTTTGGAGTCGCGAAATGGACCGTGGATGTCACCCGCGATACCAAAGGGGGAACACAGCCCCGCTCCGAGTTCAAGATGACCTCCCGCGTCCACGTTGAAATGTCCGCCCACGAAGTGGGACAGAATGCGGAAACCGAGCTGCCGGCATCACGCTGACAGCAAGCTGCGACAGGTCCTCAAATCCGCCTGACAGGGTATCTTTGTTCCGGCCTTTCGCAGGCTGGCGCTTTCGGGAGCGCCCGATCTCCTCTCTCTAAGGCTGCTGCGCCTGAGATTCCCTTTCGTTTTGCAAACAGGGTCACCCGAGACTTGACGCTGTCCCCGCAGGTGAAAAGAATCAAGTGTTTACGAACATTCTGGATTCCCGCGTGTCAGCTGTGGGAATGAAACGAGATCTGACAAGCGTGATCAGATCCACCAACATTGATCCATTCAGACAATAAAGATCACTATTATGTCGATGCAGCTCTCTTCTACTGTTCAGAAACTCAAACCCTCCGCAACAATTGCTGCTGCAGCGAAAGCCAAAGAACTGAAAAGCACCGGAGTGAAAGTCTACGAATTCACCCTGGGAGAACCGGACTTCAACACTCCGGTTCATATCTGTCAGGCTGCCAAGGAAGCGATGGATGCCGGTCAGACGCACTACACCCCCGCAGCGGGAACGGCTGAAGTCAAACAGGCGATCTGCGATGCTTACCAGCGTGACTACGGGTTGAGCTTTCAGCCGAACCAGGTCGTGGTCTCCAACGGCGCCAAGCACTCGATCCACAATGTCCTGACGGCCCTGTGTGGCCCCGGAGATGAAGTGATCATCCCGACCCCTTACTGGGTCAGCTACAGCGCGTTGGTCGAACTGACGGGTGCCACCCCGGTGATGGTAGAAACGACCGAAGAGAGCGGTTTCTGCATGAATGCAGAACAGTTTGCCGCCGCGATCACTCCCAAAACCAAACTGATGATGCTCAACAACCCCTGCAACCCGACGGGAGCGGCTTACCCGGTCGAGACACTGGAAGCCCTGGCCAAAGTCGCTGTGGAGAAAGATATCGCGGTCATGTCGGACGAGATCTACGAAAAGCTGATCTACGAAGGTTCCGAATTCCGCAGCTTTGCCTCTTTCGGTCCCGATGTGGCAGAACGCACGATTATCGTCAGCGGTGTCAGTAAAGCGTATGCGATGACCGGCTGGCGTATCGGCTGGGCGATTGCTCCCGCGGAAGTCTCCGCAGCGATGACGAAACTGCAGAGCCAGGAAACCTCGAATCCCTGCAGCATCAGCCAGGCCGCGACAATTGCCGCCCTGTCAGGACCGCAGGACAGTGTCGCCGCAATGCTGGATGCATTCAAAGAGCGACGGGCTTATGTGCTGGATCGGCTGCGGAAGTTTCCGGAGATCAGCTTCGCTGAGCCGGGCGGTGCGTTTTATGCATTCTTCAATGTGAGCGCCCACTTCAACAAACCGCTGGGGGGAGGCAAGGTTGTTAAAGACTCATCAGAGTTCTGTACCGCCCTGCTGGAAGAAGCCCATGTGGCACTGGTGACCGGTGACGCCTTCGGTGCTCCCGGTTATGTCCGACTTTCTTTCGCGACTGATATGCAGACGATTGAAGAAGGTTTGAACCGGATCGAGCAGTTCCTCTCGCCGGCATAAACATTTTTCGCCCAGAGAATAAAAAACCCCATCCCGAAAAACTTCAGGATGGGGTTTTTATTTTTAACAGGCACTAAGCCTGGAGACTCTCAACCGGCTTAGTACTGTCCCCAGCCGTAAGGCAGTTCGCCGACAATCGAACCGGGGTAGTAGACACCGTTGGCATCGCCAGTTGTGGTGTAGGGATTCCCGTCCAGGAAGAAGATGCCTGTATCCCCTGTGCTGTCAACACGGAAGGTACTGGCTCCCGTACCGGAGTAGAGGAAGGTACCTGCACCAGGATCAATCAGGTTATTGATACGGGCAGCCTGACGTTGAGCATTACGACGACGTGAAGTCGAAGTAAATGGCCCATCGAAGGGAACACTGGTTGTATTCAGACGTGATTTAAAGGTATCAGCATTGTTGTAGAAGGCACCAGTGTTGTTCACGTTAGTTGCCAGGGTTGTGTTGGTAGACCAGTTCAAGTCCAGGCGAGCGAGTGGGTCGCTCTGGAAGGTCGTAAGGGCTGTCGGATCGGTTGTTGCCCCCCAGGTACCAGCAGTGTTAGCCGGGTCTGCAGTCGAGGTGAATGACTGGAAGTAGACATCCGAACCGAAGTTACCCGTGAGGGTCGAGTTGGTGACAGACATGATCACACCAGAGTTGGTGAAGTTTCCAAGACCGTCGCTGGCGAAGCCACCATCATAGGTTGAACTGGTGCTGGCGTTGGTCGTACCAACTCGGACCACCAGACCGGTCGTTTCGAATCCACTGTCAACGCCGTTGGCCAGGATCTGGTTGTTATCCATATCGAACCGCAGGTAGACATCGTGGAAGATATTGCCGTCTGCCAGCAGGGCGGTTGTCGAAGCGACATCCTGAGTCTGGTTGTTCGATGCGGTATAGACCACATAGACACCTTCCTCCCGGTTGGCATTCACAATGTTGTCGTTGAAGGTGATATTCATACTGGATGCCCCCAGGCTACCCGGTCGGGCCAAAACATCGAAACCACGCAGGTCGTTGAAGTCGATCACGTTGCCTGTGATTGTCAGGTCAAAAGTACCAGACAGGGCATTGGTCAGCTCGATACCATCTCCGCCGTTCAAAGTAATATCGTTGTTGGAAATCGTAACGTTATTGTAACCGGGCAGATCCATATCGACACCGGCAACACCGTTCTCTGCGATGTAGTTACGTGCCACAGTCAGCGTACCCGCACCGGTAATTGCCACACCATCGACTCCGTTACCCTGGATAATGTTCCCCAGAGAAGAATCCACAGTATCACCGATGACTAAGCCATTCGAAGCGGCCGCCAGTTCAATACCATTCCCGGTATTTCCAGTAATCGTATTCGAGGTCCAGGCACCAGAAACATTCCGTTGATCAGAAGAGCTATTGACCATTTCCGTGGTCCGAATACCAGCATTTCCGTTCCCGGTAATTGTATTCAGTGTCATGTTGGCCTGGAGGCCTGCATCTGCCTGAACGCTGATATCGATACCATTCTGGGTATTACCAGTGATGGTGTTATTGTTAACTGTATAGGTATCGATACTGTTTGCATTGGCAGCCGTCAGGCTGAACCCGTCCAGGGTATTTGAGGTTGTGGTGTTGTTCAGGATCTGGAAATTATTGACTACACCATTGGCGGTCCGAATGACTTCGAGACCACTGCCACCGTTACCGGTGAAAGTATTCCCATAGTCCGTCGCACCGCCGACGACGACGTTATTGATTTGAGCAAAATCGGCTCCGTTGTTACCCGTGACACTGAAATACAGGCCGGAGGCAGCGTTGTTCTGGAAGGTAGAACGCTGGATGGTACCGGTAAATGTAGCTGTGTCCCGGAGAACAAAGCCGACTCCCTGACCACTGAAATCAGAGCTCAGAGCGGTATCCGTTGTCGTGTCGAAAACATGCTGGTCAATGTCGACCTGGTTCGTCGTGTTACCTTCCATCACGAAGCCAATATGGGCATCGCCGTTATCCTGGAAGGTATTGATTTCAGAATTGTCGATCGACGCCAGGTTCCCGAAGGTCAGAGTCACACCACCTGCACTGGGAACTGTTGTTGTCCCTGCGACAGTACCACCGACACCAAATCCAGCTCCAGTACGACCGATGAAGGTGTTTCTGGTAATCGTTGCTGTTGTGCGGACATCGCTGGTATCAAACAGAATCCCGGAAGTCCCTGAGGTGTCCCGGTTGAAGTTGTTGGAATCGATACTACCCAGGGTGTTGGTGGCAGTTGTGGCTGCCCCCATGTCAGTGCCTCCCAGAAAGAAGCCGGCTCCTGTATTGTTGCTGAAATCGTTCGAGGAGATCAGGGCAGTGGTGAATGTACCACCGTCGTTGTTGGTAATACTCATCCCGTTACCGGTATTGCCGGTAAAGGTGTTGCTGCCGATAGACGGAGATCCATAGCCCGTCAGGTCGATGGAACCGGATGTCAGTGTCATCGCCAGACCATCCGAGGTGTTACCGGTGGCAGTATTGTTGATGATACTGCCGGTAATGGCCCCACCGTTCGTGGTATTGAGGCTGATCCCGTTCTGACCGTTACTGTTGAAAATGTTCGTGGTCGAATTGATATTACCAATATTCAAATTGATATTTGTCGCTCCCCCCGTACCATCGGAAGTAGCCACGAATCCATCCAGAGTGTTGTTGCTGGCGTTGATGTTGGTCATCCCCAGGTTCAACACGCCATCTCCGTTCACATCTTCCCCTGGATCCAGTACGCCATCCTGATCGAGGTCTTCAGACAGAGCAGAGATGGCCCCGCCGCTGGTGGCGTCAAAGGCAATACCATTGCCGGTGTTGTTGGTGGCTGTAATCGTATCGAACGAACGGAAGGTAACAGTACTGGAATCGGATGAATAGACATGCAGACCGGTGTTGGGATTCACGTTATTGCTGAAGGTGTTGTTGGAGAAATCGGTCTCGATCGTAGAACCATTCTCGGACCTGATGATCATCCCGGTACCATTACTGTTGGCAGTATTCCCGGTGATTCCGAGAGTTGTCACGCCATCAGATGCGGTACCGACCCCATCAATGGTACTACCTGCATCGGCAATAATTTCAAAACCGACCCCTTCAGGCGGCACCAGTGGACCGAGGTTGTTGGTCGTGGTATTGTTCTGGAAGGAAAGTTCCAGGGTCCCCGAATTCTGGGTGATGAGAACACCTCGAAGTGAGTCAGTCCCATCGCCCGAGAAGGTGTTGTCAGCCACGATGCCAATTCCGCTGCCGGAATTGGTTACGTTGACCCCCTGATTGTAGAGTACAAACGAGTTATTGTTGATATTAAACCCGTTCGTTCCTGCCGAGTAGATACCATCGTTATGCGGCGTTGCAGACCCGGTCCGGACCCCACTGATGTTGAAACCGGAAACTTCCCAGGCGCTCCCCTGGCCCACAACCACTGCTCCACCAAAACCACCAGCTCCAGAGAGGTTGGTCAGTGTAGGTCGGCTGGCAGCAGCGTTATAACCGGGCAGGTTCAAAGTGGATACGGAACCATCGCTCAACACATTAAAGGTATGCTGAACTGCTTCACTCAACAGACGTTGACCGGTAACACCGACCCCTTTATCCAGCAGAGTGATCTGGCCGTCAAGGTTGGTTTCATCCCCATCCTGGACAAAGATGATATCAGTTGTGGCACTTGGTGGAGACGCGTTATAAGCAGCCATAGAGCCGAATGGTGTTTCATACGTACCATTCCCGGCAGCGCCGTAGTCCGGATTGATGTGCTGGACGATGTAAGGATTTCCGTCATCCGGATTGATCGCCAGTTCGCTGTTGATGGTTTCTTTGACGTGTGCCACAACCCGGTAGTTACGATTCATAGGCTGGTACATACGCTGCTGCAGTGTTTTGGGACGCATCCACTTGTTGGAACGGCCTTCTGGAATGGTCAGAATGACGTTCATCCAGGCGTTGGAACCGAAGACAGAGTCCTTCGCGTAACTGACGCTCATCTGCCACCAGTCACTGATATTGGCTTCTGCCCGGAACTTGGCCCCGGAAGCACTCTGATCATTTTTCGAATTGTAGTAATAACCGCCGACATAACCATCGATGCCGTATTTACCCAGAATTGGCAGCGGTCCACCAACTTCTGCATCGACACCACCGTAGGAAGATTCAGATCGGCGGGTCCGGTTCAGGTAGATGTAGTTTGACTGGTAATAGGCGCCACCGTTCAGATTGTTGGAGATGACAACTTCATTGTTGTTAATGGGAAAGTAACCGTTCACGCGTGTCGTCAGGTACTTACCAATCACTTCACCACTCAGGCCGATCTGGTGATAGTCCTGAAAGTGGCCGTCGTCGTAATCGTACCAGCCTGCGACGGTGAAGATCTTATCCAGATTTTCACTGTAGGCACGCCAGCCAGCACCGAGGTTGACACCCCCGGCTCCGCGGTCAGTGACCATGGCCCGGAGATCCAGAAACAGCATGCTCTGCTCAGGACGGATCGTAAACGGAATCAGCATTCCCAGATTGGAATAACCATTTTGATAACCGACTCCGCCACCCACGCCTTTATCCAGGCGGAAAATCGGATGGAATTCATCGATGGGCATCGGCTGATAGCCGGCTCCATTATCAATGAACTCATTGACTTCCATGGTGCGGGGATCAGGCATGCGGTAAGGAATGTATCCCTGTGGCACATCCTTGTAGCTGACATCTTTCATCGATGTATAGCCTGGTACATCATTTCGTTGAACCTGGTTTGCAGGAGTGAAATCATGCCTGAACACTCCAGAAGAGACACTCCCCACGATGGCGGAACCTTCCGATTCACCACCTATGGTAGTCCGTCCCTCAGTTTGATTACCTTCAGTCTCATCAGGTGCTGCTGAAACCGAAGCCAGTAGGTACTGAGAGGCTAAAAAGAAGCAGGCCAGGCTGACACGTAATTTGTTCATCGAATGCTCCAACGTCGATGTGTAACTCGTCTCTGACAATTTCAGACGATCAACTCCGTTCCTCTTTGATCTTCCGGATTCCAGCTTTGAAATCCGGTCAATCAGAACGTCCAGGCAGAACCTGATACCGTTCTCCCCACTCACTCCCGGTCGGATGTAAAACTATTCCGGTTATCCGGGTACAAGCGGTTATTCTGATCTTTCGGAATAATCACGTTGTTAAGTTGAGACGAAATATGCTAATCGTAGGGGTGCTCAGAAATGCGGTGAGAATGACACTGCCACAGCGTGAGCGAGAAAGATCCGTAAGGTGTTTATTAAATACATCTTACAGAATGAATAGCATGGCAATTTTCAGCCTGATGTCAGCAGGGAAGGTTTCTAAAATTAATAGAAAAAAATTCCCCGCTTTGGAGGGAAAATCGAGACGCAAAAGTATCCATGCGTCCATATACCCTCAGGCGAAATCCTAAATTCAGCGAGATCTGCAAAGCCCGATAAGATAAGCAGGTTGCATCAAATCACTTGAACCAGATCGTATCTGCTTCCCATTTTCTGTTGACGGGAACCAGTGTGGTCAGCGTCCTGCCATTCTTCATTTTGACCTTGGCCTGAATCCCGTCCCCGACCTCTTCGATCGTAACGGAATGCACGAGCTCCTCTGGAGTTGCTGAAGCGGCCTGCTCCCGGGCCCGGGCGAGTGATTCCTTTGTGATCAGATCGCGAACCCGTTTCGTGAAAAAGGGCTGCATCGCTTCGACATCCCCCTCCTGGATGTACTTCAGCTGCAGGGCGATGATTTCTCTCGACTTTTTCGTTAACTGTTTTACCAGTTCCTCTTTCTGTTCAGGAGTGAGGGGCTGCTTGCCCGGGTGTGCCAGAACAACTTTGGCGGCTTTCAGCTGCTCGATCCACTTCTTACGGTCACCTTCACTGAGGGGTAACTCCCGCGTCACATAAGCCAGCCGGTGTAAATCACGTTTGCCTCTAACGATACGATTGATTTCATGCTGTGCGGGTGTCTTTTCATTGGCCGCGACGCGCCATTCGAAAATGATATCATTCTCACCGGGCTGAATAACATTCCACTCTGCGACCTGGTAGGACTTTTCGACCAGGTTTTTGATGCGGTTCATCATCTCCTCGGCAGAAACTTCTTTCCCCAGCTTGAACAGACGTTGTGTGGAAAACATCTGCTGATACTTCTGCACGGTCTCCTCAGTCGTGACATACTCTGTGAGGGCACTGGTGCCGTTCATCAGACGATACCCGACCCGCCATTTCGGCCCCAACTGGAATTCCATGGTCTGTAATGCTTTGGTGTATTCGGTGCTCAGCCCCCGGGTGTCAATCACGGCATACAAACTGGCCTGCTGCAGGTTCAGCCACATGAATCCGTAAGTGAGCTGCGTCTCTGTGCCCAGCTCCCGTTTCGAGTCCGGTGGTCCCAGCAGTTTCAGCACCTCGACCTCCGGGGTCCCCACGTTGAGCACACCCTGCCGGTCGAAGAAACTCCAGAACTTCAAAAACTCGTTGATGGCATTCCTGTTCTGCATGTCCAGCAGCACGGCCTTGCGAACTTCACTCCAGGCCTTGCTGCCCTGTGAATCTTCCAGAAAACTGACGCTCAGCAGGTAATGCAGCATGCTGTTTTGGGGCTGTAATTTGACCGCTTTTTCAAATTCCGCGATGGCCTGCTTCCAATGTTTGTCTTTCAGGTGTGCCTGTCCCTGCCGGGCATGCTTCAGCGCCTGTGCCTTCTGCTCCTGATCTGAAGGAGCGGCAGTTCCACTCTCCTGGGCCTGTACCTGCGAGGCAGTCTGTACGAGGGATAAGAGAGCGCACAGACAGAAAGCAGAGACTGGCGGGTAGAGTTTCATGATCAGTTTATCCCATCGCTGAAAGACATTCCCGATCAGCGCTGCCTCGATCGGGAAAAAACGTGACCTATCTTTATTTGGCGGGCTTAGAAAGTAATTGTAACTCCAGACGACCGGTATGCCACATATAATTGGGACCAAAGCCGGCGCGAGGCCCCCACTGGTTGGCGACCGCCTGCTTCAGATAAGTTCTGGCCGCCTCTGTCTGACCGTGCAGAGATGCATTCAGACCGATGTAGAGATTCGCGTAAAACAGACGTTTTTCACGCTCCTGATCGCTGATTTCTGCAGAGCGGATGTTTTTGAGAATGGCTTCCGGGGTCGTTTTCCCTTCAAACAGGCGGTACAGGTCCGGAAAGGGCTCACGGTCATCTTTTTCATATTTCAACAGCCCCTTGCGAGCTGCCTCCGCTCCTTTGGCCTGATACTGGGAGAAGAACCGCCAGATTCCGTTCTCACGATCGACGTTATCAAACGAGTGATAGATTTCGAACTGCCGGGCTGCATCGGCGTACTGTTTGGCATAATAACAGGCAATCCCCCGTCGCCAGTGAGAGGTTTTGATCGCGGGATCGAGTTCGACCATCTTGTCATAATCCGCGACCGCCTGTTTGAACTGACCCAGAAAAAAATACGCATCGCCCCGTCGAGAATAGAGCGACGTTTGCTGAGGCGATTGTTTTATCTGAGCCGATAACTCATCCACCTGCTTCTGCAAAGTCTGTTGCAGGGCCTGCGCTTTCTGATTTTTCTCCGCGGGCTGCTGCTTTTCGTCCGCAGGAGCGACGCTGACCAGACCAGCCAGGCTGAAAATCAGGTAGCAGGGGATCCAAAATCGCATCGGGAGTGCTTTCTCTGTTGAATTCATTCGTGTAACTGTTTTCAGTGAACCTGTTCATCTCCTATACTGTCATACTCAGACGAAGGGGAAAAGAGCTAAGTAGACTGAAAAGAATAGAAAATTCTCACCCGGATCGACTTGGCGAACAGAGAATTTTTCGTATAATACCCCTCAGTGCTACAAGTGATGACGCCAGTTCAGCTTAGCGAACTCACTCACAATTTATTGCCTGATAGTGTAACGGTAGCACGAATGACTCTGACTCATTTAGTCTAGGTTCGAATCCTAGTCGGGCAACTTGAAAAGTCCTGAACCAGAAATGGTTTAGGACTTTTTTTATTGATCACAAGCGATTTGGCCAGAAGGAGGATGCATCGACTGCGGTGAGCAGGCAGACCGATTCCCAGTCTGATTCAACTTGCTCCTGTTGTCAGAACATCTCCCTCAGCGCTGCTGCGAAATGATGATCAGTTTCCATTTAATGGCGCCCAGGTTTTCCGCATGCTGATGATGGTTCTGGGGCGGGAAAGGATTGTCTTTGTTGGAGGCGATCTCATCGCCGCAGGCTTCGCAGCGATAGATGCCGGAATGGGGGCAGATTTCGCCGGGGTTGTGCAGCGTGTCAAATTCTGCCTGATCCGCCTGTTCGAGATACTCTTTGTACTTGTAGAGCGCCATTCGATCTCTCCTTTGAAAAACAGCTGAGATAAATCGTTGTCCGAACCGTCTCTCCTGATTCTATTTAAAGCTTAACTGCTGAAATCAGACCTGCAAGAGCGATTTAACCGCTTACCGCCAGAAAGCCAGGGGCTCAGACAGGCTGTCCTTGATTGACAATGCCCGGGTCATCGTTGAAGATGAAGTCTCCCGCTACTGTTGAATATCCAATTTGATTTCTTTTGGTGAAGAGGCCTTCACATGCCCAGATCTCTGCTTGCGCTCCTGCTGATTCTCACTCTGTTCGTTTCACACTCGCAGAATTTATCTGCCGCCGAACAGCGTCCGAATATTCTCTGGATTATCGCCGAAGACATGGGCCCGGAACTGGGCTGTTATGGCACGCCCGAAGTCAAGACACCGACGCTGGATCGCCTGGCGAAAAACGGCATGCTGTATCAGAATGCGTTCACCGTCACTCCCGTCTGCTCGACCAGCCGTTCTTCTTTCATGACCGGCATGTATGCGATGGCCATCGATGCCCACAATCATCGCTCGCACCGCGACGGCACCAATCCACTGCCGCAGGGCGTGCGGGTGATTACCGACTGGCTGCGCCCCGCGGGCTACACGACCGCCAATATCAAAAAACTGACCGACGACCGCAAGCTGGCGAAATTCTACAAAGGGACCGGCAAGACCGACTGGAACTTCACCTACCCCAAAGGCAAACAACCGTTCGACCTGAAAGACTGGGACGATCTCAAACAGAACCAGCCCTTTTACGCCCAGATTAACTTTTCGGAAACCCACAGGGGCGGTGCCTGGAATACGTCGCACGAACATCTCGACTATGTAGTCGATCCGGCGAAGGTTCAGATTCCCCCTTACTATCCCGATCACCCCGTCACCCGGGCGGTCTGGGCGCAGTATCTGAATACGGTAATGGCTGTTGATAAAAAAGTGGCCTTCATTCTGGATCTGCTCAAGCGGGACAAGCTCGACAAAAACACGATCATCATTTTTCTGGGCGATCATGGCCGGGCCATGCCCCGCGGCAAGCAGTGGCCTTATGACAGTGGCCTGCACATTCCCCTGATCGTGTACTGGCCCGAAGGCAATGCCGACCTGCCGGTGCCTGCTCTTTATCAGCGGGGTGAGAAAAGCGACCAGTTGATCTCGTCCATTGATCTGAGCGCGACCACACTCGCCCTGGCTGGTGTCGAAATACCGGACAAAATGCAGGGGCAGGTCTTTCTGGGTTTCCATGCTGAACCGCCTCGCACCTATCTGTTTGGCGGACGGGACCGCGGTGATGAAACCGTGTTCCACATTCGCACGGTGCGTGACAAACAATATCGCTACCTGCGGAACAAATACCCCGAACGCCCATTCCTGCAGATCAACCGCTACAAGGAAACCCAGTACCCGATCATCGGACTGCTGCGCGATCTGCATGCGAAAGGGGAATTGAGCGGACCGCCTCTGAAGCTGATGGCCGACACCCGGCCGCGCGAGGAACTGTATGACATCCAGGCTGATCCCTGGGAAATCAACAACCTGGCCGATTCTCCCCAGTATCAGCAGGTCAAACAGCGGCTGTCCGCTGCCCTGGATACCTGGATGGAGGAAATCGACGATAAAGGCCGCATCCCCGAAGATCCCTCGATCCCCAAGTTCTGGGACGAGCGGGCGATTCGCAACTACACAAAAGGCTTACAGGAACGCCCGAAAGACTGGTTCAAGTCGGCTCCGGGCCTGGGTCCTTATAAACTCAAACAGGAATCAGACAAGTAAGCAGACCGAGTCTGATAGTTGTCAGACCGGTACGGGAAATAAAAAAACTCAGGCAGCGAGCTGCAAGCCTGAGTTTTTTTTCATTGACACAGTTTGTGTTATGAATAATCACCACACATTTTGTGTTATGATCGCTTACGGATAGGTCAGGTATCCGTTGGATTCGAGGTAGGCAACGACTTCGTCAGCCAGTTCGTCGATGCCTTTGCCGTCGGAATCGAGAATCAGTTCTGCTTTTTCCGGTTCTTCGTAAGGAGCATCGATACCGGTGAAACCTTTAATTTCGCCAGCCCGGGCTTTCTTGTAGAGACCTTTGGGATCGCGTTCTTCGCAGGTTTCCAGGGAAGCCTTGACGAAGATCTCGATGAACTCACCATCACCCAGAATTTCGCGGACCTGATCGCGGTCTTCGCGGTAGGGAGAAATGAAGGCGGTCATGACCAGAATCCCGGCGTCGGTGTAGAGCTTGGAAACTTCGCCGATACGACGGATGTTTTCGGTACGGTCTTCAGGAGAAAAGCCGAGGTTTTTATTGAGGCCCATGCGGACGTTATCGCCATCCAGCACGAAGGTGTGTTTGCCTTTTTCGAACAGCTTGTGATCGACGGTGTTCGCAATGGTACTTTTTCCAGATCCGCTCAATCCGGTGAACCAGAGAACGGCTCCCTTGTGTCCGTTCTGCTGACAGCGCTGTTCTTTGGATACATGGTGTTCGTGCCATGTCACGTTGGTGGCTTTTTGCTCGGCCATCGAGGATTTTCTCCTTACTCGTTCAAAAATATCTATAGAAACAAGGTTTATCTGCAGATCCCTGCGGTGAAAAATGGGCAGAAATCGACTATTCTGGGCTCGTATTTGCACGATCCTAGAGAATGTCCCCGGCTGATGGAAGTCCACAGATTGGGAATTTCTCTGAACATTCTCGTTCTGGACTACTGGAACTGCCGTTTTTGAGCTGTTAGAGTACGCGCAGGGAATGATTGTCGGCGTTCTCGGTCAGGTGGGGATACAAAAGTTCCCGCCGAATTTCGCCTGCAGTCCAGTGAGGGACCATACACATAAATTGTTCATTTGATATACGTTACGCCTAAACCATCGAACTCAGAAACACAGGAATCATGTCCGACAAGGTCTTAAAACTCGGTATTCCCGCGGGAAGTTTACAGGAATCGACGGCTGAATTATTCAAACGCGCCGGTTATGTCATCAAATTTTCCTCCCGGTCCTACTACCCGACAATCGACGATGATGAAATCGAATGCCTGCTGATCCGGGCCCAGGAAATGGCCCGCTATGTCGATCAGGGAATTCTGGACGCCGGGATCACCGGTTATGACTGGATCCTGGAAACCGGGGCAGACGTACAGGAAATCTGCGAACTGCAGTTCTCCAAAGTCAGCCGTCGCCCGGTCCGCTGGGTGCTCTGCGTGCCCGAAGACTCTCCCGTGCAGTCGGTCAAAGACCTGGAAGGCAAACGGATCGCCACCGAAGTGGTTGGCATGACCGAACGGTATCTCGAAAAGCATGGCGTGACCGCGAAAGTCGAATTCTCCTGGGGTGCCACGGAAGTCAAACCTCCCAAACTGGCCGATGCGATTGTGGAAGTGACCGAAACCGGTTCTTCGCTGCGGGCGAATAACCTGCGGATCGTGGAAGAGCTGATGCAGAGCACGACCCGCTTCATCGCCAACAAGCAGGCGTTCGAAGATCCCTGGAAACGGGAGAAGCTGGAAAACATCGCCATGATGCTCGAGTCCTGCCTGGCTGCAGAAGGCAAAGTCTGCCTGATGATGAACGTCGTGCGGACCGATCTGGAAAAAGTACTCAACCTGCTGCCCGCGCTGCAGAAGCCGACCGTTTCTTCGCTCTCCGATCCAGACTGGGTCGCCATCAATACGATTATGGAAGAATCGGTTGTACGCTCAATTGTGCCGAAACTGAAAGCCGCTGGTGCCTGCGGCGTCGTCGAATACCAGATTTCTAAAATCATCGACTGATCTGCCTCTGAGAGCAGTCCCGGATCAAACAGGAAGGCAGCATGCCGATCGCCGTCGTGAAAGTCGGAGGAAGCCTGTTCGATCTGCCGGACCTGGGAGATCGATTAACCGGATTACTGGCACAGCTGAACGGTTCCCGGCCCCTGCTGATTTCGGGAGGAGGTCGGGCCGCAGATATTGTCAGAGAATGGGATCGAATTCACCGCCTGGGAGAAACAGCCGCTCACTGGCTGGCGATTCAGTCACTCGCACTCAACGATCGTCTGCTCTGTGAATTACTTCCCGAGACCAGACTGGTCTCCTCAATTGAATCCGCGCAAGCTGTGTGGAGTCAGAATCAAATCCCAGTGCTCTCGGCTTATGAGTACCTGACGCAGTCCCCCTCCGCAGGCATAGCAGAGCTCCCCGCTTCCTGGGATGTGACCAGCGATTCGATTGCCGCCTGGATCACACTGACCTGGCCGGCAGATGAACTGATTCTGCTGAAGTCAGTTGATCTTCCCGAAGCTTCTTCAGTTCAGGAGTTGTCTGCCAGTGGGTTCGTTGATCCTTACCTGCCTGAGCTCGCAGATGCACTGCCCGGCCTGCGCTGGTGTAATTTGCGTTCCTCAACCGGTTCGCATCAAGTGGCAACCGTCACCAGGGGCAGCAGCTTCCAGAGCAGAAACGCCACGGGACCGGCATAAAGCGGGCTGTCCAGCAGATCGAGCAGGCCGCCGAATCCCGGCAGTAGTTCGGCGGAGTCTTTTTTACCAACGTCCCGCTTGATCAGCGATTCACATAAATCCCCAACCAGTCCGACCACGCCGATGATCGCCCCGAACAGGATCGACCAGTACCAGGCTGGTGCATTCCAGTTCGCATTGAACAAAGAAGGAGTGAACTGCAGCCAGAGCCAGGCGCCCAGCGCGGCTCCAAAAATCGCCCCATAGCCGCCCATCCAGGTTTTTCCCGGACTCAGCCGGGGGACCAGTTTCTGTTTTCCCCAGAGTCGACCGAAAGTATAGCCGCCGACATCCCCCAGCTTGGCACTGATGATCAATGCTCCCAGTGCCAGATAACCGGTCTCCGGTCCCGCTACCCAGCGGAGTTCTGCCAGCATCGCCAGCAGGAAGCCGACATACGATACTGAAAGTAGCTCGGCCCCCAGTGTTTCCATGGTCTGTCCCGGTTCTTCGAAACAGATCGCATTTTTCAGAAACAGCAGCAGAATAGAAACCGCGTAAGTTACCGCCAGCAGCGCCAGCGAAAGTGTCTGCGGATTGGTTGTCGCATCCTGCAGTGAGGGAATTAACCAGGGGAGCCAGGCCGCCACACAGATCAACAGCGACAACAGACAGACCAGCCGATAACCGGGCTTCAGATTCCGCACCGTGAGTAGTTGCGTGATTTCCCAACTGCCCCGCAGGATCAGCAGGCAGCAGAGTCCCAGCAGCCAGGGTGCGCTGCTCCCGGCACGCTGATCCAGATAGAACAGACCAAACAGGAGGGGAATCAGAGTTGCGGAAATGAAAAGCCGCCAGCCCAGCATGCTGCCTTATCCTTTCAACCCACCGAAGCGGCGGTCGCGGGCTGCAAAGTCGCGCAGTGCCTGCCAGAAATCATTGACGGAAAAATCAGGCCAGTAGGTTTCCGTGACCCACAATTCGGCATAGCTGATTTGCCAGAGCAGAAAATTGCTGACCCGCATTTCACCTGCGGTCCGAATCACCAGATCCGGGTCAGGCATGCCCGAGGTATAAAGATGTGAAGAAATCACATCTTCGTTGATCTCTTCCGCCTTGAGTTTGCCCTGTTCGACTTCGTGCACGATCGATTTGACGGCATCCACAATTTCGGAACGGCTGCCATAATTTAATGCCAGGCAAAGCTGCATGCCGGTATTATCCCGGCTCTCACTGATTGTTCTGTCAACTTCTGCGAGCACATCATCGGGAATGTCGGTACGGCGACCGATGGTCGTGAAGCGGATATTCTGCCGCATGATCTCTTCACGTTCGCCGATGACGAATTTTTTCAGCAGCTGCATCAGCAGATTGAGTTCGAGTGCGGGCCGTTTCCAGTTCTCACTGCTGAGGCAGTAAAGCGTTAACTGTTCGATTCCCAGTCGGGTCGATTCTTCCACCACAGTGCGAACGCTGTTCACTCCCTGCCGGTGACCGTCAATCCGTGGAAATCCACGGCGGGAAGCCCAGCGACCGTTACCGTCCATGATAATCGCGATATGCCTTGGCAGTTGGCGGGACTCCAGGCCCAGCGATTCCCCATCCTGTTCCGAAATAGCGGGCACAATTTGCCTCACGATGTCTGGTGATAGTTTGAAATGACGTCTGGTCTGCTTACCAGGCAGACTGCTTTACAAGCGTCGACAGATTTTTTCTGTCCTGCACGTTCATTTTGAGCAATTTCGGCAAAAACGCCAAGGCTGCGCGGGGAGAAAGCACAGCTTCTTTAAAGAATGAACCGAAGTCGGAGGTTCGTTCAGATGTTTCTGAGGAGTTTCTCTCCTGAAATCATCTCTGCGAAAGTGAATCAGCCGCTGATTTCAACTGATTCCAGCTCTTCCGATTCGAGTACGGGATCCAGATAAACGGTCTCTTCCCAGTAAGCGGGCTCCGCTCCGGGAGATTCAATCGATAATTTGACGCGATCCTCAAACACTTCTAAAACTTTAACTACTGTATGTTCCCCAATGAGGATACTCTCATTCGCTCCACGAGAGATAATATGCATTCGCTCGCCTCAAAGTTATGTCAGATTTGAATCTGTGAATTGTGAAAAGTTATTGTGTGGCTCATTTTGACGAAGTGCAATCAGAAGGACAAGCTGAAAGCATTCAAAAAATAAAACGATTTTTAAGGAGGTTTCTTTTGCCCGAATATCCCTTGACAAAATCAGTTACAGAATATCTCTCAAATAAAACTCTGTTAGTTAAATTGAGAAACAGACCGACTGACTGTCGCTGATGACAGATCAAATTCACATCAAATCCCAGTGATGATTTCGTGAGGACATTTCTTAATATAGTATCGGATCGAAAACTATTTTTTTCCTTCCGCACGTTTGTTGCGAAAAAATTCCTGCAGGATATTTCGACACTCATCCTGCATCACACCACTGATGACCGTACTCTGATGATTCAACCGCGGGTCGCTGGTAATCTGAAACAGCGAGTGACACGCGCCCGCCTTTTCATCGCGCGTCCCGTAAATCACCAGCGGAATCCGTGACTGAATGATTGCACCGGCACACATCGGGCAGGGCTCCAAAGTGACATACAGCACACAGTCACTCAGCCGCCAGGTCCCCAGTGATTCCGCTGCCTGCGTGATCGCGATCATTTCGGCATGTGCGGTGGGATCGCTTAAAGTCTCCCGCTGATTATGGGCGGCGGCAATGATGCGATCCTGGTGCACAATCACCGCGCCGACCGGAACTTCATCTTCCTCGAACGCAGCTCGCGCTTCATCAAAGGCGAAACGCATCCAGCGGGTATGCAGTTGCAGCAGTTCGCGGTCGCCGGGGGAAATTTCTGGTTCGTCGGGACGATCAATCATCGCAGGTACGATTCTTTTAAAGGGAGAGTTTCAATCTCCTGCTCAACATAATCCAGACCTGCGTGAAATGAAAGTCGAGCTCTGGCTGAATCTCGTCGGAAAGAGGTAATCCCCTCTGATCCGTTTGAGATTCGGTATGGAATCCGCTTACAATATTCTGATTACTGAAACTTCGGACATCCTTCATTGAATCATCAAGGTTGACTCACATGCGTGGAATCGTGATCTGTCTTTCAACGCTCCTGGTTCTCGGCTACCTGCTGATAACTTCTCCAACCAGCCGTTCACAGAATCAGACCAGTGAGCTGCCGCCCGCACTCGACTCCAGTGTTAAAGCTTACGGTGCCCGGGGAGACGGCCAGACGGACGACAGCGCCGCCATCCAGCGGGCCGTCGATTCCCGGCAGGGACAGATCGTCTTTCCTAAGGGAGTCTATCGACTCACCAAAACGATCGAAATCAATCTGGACAAACTCGGCCCGACTTCCGTCAGTTCGGACGGCACTGCCACGATCATCATGGCCGGCCCGGGTCCCGCCTTTCGTTTCATCGGCACGCATGAAGGGACCGCTAGCCCGCACACCGTGAAGGAAAACGTCTGGCTCAAGCAGCGTTCGCCGATGGTCGACGGACTGGAAATTGTCGGCGATCATGAGGAAGCCTGCGGCATTGAAGCAACCGGCACCATGCAGATCACGCTCACCCGTCTGACGATCCGTCGGGCGCTACATGCGATTCACTTCGTGAAACGCAACCGAAACGTGATCGTCTCCAATTGCCATCTGTATGAAAACCGCGGTGCAGGCGTGTATTACGATAAAGTCAGCATTCATCAGTCGAACATTGTCGGCTGCCATATTTCCTATAACGCGCAGGGTGGCGTGGTCGTCAACAAAGGGGATATCCGCAATATCCAGATCGGCACCTGCGACCTCGAAGGCAACATGGGGGATGAAAACTCCCAACCGACGGCCAACGTGCTGATCGACTCCGAAGGGGCCATGGTGGGAGAAATTGAGATCGTGGGCTGTACGATTCAACACACTCACGATGCGCCCGGCTCGGCGAACATCCGTATCAATGAGAACGCCCGCATCCGGCCGCACTCTCCCGAACATCGCGACGGCAATATCACCATCGCCGACAATGTGCTCTCCGATGTGCAGACCAATATCGAGATTACTAGCGCCCGCGGCGTGACAGTCACCGGCAATACGATGTGGAAAGGTTACACGCATAACATCCGCATCCACGACTGCAACAATATCGTTGTTTCCAATAACGTCCTGGATCGCAATCCGCGCTACCATTACGGTGACGGGAACACCGCCCAGGTCGGGATGCTGTTTACCAACTGCGACGGCTGCACGATCACCGGCAACCACATTAACGGGACCGGCGCTGAGCGGGTCGCCTTTGAAGTGCGCGATTCGCGACGGATGAATATCGTCGGCTGTTCGATTCTCGATTATTCCACCACGGGACTCCTGTTGAAAAACGTTTCCGACAGCCGCGTTTCCGACTGCCTGATTCGCACCGATCTGCCAGACAGCCAGGGCACTCAGGCTCTCCAGATCATCGGCGGCAAAGACAATCAAATAGTCAACAACCTTTATAAAAAGTAGTTCAAAAATAGCGTCCCAGGTTCACGCTCCAGACTGTTTGACACTGATCGGGGTGCTGCTATGATAATCGGTCACGCTATTGATATCTCTGGTCGCATTCCTGTCAGGAATTCACAGGCCATCTATATTCATATTCCGCCGCTCAAGGAGTCTGTGCATGTCTAATCTGTCACGCCGTAACTTTCTGAAAAAATCTGTCTATGGCGGTCTCTTCATGGGGCTGAGCGCGAAGAGCTATCGTTCCACCTTTGCCGCCGTCCCGCCCAGCGAACGCGTGCGGATCGGCATGATCGGTGTTGGCAACCAGGGTGGCCCGCGAAACAACATGAAGTACTTCCTCAATAATATAGAAGCACTTTGTGACCTCGATCAGAATTACCTGGCCGAAGCAGACGCCTTTCTGAAGAAGAATGCCAACAAGTCGGCCATGAAGACAGACGATTATCGACGACTGCTCGATTCCAAAGACCTCGATGCCGTTGTCGTGACCGTGCCCGACCAGTGGCATGCCAAGATGACCGTGGAAGCGTGTCGCGCGGGTAAAGATGTCTATTGTGAAAAACCGCTGACACTCGTGGTGGACGAAGGCCCCGTGATGATTGATGCAGCCCGGAAACACAAGCGGGTCGTGCAGACCGGAACCATGCAGCGCAGCGGCAAGGAATTCAAACTGGCCGTGGATCTGGTGCAGTCCGGCCTGCTGGGCAAGATCCACACCGTGAACGTCACGCTTCCCGGCCCTAACTGGATCGCACGGGCCGGCAAACCGGTTCCCGACAGTGCGCCGCCGCAGGGCTTTGACTTTGACCGCTGGCTGGGACCGGCACCGGAGCGTCCCTATAACAAAAATCGCGTCCACTACCTGTTCCGTTTCTTCTGGGATTACAGCGGCGGCCAGCAGACCAACTTCGGTGCCCACCATCTGGATATCGCGCAGTGGGGACTGGGGATGGATGAAAGCGGTCCCGTGAGTGCAGAAGGGACAGCCACCTTCAATCCCGATGGCTGGTACGAAACGCCGGACTCCACCAAAATCAAATACACGTATGACAACGGCGTCGTGCTGAATTGTCGTCAGGTTCCCGGCACCAAGAGTAAAAAGCAGGGGACAGAGTTTGTCGGCGAAAAGGGAAGCCTGTTCGTCTATCGTGGCGGTATCATCGCTAACCCGCCTGAGCTGTTAAAATCGGTCGAAGTGCCCAAGATTGTCAACCGGGATGCGAACATCGCGCATGTCAACAACTTCCTGGAGTGCGTCAAGACACGCCAGAAGCCGGCCGCCGACATCAGCATCGGACACCGTTCCGCCACGGTCTGCCACCTCGG
Organism: Gimesia panareensis; assembly: GCF_007748155.1. Classification (GTDB taxonomy): domain Bacteria; phylum Planctomycetota; class Planctomycetia; order Planctomycetales; family Planctomycetaceae; genus Gimesia; species Gimesia panareensis. The sequence goes on from NZ_CP037421.1 coordinate 6,006,921, forward strand.
AAACATTGCCGTACGGACAGGCAAGAAAATCCAGTGGGATCCGAAACAGGAAACCATTGTGGGTGATGCGGACGCCGCCAAATGGCTCTCGAAAGAATACCGTAAACCTTACGAACTGGTGTGAGGCCAATACGCCCGTGGTAGAAAATCGTCGTGTGGCACCGTTGGCTCGTCCAACGGTGATCTGGCAGCTGTCCATGTGATATCAACATGTAGGGGCGCCCCTGTGTGGTCGCCCGCCGTGATTGACTATCGATGGGACAAGTCATTCGCATCGTTTCACTGCCTCCTGCGCATGTTAGAATCGAGCTCGTCTCTCGCAAGGCGGGTTGGCACACAGGCCAACCCCTACGTTGATTTAATTGAGACAGTCGGGTGGCACCGTTGGCTTGTCCAACGGTGATCGCTATGTCACGTCACTCGGATAGAGAAATTTCACCCCGACGTGAATTTCTTAACTTTCTTCAGTAGCAACCCGATTTTGATTCTGCTTACAATGAGGGAAACGTTCCTCCTGTTTTCCCACCTGATCAAGATCGAGTTTTGCCATGAAAATGCGCTTCCTGTTTTGTAACGCTGTCACACTTTGCGTCCTATTTCTTACAGCAACCCACACCAGCGCGGCTGAGACGCCCCAGGTGAAAGTCGGTTTCGCCGAACGTGATATCACCCCGGAGATCGGCATGGAACAGCCGGGCGGTTACGGGAAATCGTTTCACCGTTCGTTTCACGATCCCTGCAAGGTGCGGGCAGCGGTATTCGACAACGGGAAAAACGTGGTCGCGGTCGTGAGCCTGGACGCGCTGTTCATCCGGCGGGTGACCGTGGATGAAATCCGCGAACGGGTTGAAGCCAAATGCAAGATTCCGGCGAACTCGATCCTGCTGCATGCGACGCACTCGCACTCTTCGGGGCCGATGGGCATGATTCTGCCCGGCGAATTTGATCATGCTTCGAAATTCGTGCAGGAATTGGCGTATGAGAAATCATCGACGGCTGACGCTGCCTACCTGGAAACGGTCGTCGATCAGAGCGTGGAAGCGATCTGCGAAGCGTACAAAAAACGAAGTGCTTCTGAATGTGGTGCGGGAGTGGGGATTGAAGAACAGGTGGCCTTCAACCGCCGGTTCTTCATGCGGAACGGTTTGACCTTTACGCATCCGCGGCCCGGGAATCCGGATATCGTCAAACCGGCCGGCCCCGTCGATCCGGAAGTCGGCGTGATCGGCGTCTGGGATGAACAGGGACAGCTCAAAGGGTGTATCGTGAACTTCGTCTGTCACGCCACGACCAACCCGGGCGGAATCTCAGCCAATTACATCTATTATGTGGAACAGGTGATTCGCGGCGTCTTCGGGAAAGACGTCACGCTCGTCTTCCTGGCGGGAGCCTCGGGCGATGTGACGCAGGTCGATAACCTTTCCAAATATCAGCGGCGGCCCAGTGAAGAGTCGGCCCGGTATGTGGGTGGCCGGATTGGTGCCGAGGCGGTGAAAGTGCTGTTCTCGATGCCGCGGGGCAATTTCAAAACGATCGCCAGCAAAACCAAAATGCTGGAGATTCCCCGCCGCAAACCAACGCCCGAGCATGTAAAAGAAGCGGTCGAAGTTGTCAAAGCGGGGCCTGCGAAATCGAATGCCACCGACTGGGTGTTCGCGAAAGAGACCGTCCTGCTGGATGCCCGGCTGCAAAAAGAGCCAGTGGCGAAAGTGGAAGTACAGGCCATCCAGATCGGCCCGGTGGTCCTGCTGACCGATCCCGCGGAATTCTTCTGCCAGCTGGGTCTGGACATCAAAGCGGGCAGTCCGTTTCCGATCACGTTCCCGGTCTCACTGGCGAACGGCTGCGTCGGTTATGTGCCCACGAAAGAAGCGTTCGACAAAAACGGGGGCGGCTACGAAACCCGGCTGACCAGCTACAGTAACCTCGTCACCACGGCGGGGCCCCAGATGGTCAACGCAGCAGTCGAACTGTCAGAACAGTTGACGCCGGATACACTGCCCGAGCGACCTGCGGCACCGGCGTTCAATAATAATCCCTGGGCATACGGCAGTCTGGCACCGCAGGTGGATTAGACTGCGAAACCCTCGAAATCTTTTTTTGCTACCACGAAAAGCACGAAAGACACGAAACATTTACTCGCTGACATAAGGAAACCGAACCATAGTATCGGGTGAGCCCGGATGAATATCCGGGCCGAGCGCAGCGAGCAGGAGGTCACAAGGAAAGCTCAGGAGGGTAAAGAAATCCTGGTTACATTCTCATTCGCCCACATAAAGGAACTGGACGGCGTCAGCAATCACGTATTTTCCGTCGGTGCCGTCGTTGGAGATTTTGACCCAGCCGGATTTGCCTTGATCGAAGCGGTATGTGCCCAGGGTGCGGAACAGTTTCTTATGCTCGGGGATCTGCTGCTGGTTGATGCGGATTGTTTTTTCGCCGTCGGCGTGGTGGATCGTCACGGGGGTGTTGGTCGATCTGCGGATGTTGTAGCAGTGTGAGAGCCGGACTTCGTAACGGCCGGACCTGGGAAGATCGGGAGTGAAGATAACGGCTTTCTCCCCCTTCCCTTTTTTCTGATCGTGCAGGTAGCCGAGTCCGACATAGGGGGGCGTGTGCGTGGAATACTGCCAGACGCCGATGAGCTTCGCCTGGGTTTCATCGACGACGATGCCTTTCAGCTTGGTGGGATCCGGCACGATGAAGGGGACAAGTGCTGGTTTATCGACTTCGCCGGGAGCGTGGGTGTTGGCGACCGCGTCGGGGTGGGGTTTGAGTTTGGAAGCGGGTTCGCTGGAGGATGCAGGGGGTTGAGCAAAGGAGATTACAGTCAGCAGGACAATGAAAATGATTACAGGTTTCATGAGCGCTGTTTTCCTGTGAGCGGAATGGCGCTAGCCACCGGTAAATGAGATCAGCGTCTGCACACTTACTGGCGGCTAGGTAGCGTTTCTTAATTCGGATGTTTTATACCAAAGTCGCTTCAACCGGGGCTAACGCCCTGCGGCTAATGGTGAAGCCCCCCTCAGCGTAAGAGCCTGGGGACTGGTTCATGAGGTCAACGTTTTCACTAGTTACCGGCGGCTGGCGCCGTGCCGCTCATTTAATGTGAGGCAAGGTTAGCCTACAGTCTTCTCTGTTCGTATTTCGCTGATTTAAGCACTGTTGGGCAAGCCAACAGTGAAACTATGTAGGAAGCCTCCGTCGGATCGATTATCGTGGAACAAGTTCGTTCACAATCTGTTTCACGAAATCTCACCTCCGGAGGCAATGATGTTGTATGTTGGTTTGGATGTGCATGTCAAGCATATTACGATTTGTGTACTTAATAAGCATGGTAAGCTGCTGCAGCGGTGTCAGCTGCCATGCCTGGATGATGTGATTAAATTTCTGATGAACCTGCAAGGACGATGCGAAGTCTGTTTTGAAGCCAGTACCGGTTATGGCATCTACTTTGAAGCTCTGAGTAAGATTGCTTCTCGTGTTGCCGTGGCCCATCCAGGACTGTTGAAACTGATTTTTCGTTCCAAACAAAAGAATGATCGTGCGGACGCAGAGAAACTGGCCAAACTGTTGTTTCTCGATGAAGTTCCGACCGTTCATGTCCCGACTGCAGACGTGCGGGCCTGGAGAGAGTTGATTACATTCCGAGGCAAACTGATTCAGAAACGGACCCGGGCTAAAAATGGAATTCGCTCGCTTCTGAGAAGTGTTGGTTGCAGGGTTCCCAAAGAGTTTGGTCTCTGGACCATACGGGGGATGGAATGGCTAAAACAGAAAGATCTGAAACAGCCGATGCAAAATCTGAAACGGGACATGCTGGTAGAAGAGATCGAAACACTGACGAGGCAAACCAGGCTGGTTGAAACGGAACTGGCCCGCTATTCGAAAGAGAACATTGCCGTGCAGCAATTGCAGAGTATCCCCGGCATCGGCTTACGCACTGCTGAGGCATTCGTGGCCTTTGTGGATGACCCGCATCGATTTGCCAACAGTAAGAAAGTGGGGGCCTACTTCGGTCTGATCCCGATCCAGGATCAGTCAGGGAGTACTAATCGACTGGGGCATATCACGCGCGAAGGATGTGCAGAGGTCCGGCACCTGGTTACCGAAGCAGTTTGGCAGGGGATTCGATATTCACCGACGATTAAAGCCTATTATGAGCGGATTCATCGACAGGAAAAAGACAGGAAAAAGATTGCGATTGTAGCCACATCGCATTACCTGGTGCGTGTGATGTGGTCCATGTTGAAAAATGGAACCTTGTGGAAAGAACGGAGCCTGGCAGTCTGAGCGACTGCAGTTTCGATAAGTAAATTCAAAGAGTTGTGTCGGACTTAAGTTTCACGTTGAGATCGAAAGTGGGATTCAGGTGACATCCCGACGGGTGCCATGGCACACTGTGATGCCGTAACTGTGAATGGGAGTCACCGTAATTTGTCTTGTGGCGCCTCGCCAAGGCGAGTGATGCCGGATGGATGGTTGGATAATTCCGCGTTCTTCTCACTACGGTCTTGACAGAAGCTTCCTCATGGATGGCACCCGACTTCTGGTTCCAGGTGGGAAAACTGGTCGTCAATTGAACGCGATAACTGCGGCTTCCTGCTCGCTGCGCTCGGCCCGAATTTGATTCGGGCCCACCCGCTGATTGCGTCATCACGGGAGTGCAATTATGCGATCGGCTGTGGCATCAGGATCGGGAGATCAGGTTTGACTTCGGGGGTCTCTTCGGCCAGAACGGTTTCACAGAAGAACTTCAGCAGCTGTTTCAGATCTTCGTTCTCGACGCTTTCGGCCAGTTCTTCGGCCCGTTCGCGTGACTTGTCGACGAGGACCTCGGCTTTGGTGAAGACGTCACAGGCTTCGTAGATTTTCCGCAGGCGATTGATGCGTGCGCCGTCTGAAGGCTGACCATTAACGATCTCTTTGAGTTCCATTTTCTGCTGCTCGTCTCCCGACTGCAGAGCCAGGGCGAGTAAGAGGGTAGGCCGCATTGCCAGGGCGTCCTGACCGGAGATGAGCTTGTTGTTGTCATCGCCGCGCCAGTCCTTGAGGTCGTTCAGAATCTGGAAACCAACGCCGATCTGTCGTGAGAACGAGGAGATCAGTTCTTCGTATTCATTCACGGAACCGGTCATCCGGATGCCGGCATAGAGAGCGGCTTCGAACGCGGGTGAAGTTTTGAGTGCGTAAATCTGCAAGGCGTCCAGCGGGGCGAGTTCGAAAGTCTCACTCTCCTGCCAGGCCATTTCGGCCCCCTGCCCTTCGCAGAGCTTGAGGTGGGCATTCGCCATTTTTTCGACCAGGTCGGCAGCGGCTTCCGCACCGATATCAGCGCGGGCTTCATTGAGCAGACGATAGCCGATACCGATCAGGTAGTCGCCAATGTTGATGGCCATGCCGGTGCCGTGCTGACGGTGCAGTGTTTCCTGACCGTAGCGATATTGATCGTCGTCTTCGATGTCGTCGTGAATCAGTGACGCTTTGTGGAAGACTTCAATCGCCATCGCGGCTTTCTGCACGCCCAGCGGGTAGGTCGTATCGGTTTCACTCCCGTCCTGTTGTGCTTTGATCAGCGCATCGTAGGCAGCGAGGGTGATGAAGGGACGGAAGCGTTTGCCCCCATGCTTGAGCCAGTCGTAGGCGATGGCTTCGGTTTTGCCGAGCGGTGTCCGGGCGGCGGCTTCGGTTTTGGTGCGGAGCGGAGGCAGAATCTCGTTGAAGTGTTCTTCGAACAGCGAATTTGCAGCCCGCATGGTGGGCAGATAGCTGCGGGTCAGCGGCTGTTCCAGTGGTTCGTATTTTTCAAGGACTTCCCAGATCCAGGGCTCGTCCATTTTCGTGTTTTTACAGTCGCCCGAATGCAGGGGGACGGCGTAAGAAGGCACGCCGGCGATCAGGACTTTGTCGATCGATTTTTCCAGCACGTTGAGACAGGCGACGCCCAGGATGCCGTCCACGTAACCGCCAACGATGATCTTGAGGACGACGGGGGAACCTTCCGCGACGAGGACTTTGTAGCCCAGCTTTTCCGCTTTGACTTTGTAGTCCGCGATCGAGCAGGCGCCGCATTTTTCGCAGTCGAGGCCAAACTCATCGTATTCCGCGGGGCAGCCTTCGGCGTGTTTGAGGCAGTGCGGCAGAAGGAGCAGGCGGCGTTCGAAAGGAATCGCGAGGAACTGGCGTTTCCAGAAGAAGTTGCCGATCAGCACCATCATGAAGCCGAGGAACTTTTCGGGCTGATTCATTTCGCCCAGCAGTTCGCGCGACCAGTCTTCCAGCATCGCTTTGGTGAAGGGATTGGAGCAGTCGAGACGTTGGACGAACTTCTCGGCTTCTGCTTTCATCTCTTCGCGCAGCGCAAGGGTTTCCGGCACCGCCTTGAGATGGCTGGTACTGCGGCGTTTTCTTTTGACCGGTTTGGCGTCTTCGGAATCGCGTACCTCCGCATTTTCAGCAGGGACGCGTTTCTCTTCGGAACTTTCCTGGTCTAAAGGCGCAATGGACACGGAAGACTCCTCTATGGTTAGTATCTCATTCGAGTGGTAACACAATGAATGTAGAAATTCAGGCTTGAGAGCGCTGGTGGGACCTATTTTTCCTTCACGGACATTATAGGGGAATCCGGTGCTTCAAGCGACAATCTTAATTTCTCATCCGCACATTTTTTTAAAACCGTTTCCGCACGATGGAGTGCAGAAACAGAGAAGATAATTGGATAAAGTTGTTCGAAATACCACAGCTTGGCAAAGTAAAAACCGATGGGCGTCGTTTCTGTATAGGTGCCCGATTCGACCTGTTTGAGCAACCAGACCAGTCCCTGCGCCAGCCAGGGTGTTTCCAGAGATACCCCTACCGCCAGCAGGGCATCGACGGCGAGCGCGGTCTCTTCAACGCTGGAGGGCGCCCCTTCCGCTCCGCCCCAGCCCCCATCGGGATTCTGTACGCTGTGCAGGAACTGAACCGCCTGCTCCGCCTGGGGCGAAGCGCGCCGCTCCTCGGCAGCGTAAGCTGCCAGCACGCGCGCCGTGCCGTAGACCGGGTTTTCGTCATCAGCAATATGTTGATTTCCAAACCAGAGCGGCAGCCAGGAGCCATCGGCCCTTTGCTGGGTAGTCAGATAATTGAATCCACGTTCGATCGCCTGGGCAGCACGCGATCGCAGGTCGCTGTCTGCGGGATCGGCTGCGGTATTTAACCAGGCTTCCAGCGCCCGCAGGACGTGGGCCGAAATGTCAGCGGCACTCTGATCGAAAGGCAGCGTTCCCCAACCCCGGCAGAAAGTGGGCCAGCCCCCGTTTGAATTCTGGAGATCGAGCAGCCAGTTAACCCCATTGCGTAACGCGGAACTCATTTCAGGTGTAACCTGTTGTGTCTCTATCGGCTGGAGATTCAGGAGCGCCAGAATCGCTCCCGGAGTATCATCGGCATCGGGCACACCGCCAGGCAGATCGGTCCAGGCCCAGCCTCCGGGTTCCGCGGCGGTATAGGGATGCAGTTCCTTGTACTGCTGTTGCAGGAGCCAGTCGCGGATCGGCGCTTTTTCAAATTCGGACAGCGTGCCATCCAAAGCGTTCACGGAAAGCGTTGTCGTCCAGGTCGCCAGGTTGGTATCGATGGGCCAGCTGCCATCAGGTCGGACGGAGGCGAGTAAAAAGGCGAGGCCTTTCTTCACCACCGGATGATCGACGAGTCCCATGCCGGCCAGACTCATGGTGACAAAACTGGTCAGGGGCGCGGCTTCGAGAAATCCGCCATTTTCCGGTTGAATCTCAATCAGTTTCTTGAGGCTGCGTTTGATGGACAGCTTCCGAATCAGCCGCATGATCGGGTTGCGGGGCTTACGGAAATGATGTCTGACCTGACCGATGGCGATCAGCGCGGGGAGCGCATAACTGACGACGGGCAGGCGGACGGTTTTATAAAAGCGGTGCGGCAGACAGGAGAGTTCAAAGGGGAGTGCGGGGATCATTTTCCATTTGACCAGCCCGGCGAGGGCGCAATGTGTCAGAATCGGCACCGAAAAGGTTTTGTCTTTGCCATAACGTTCAATGACCGCGGTGACGCCCCCGACGCGATCGATATACTGGCGGGCGTTGACCACATGGGAGACGTAATGCTCTGTGTTTTTCGTCGCATGAAAGGCGGCGTGACAGAGCATCGTCGTGGAGATGTTGCTGAAGCTCTTGACGGTGTCTCCCCAGCCGCCGTCTTTATTCTGATGTTGCGCCAGCCAGCGAATGCCCTGTTCGATATAGCTGTCCAGCGAGTCGTCATCCGGCCGCTGTCGGCGGATCATCTCCATTGCCATGATGGCGGTGGCGGTGGAAAGGGCTGAGGTGGAGAGTTCCCCTTCCCAGTGGCCGGTATCCGTACGGGCATCGAGCAGATATTCGCGGGCCCGCTGATAACCTGACAGCACTCTTTGATAGGAGATGGTCTCACTCATTCTGGTGTCTTCCTGGCCAGAGTTCCTGGTTGGTAAAGGGATGCCTATAAATCCAGGGCATCCAGGCTGTCCATCAGATCGTCTAACTCTTCGTTGGTGGCCTGAGAGACTTTCGAATTCTGGCGAATCCCGACAGACATGCCGACCGCATCGCGTCCGTCAGCCACCAGTTCCGCATCGCGTTCCCGGGCCGCCATCTCGAGTGCATCCGGCGCACCGAACAGTTTTGAAAGATCGATTTTGAGGCCGGCGACTTCACCATCGGCACCAGCGATCCCCGGCGTTTTATGACCGGGAAAGATAATTGCATTTTCGGGACAGACACGACTGCAGGCCGGACAGCCTTTCTTGCAGCTGTCCTGTTCTTCGACGAGGATCTGTCCCCCCTGATCGACGCCGTACACGCCGAACAGACAAAAGTCGATACATTCCATGCAGTTCGTGCACAGGCTGTAATCGATGACCGGATACCAGCGACGTTTGGTCGGTTCCAGTTTTGTTTCCTCTGCGGCCGCCCCGTTGTTTTTTTCCGCATTGATGATGTCGAGCGGCTTGAGATACTTTTCCAGCTGCGCCGGTTGAGGGCTCTGCTGCAGCATGTCAAACAGCTGAAACGTCTGCACCTGGGATTCGCCGGCAATCCGTTTGATTTCCTGGATGTAATCCTGGGGAGTCGAACTCACGCGGAGATCGATTGAATAGATGTGTCGATCGGGGATCGTTTTCTGCCGTTCGGGATTCTCGAAGGGGGCTTTCTGTTTCTGCGCTTCTTCTTCGTCTTCGTCCACCTCTTCCTTCAAGAGGACGTGTCCTTCTTTACCGCGGACGCCCTGGCGGTCGAGGATCCAGTGACAGGCACGCGGATAAAGCCAGGAAAGCATGACCAGATCACCGCGGATCGCCTGCAGAAACAGGGAACCGGTATGGTCGGCAGAGAGATCGTACAGATGCGGAACCAGCGAGACTTCCAGGTCCGGTTCCATCAACAGTGCGGCGGCGAGAGACTCTTCCAGCTCACGTTTGGCGGGATTTTTTCCCTGAGCCTGAGAGATCACCACTGTTAATTTTTTGTCAGCCATTCTGAAACCTTTTCAACGCGAAACGAAACTCCTTCCGCCCCTGCCCGTTTCTCAGTTGAGTTGTCCTTTGATGATCCGCTGGGTCTGTTCCCAGACATCATCTAATAGTTGCAGATACTCTGGTGGCGTCAACCACCGGGCCTCTGACTCCATCTCAAACAACCAGCCCTTGTCGTAATTGTCTGTCTGATTAATCGCTGACGGGTCATTCAATAACGCTTCATTGAATTCCAGGATTTTTCCCGCCGACGGGGCATACAGGTCAGACAGAGCCTTGGAGCTTTCAATTTCCCCAATCTTCTGTTTCTCCTGCACGACCGTAAACGGATCGATAAACCAGTCCAGGAAATAGACATCCTGCAACAGACGCACCGAGTAAGCCGTAAATCCCACCCGATAATGGTCTGCCTCGGGCAGTAACCACAGATGTGATTTACTATAAACACGGTCCTGGGGAATTCGGGCCTCGAAATTCCCCATCATAAAGACAAGATCGTCAGGCATGTTTGATTGTGCTGTGAGCTTCGTTGCTACAAAGCCCAAGGTGAAAAGGGAGATCATCCCCATACGGATACAGGCAGGAATTTTCGCAATAAACACTATCTAAATAGTAGAAACAGTTTGGATGCGGGATGCAAGCACGATTCCCGTGCGAATAACGGGAACCCATAATTTTATCAGTGTCCGACCGTAAATCTACTCATAATCTGCGCTACAGAAAGACTCGCAACACGAGCTTTAGAAGATCACATCCGTCAACTCGATACCGTTCTGAATGACCGCCAGTGACCAGAATTGAGACCTATGAGATGCTCTCAGAATGCTGCATAGCGAGTCTTAAAGGCGAATTGTACTCAATTTGTACCTACATATCTTCAATTATTTACAGATTTTATGTACCTGACTATTCTCTGCGCAAATCTGATTACCACCTGAACTGTCAATATATTCGTTACTTTTTTCGGATATTTTGTTTGACAGCTTCCCTGGGGAGGGTAACATAAGCTCAAAATCAGAGATGTACGATGTTGTACGTACCTGTCTTAATACAATATCCGCCTGTTGAGGATTTCTGACAATGTTATCCGAGCACGAAGTCATCGAAGCCACCACTCCTTCCGGAGGTTCTGAGGCTGACTTCGCGCGGACAAAATACGAACGGATCGGGGAACATCTGAAGCGGCAGATCCGTGAAGGTCAGTTGCCCCCCGGCACCGCACTTCCTTCTGAACAGCAGTTAGCCAGCCTGTTTGACAGTGCGCGGAGCACAGTTCGCCAGGCCATGGGTCTGCTGGAACAGGAAGGCCTGGTCAGTCGCGTCCAGGGAAAAGGGACCTTCGTTCACGATCAGGCCCGTCAGCGGCTCTCCTGCGGGCTGGACATTCTGGCATTGGTAATCCCGGAGGTCCTGTCCGGTTTCTACCCTTCCCTGCAGCACAGCTTTGAAGAGTCCGCCAGTTATTCACAAAACCAGATGCTGGTCTGCTGTACCCGCAACAATGTCGACAAACAGGGCAATGTGATCCTGCAGTTAATTGATAACCAGGTCGGGGGCGTGGCGATCGTGCCCGCCAGTACGCCCCCGACTCCTGGTTATCAGATCCGACAACTGCAGAAAGCGGGCATTCCGGTCGTGCTCTGCCATCGCGCGGTCGAAGGTATCACCGCGCCTCTGCTCGGTCTTCCGTTTCGGGAAATCGGCCGGCTGGCGGGAGACGCCCTGGTAGAACAGGGGCACCGGCGTTGTGCCTTTTTCGCCCCGCACCGTACAAAGACGACCGATTTATATCTGGACGGATTTCAAAGCGCCCTGGCTGACGTCGGCTGTGAGCTGGACGATCACCACAGCTATTTTGGTGCGGCGGGCGTGATCGACATGCAGGAACTGGATGCGGAAATCGCCGGCACCCTGCAGCGAATGCTGGACCAGCCCGGGCGACCGACGGCCATCTTCACCTCATTCGATTCGATGGCCGAACGAATTTATCTGCACCTGACAAAAATGGGGCTGCGGATGCCCGAAGACATTTCCCTGATCGGCGTGGGAGATCAGGTGCGTCACAGTGTGCTGCAGCAGCAGATCGCTTCGGTCACCGTCAATGAAACACAACTGGGCTATCGGGCTGCGGAACTGCTGAACCAGATGCGGAGCGGCGAACTGGCCATCGAAACCACACTGACCGAAGTCATGCCCGTCGAAGTCTATCAGGGCACAACACTGGGAACCTGTGATCATTGACAGGAAATCCACAAGTATTCCTGAGGGGAGATAGCGCCTGTTGAAACGCGTTTGACATATCTACGGTAGATCGTCGCCGGGCAGTAATTCGCCCATCCAGCGCCAAAATTCAGGCGGGCCGGCGTCGCATTTTCCATCTGCTTGAGAGAGGGATTAAAAATGCAAAGCAACGTCTTGAAGAGTCGTGGATTCACACTGATTGAACTGCTGGTCGTCATCGCCATCATTGCGATCCTGATTGCATTACTACTGCCAGCCGTCCAGCAGGCGCGAGAGGCAGCCCGCCGCAGCCAGTGCAAAAACAACCTGAAACAGATGGGCCTGGCGACACACAATTACCACGATGCCCATGGTGTCTTTCCCATCAGTCACGGCGACACAGGCAACTCGTTCGGCTGGCGAACGATGATCCTGCCCTTCATCGATCAGGCACCGCTCTATAACAAGATCAACTTCAGCGGAAATATTGTCGATGCCGGGAACCTGACCGTCGCCCAGACTCCCCTGGCTGTATACCGTTGCCCCAGCGATCCGACGCCGGACCGCGTGAGCGGCGGCAACCTGGTCTGGTCGAACTGGTGCTACCCGGCGACATGTCCTTCCAGTTCCCGCAATAATATCGCGGTGACGACTTATAAAGGGATCGACGGCAAAGGCTACGACCAGACCGTGAGTGCTTCCCCCATGCCGCAGGGGATGTTCGATCGCCGGATGGGGCTCAGAGCCAGTGGCGGAGGGGGTTCGATTGTGACTCCCAACCGGACGATGAAGATGCGCGACGTGCTGGATGGGACCTCGAACGTCCTGTTTGTCGGCGAAAACTCTCCCGGATTCCATGCGTGGTCTTCCTGGGCGGCCTGGCATTCTCCGATGACGACCGCCTATCCGATCAATCATCCGTTTCGCGTCTGGCCCAGTGCCGGGGTCCGGATCAGTTCCGGTGCGCATGGCTGGATCGATGGCTTTGCGGCTTCCAGTTATCACGAAGGGGGCGCCCATTTCATGATGGTCGACGGCAGCGTGCACTTTTTCAGTGAGAACATGGATTTCCAGACGTATCAGCAACTGGGAAGCCCACAGGATGGCCTGCCCACGGGTGGATACTCGTACTGATGCTGATAGACCGTCTCTGAACATTTCACTTCCGGAAGTTGCCTGGAGAACTCCATGAATTCGTTTATTCGTCCGCGACTGGCGGGAGCTGTGCTGCTGGCTTTGTTCATCTCTGCTGGCTGTGGCGGGAAATCTGAGGATCTGCCTGAAACGGTCGCCGTTTCCGGAGTCGTGACCTACAAAGGGAACCCGGTCCCCGAGGCGACGATCATGCTCTACCCGGTTCAGGGACGTAAGCCCGCCTCAGGTCGCTCCGATGCGGAGGGCAAGTTTACGCTGACGACATTCAACAAAGACGATGGCGCACTCCCGGGTGAACACCAGGTGACGGTGAATGCGTTTCAGTCGACGCCGGAAGGGGTCTCGATGAAAAGTTCTATCCCGACGAAATACTCGAACCCGAGCAGTTCGCCCCTGAAAGTGACTGTTTCTGAGACGGAACCGGAGCTGAAACTGGAACTGACGGATTGAGTTCAGACAGATCTGAGAAACAGAGGCAACCAGTTCCCGGTTCTTTGTGGGAATCCTGATTCTTAATTGGACGCGGTAGCTGTGACTTCCTGCTCGCTGCGCTCGGCCCGAATTGCATTCGGGCTTACCCGGTTTACTTGCATTTCAGGTCTGTTTTCTTGCTGATTCGGGCACTGTTGGTCAAGCCAACAGTGGCACCCAACGCGGGTAACGACTTTTATTCAAGATAGATTTTCGCCAGTTTTTTTTGATCCGTTGTTGCCTGAATGATAGTTGGTTTTCCGCATTGCCGTTTCCTTTTCTTACACGGATGTCCCCGGCTTGCTTTTCTGTTATTCGGCCGTTTTTCTTCGGCGAGCACGGATTGCGAAAGCAGGTCGGTTAATGGCGCCCATTGCTGAGCATGGCAGGCAATTATCGTGACAGCCTGAGAAAACACACGAATCACTTTGATCGGACTGAGTTTTTTGAGATTCGTTCCCTGCTTATGCAACATGTCTTTTCCGACAAATAACGCAACCCAGATTCCGATCAGAGTCCAGTTTAATTCTGTGATGACATTTACAGGCGTCTGGCAACATAGCTTGCTGCGTTCACAGGATTGTTTTACTGAGCGGAAGAAAACCTCAATCCCCCATCTTTGACGATATAATTTACAGGCACATGCATCGGTCATTTCTAATTCGTTGCTCACCAGGTAGATCTTGTTCCTGCCATTATGGATCTGGAACAGACGCAGGACCAGCGGGCTTTGGTCTCGACGCTGCATAGAGTCGGGCCAGTAATAGACGAAGCCATCACGAATTTTCAACTGACCAAGTGATTTTAACAGGGTTACGTTCGAACCAACACGAAACAGGAAAGAATGCCCTGACTCCATGATGGCTGACCACAGCGGAGCACCTGTATATTGCGCATCCCCAACCAGTCGGACATTTTCTGGAAGGGATTCCAGCATTTCCCGGGCCGCAATTCGCTCACTGCCAGCTGCCCCCTGAATACACCAGCGAAACGGTAACCCACTGCCCAGATGCCAGAGCACGGTCGTTAACAGTTGAACGGTTAACGCCTTGGATTCATCGGCTTTTTTGCGGTATTTCGCCGACCTTCTATGATGGATCCCTGGTGCAAATTCACGCTGATTGGCTGCTGAGCGAGGCGCAGAGAACTTGGTGGCATCCACGGCCAGAGTGACTTTGCCTGCTGTGGTTCGATAGCCCTTCCATTGTCCCAGTTTTGAGGAAAGATGTTGAATCACCAGATCCACCAATGGCTGTCCGTAGTTCGCCAGAGCTTTCATCAGCCCTTGTCGTGTCACTGTCGTCGAAACCTGAAAGAGCTCACCGGCAACCGTGTAGGCCGTTTTTACCCTTTCGCCAAGTGTTCCTTTGGCAGTCCAGCCCATGCAGAGAATGGCAACCGCAGCCAACCAGCCCGGATCCAGAGAGGCATTGCCGTGACGTACCAGGGAAGACGTTTCGCAGGGAATCAGCCTGTCAAAAATCGCTTTCATTGACTGAATATTTATGCGAAGATGCTCGGTATCTTGATGCGGCATTCCAAGAGTCCTTTCTTGGCATGAGTGCAATTTGGTTAGCACCTGCATTAAACAACCTAACGGTTGTCCGCATCAAGATTTATTTAACTTACACAGAATCGTTACCCGCGTTGAGTGGCACCCGGCGATTTTTACGTTATAAACGATTATAACTGGAGTGGCAGGTACGAGTCGATTTATTCAGACAGGTTCTCAACTGCTGATCCGTGAACCGAAACGCAATGTAAGAAACAGACTGATGACTGATGATCTAATCCTCAATGACGTTGATCCCACACCGGAAGTCATTCATCGCTGGGCGTACGATGAGAACCTCTTTCTGATCGAACAGGATGAAGACCTTATCCTGCATGGTGCGGAATATGTCCCTTTACTGCTCCAGTTTGCCCGCGAACCAGACTGCCCCAAAAATGACTACTGCCTGTCGATTGTCTATTACCATTCACAAATCAGCCTTTTAAATCGTGATCGGCAGGAATGTGATGCGATCTTCAATTGCCTTGATTCGAGCATCGACTCGTCCCCGGTGACCAGCAAATGGGTGGCAGAATTCCGACGTGCCTACCAGCAACTGATTCACCCGTGTGCATTGTCTCACACTGACGCCGTTTCGCTTGCCAAATGGCTCCTGGTAGGCGATTACTGTGTCCGCTCATTCATGGAGACGGGACGTATCGTCAACGACTTTTGCGAGTTCAAGTGCTACACTCAATCCTACAACGGCTATCTTTACATCAATCCGGTCACGGGCATCTGGCAACAGTCTCACCATTCGCCGCTCCAGACGATTGAGTTATAATCAACGGACGAGCTGGACTGGCAGACTAAGCTGCATTTTCGGAGGTTGCTAACTCAGCCTGCAGTAACGGCTGTTGCATGATCACAGGTCGATTCACGAGTGAGACGAGCACAAAGCTGAGCAGCATCAGCAGATACCAGGCGACCAGCTTGGTGAGGGAGACCAGTTGCCAGTGGTTCTGTTGAGCGGGATAGACCCAGACATTGGCGAACGTGGCCAGGTTTTCTGCGAACCAGATAAACAGTGCAACGAGGAGCCAGCCGACGACCAGGGGCATGTGGCGGTGTACCCGATTCATGCGAAAGTAGATCTGGACCCGGCCAAACAGGATCAGGCTGGCGGCAATCAGCAGCCAGCGGATGTCGGTCACGTAATGATGGCTGAAGAAGTTGATATAAATCAACGACACCAGCACCACCGTGCTCCAAAGGGGCGGATAGCTGGAATAGCGGAAATCAAAGATCCGCCAGACGCGTGCGATATAACTTCCCACCGCGCTGTACATGAAGCCGGCAAACAGGGGGACGTTGCCGATACCGATGACGAACGGTTCCGGATACTGCCAGGAACGAATGCCGTCGGAGGTTTTAAAGAGTTCCATGATGGTCGCGACGATGTGAAAGATCAGAATCACGACCGCCTCTTTCGGTGACTCCAGACGAAAGGCGAGCAGGAAGATCTGGAAACCGACGGCTGCCAGGAAGAGGAAATCGTAGCGGTAGAGAGATTCGATCGGATACCAGAAACGGGTGATGATGATCATCGCCAGCAGGAACCCGCCGAAGATACAGGCCGAGGCCTGTTTGATGCCGAATAACCAGAATTCATGCAGGAACGTTTTCAGTGGTGTTACCTCGAAATGGTTGGTTGCTGGGGTTACTACCACGAAATTTTATTGGATTACTACCACGAAAAGCACGAAAGACACGAAAATTTTTCTGTGGGGGGTTGATGAAGAACAGCGAGACCAACTGGATTGAGCTGCGCTGTTTTCAGGTTTCTCATTCCTCGCTACAAGCCAGTGAACGAAGAAAATCACCCGTTCTTCTATCCGCTGCTGTTGTCGCAAGAGTTATAGGACACACAGTATCACCATATGGTGGCAGGACTATCACAGGACGTCGGTAATAGACTGAATCAGGCTTCTGATCAAGTTCCCGTTGTCCCCCTCGGATTCGTATGATTGACTCTCCGATATAACAGGCCAGAAGATTCAGGATTTGACTTTCGGACTTCTTCAATAAATCGTCGGTGTCCTGATAATGACTGAGAATCCACTCTTCCAGTGCATCGAGACTTTCAGGAGAATAATCAAACTCTTGATCGCTCTCGTCCATGAAAGACTGGAATTCCGCCAGAAAATCCGGCAGATAGTCGAGCCACGCTTGAAACTGTTCCCTCTCAGACATCTTTCATTCCTTACTCTCTAATCGCTATTGCTGAATACAGGTTCCCTACAGGTTAACGATTTTCAGCTACGGGGGTGAGTTTCCTTTTCGTAAAATGCCTGATTGGCTTTGGTTCATTCTGCTGGTGGCCCTGAAAGTCATTCGGGGTTTGTCGCAGGCAACAGGATGGGAAAGTGAAATCTAAGTATGGTTCTTTTTGTTGCCTGATTCTATTTTTTCTTACTGATTCAAGCACTGTTGGA